>CAXTCN010000079.1:0-22010 GCA_964242575.1 uncultured Acetobacteraceae bacterium | reverse complement strand
CGGTGTGCGTCGGCGGGTTCGTGGGGATGGGCGTCGTGGGCTGGCGGCTCAGCCGTGATCGCGCCCGTTGAGAGATGCATTGAGCAAACCAGGCAATGCTAGAGGCAAAACAAATCAAATCAGTCGCTGGACCTTTCCGTCTACCCGCGCTCATACTTTTTTGATCATCTCTTATATGGGGCAGTGAACCCAATTAGAGGGGTACGTGGTGCAGACCGGATTGACGGTAGGAAGTGCGGCTATCGATAACGTTGGTGTTCCGGGCTGGTGTTGCACGACACAGGGTGGCGCGAACGTCACGTCTGGATCAAAGGCCGATACAGTTGCCGTGATTGCCGCACGGCAGGCGATCGCGCAACCACATCCTAGGTTGCAAAGCTCTGGCAAAAGCTCGGAAATGGCAGTGTTGGATGGCAGGCTTTGATCCAGAATCTTGAATACATATTGCAGAGACCGCGTGCTCAGGTGCGCTTGGAGCCGCCGGGCTTTGCACCGTCCATTGGAGCTGCTGGGACGTTCGGCTCGATCTATGCTGCCTCGATAGCAGCAGTGCCGAAACCTGTTGACGTTCAGAATGAGCAGAGTGGCGGAGGAAGCCTAGGATTGAGGCTTCCAGCAAACTCGGATGCTAACGTCGCCAGGGCGACGACACAGGCGAGTTCTGGAGCTGGTTTCATTGCCGCTGACTATGCCCGGTATGTCGGAAGGTCGGTCGGCTCCGGTCAGTGCGTTGCCCTGGTTCAGGCCACAAGCCCAGGCATTGGCCCAACCCGCAACTGGGTATGCGGTGCGCCAGTGCAGGGCAACACGGACCTGCAGCCCGGAACGGCCATTGCAACATTCGACGGCTCGGACCGTTATGGAAACAATCTGGACGGCAGCAGCCATGCCGCCATCTATTTAGGCCAGAACGAACGCGGCATTCAGGTGATGGATCAATGGGCGGGCAATACGGCCGCTGTCAGAACCATACCCTGGAGCAACCCGAGCGGTATCGCTGCTAACACCGGAACCGCGTTCCATGTCGTGCAATCTGGTTAGCGGTCACGATACACAAGTTCTTGGCCACTTTTGGTGAGTCCATGGGGTCACGCTGCCGGTGTAGCTACACGAGGCAGCGTCCTTCAGCGTGGTGGGATTTGTTTGTAGAATTGGGAATGTATCGCTGGAGCCAGGGCCACGCTGGCTGGGCTGACAGTGCCCCGCACGCCCTAACGCTCTCCGCCTCGAAGCTTCGTCGGGCAGCCTCGTTGAGAATGTTGGGCGATACCAGTTCACGGACGGCATCACTGCTGAAGGTCGGAAGTGCTATCTGTTAATACAGCATCCGCAATACTTCTATAATTGTTGCTGATTGTTCAGTATTTATTGTTATAGTTATCATAGCCGTGCTTGCATGCTTTTCATACGTATATCAAAATACCACCCTAGCGTTGCTTCATAGCATGCACACACAAGCCATTTCCTAGAGAAGGATTACGATGTTCAAGGTTCTGATCGTGGAAGATGAGCTTATGATCGCCGAGTTCCTGGAGGACGCTCTTTCGGCGGCCGGCTACGAGGTGTGCGGGATCGCGAGCACAGTGGCCGACGCCATCGAGCTTGGCGAGCGGCACAATCCCGACCTCGGCGTCATCGACCTCTGTCTACCGGGCGGGGAATACGGCACGGAGATCGCAACGGCCCTGCGCCGGCGCGGCAGGTTTGGTGTGCTGTATGCAACCGGCAACCCGGAGCACCCACGTCTGGGCCAGGCTGAAGGCGAGGGCTGCATCGCCAAACCCTATTCGGCCAGCTCCGTCGTGTCGGCGCTCAGGATCGTCGGCGAGAGGATGTCAAATCACCCCGTATCCGCGTCTCCTCGGGGGTTCCGGCTGCTTGGATCGACTGTGACCGCCTACGCAGCATAGCGCAGATGGATAGTGGAGGGGACCATCAGCCAGCTTAAGTGGTGGCGTCATTGATGGCGTGGAATGCTGACGGTGAACCTCGTGCCATCCCGCTCGCTCGACGTGATGCCAATGGTGCCACCATGGGCATCGACAACCTTCTTGGTGATATACAATCCTAAGCCGAGGTGCGTCGATCCCGCCACCTCTTGCCGGTCCTTGTCACCTCGGACGAGTGAGTCAAACACCGCGCGCATCATCTCCTGAGGGATCGGCACACCCTGGTTCCGCACGGACAACACAGCCGCATCCAACTTGCCCTCGACGGCGACCTCAACGGGGGTGTCCTCGAAGCCATGCTCGATTGCGTTGCCGATGAGGTTTGAAAGCACCTGCCCCATACGGAGCACATCCCACTTTCCTTTCGTGTCTCCGGTCGTTTCCAAGGTGATGGTGCGCTTCGGATGAAGCGCGCGCATCTCGTCAACCAGCTGCCTGCTCAGCAAGGACATGTCCATCTCGTCCCTGAAGAGCGGCATGTCCGATCCGAACTGAACGCGCGTGAGATCGAGGAGGTCGTCGAGTGTCCGGATTGCTCGCACTGCGGCGTCCTTCATCCGGGTCACCAAAGTGGCTTGTTGTTCGTTGAGTGTGCCAAGCGTGGCGACAAGGTCGGCGGACATCGACACCGCACCGATCGGGTTGCGCAGGTCATGGCCCAGGATGCCCAGAAACATGTGCCGCGAATGCTCGATGGTCTGCGTGTAGTGGTGCAGGGACTCCGCCACCGCCTGGTCGATCGCCTCGTTGAACCTGATCAGGTCGTCGAAGTCGTTTTTGGTCAGCCCTTGCGTCCTGGCACTCCACAGCCTGACCACGCAGGCCCGCAACGCACGGTACTCCGCCACCATCTGGTCGATGTCGAAGCCATCGTTCAGGCGCAGCTCGGCGTGGACCTCCGCCGCACTGCGCTGGACACCCCCCTCTTTCGGTCCGTCGCCTTGGGATTTCTGCAACTGCTCGGAGTTCGTTTGAGGGGACTCCAGATCGTCGGCAATGAAGCTGAGTATCTCTTCGACGTGGTCCCGCAGCGCGAGCACCGTCATGCCCTCACCGGCCGGTATGCGGGTTCCGGCAAAGCCCGTCCACTCAACGACGATCTGCGCGACATTCTCGCGAATGAAGTGGCCCAACTGGGTGTGCTCACCCAGTGCGATGTCGGAGAACCTTGTTTCTTTGTGTTCCAAGTTGGCTCCTGAGTGTCGTTCTGATCTGGCCGGACCTGCTGGGGCACCTGCGGCCCGAAAGGTCCGGCCAGCCTCAACGTATTGCCAGCGGCTGGGCTGAGAGGATGCCCTGAACCTTGGCCACGAACGCGTCGAGCGTGAAAGGCTTGGTCATGACCTGCATGCCCGGCTCCATGCGGCCGTTGCTGCCGGCCACGGTCTCGGCATAGCCGGTGACGAACAGCACGCTAAGACCGGGACGCAGCTGCCGCGCCGCGTCCGCCAGCTGCCGGCCGTTCATGCCGCCGGGCAGGCCGACATCCGTCAGCAAGAGGTCTATGCGGGTTCCCGACTCCAGGATCCGCAGGCCCGATCGGCCGTCCGCGGCCTCGTGCACGGTGTAGCCAAGGTCCGAAAGCACCTCGACGATGACCATGCGCACGTCGGGCTCATCCTCGACCACCAGCACGACGGCGCTTATATCAACGGCTGGCAAGGAAACCGCTGCATTCCCGCCTCCTGCGCTCGTCCCTGCTCCGAGATGGCGCGGCAGGTAGATCGCCACCGTCGTGCCCTGGCCCACTTCGCTGCGCAGGCGCACATGCCCGCCCGACTGGTGCATGAAGCCGTAGATCATGGACAGGCCGAGGCCGGTGCCCTGCCCGGTCGGCTTGGTCGTGAAGAACGGGTCGAACGCGCGTGCGATCACGTCCGGGGTCATGCCGGTGCCGGTGTCTGCCACCGATAGGCACACGTACTCGCCCGGCGGCACGTCTTGCGGGGGTTGCTCCTTGGGCGTTTCGCGCCGGCTACGCAGAACGGTGTTCGAGGTCTCGAGCAGCAGCTGTCCGCCGTCCGGCATGGCGTCGCGGGCATTGATGACCAGGTTGAGCAGGGCGCTTTCAAGCTGGTTCGGATCGCACAGGGTCGGCCACGGCTTGTCCGTCAGCGTCGTCTCGACCTGGACGCCCGGCCCCACGGTGTTGCGGAACAGCTCCTCCATGCCGGCGACCAAGCCGTTCACGTCGGTCGGCTTCGGGTCGAGTGTTTGCCGCCGCGAGAAGGCGAGCAGCCGATGGGTCAGCGCCGCCGCACGGTTGGCCGATCCCATCGCACTGTCGATGTAGCGGCCGAGCTCCGCCGTGCGTCCCTGGGCAATGCGGGTGCGCATCAGCTCCAGGCCACCTGTGATGCCGGCGAGCAGGTTGTTGAAGTCGTGCGCGATGCCCCCAGTCAGCTGACCCACCGCCTCCATCTTCTGCGACTGCCGCAGCGCCGCCTCGACCTGCTCGCGCTCCTCCGCCTCCACCTCCAGCCGGGTGTTCGCCATGGTCAGCTCACGGGTGCGCTCTGCCACACTCGCTTCCAGAACTTCGTTCGATCGGAGCAAAGCCTCCTCGGCGCGCTTGCGTTCCGTAATGTCGGCCACAATGCCCAGCAGGTGGGTGGGCGGGTTGTTGCCCTGCCCGCCATCGGGATTGCCGCGCGCCTCGATCCAGCGCACCTCGCCGTCGTTCGCCCGCTGGATGCGGCACTCGAAATGCCACTCCGCCCGGGTGTCCACCGCATGACGGAACGTGCTGGCCACACGCTCCCGATCCTCGGGCAGGACGTGATCAAGGAAGGTGTCATAGGTCCATGAGGACTGCGGCCCGGAATAGCCGAAGATCGCGTCGTGTCGCGGCGTGCAGGTGACGTTGCCGGTGGCCAGCTCGAAATCCCAGCTGCCCAACAAACCGCTTTCCAGAGCCAAACGGAGGCGCCCCTCCGCGCTGCGCACCTTCTCGATCACCCGCAGGCGGTCCACCGCAGCCCCCAGCAGGTTGGCATAGCTGCGCAGGAAAGACGTGTCCTTCTCAGTGAACTCGCGAGGCTTGCGGCTGTCGATCTGCAGGATGCCGAAAGGCGGCCTGTCTTTGCCGCCAATGATGATGACATTGGCGACTGCCTTGACGCCGTTGTCGGTCAGGAACGCCGGATACCGGAACCGTGTTTCCTCGTCGATGTTGGGGGAGATCATCGGCTCTCCCGTCTTCAGCGCATGGCCCTCCGAGGTGTCGTCTTCTGCCATGAGCGTCACCTGGCCCACGACGCCCGGCATCCAGCCCACGCCAGCACGCACGGACAGGGTCTTGCCGTCGTCCTGCAGCTCCATGACCTTGGCGAGTTCGGTGCCCAAGGCGTGGCCGACGAGATGGCAGGCCTCGGTCAGGATCTCGTCGAGGTCATCCGACTTCAGCGCGAACTCCCCGAACCTGACCAGGGTGGTCTCGTGCCGAAGCGCCTCCAGCGCGTCGCGCTTCTTCGATGCCCCCAAAAGATGTCCTCCGTAGTGCCGCCCTGTCACAAGGGCGAAAGCTTCGGGTTAAGCAGAGTGTATGTTCTATTACCTATGGGTAGAATTTTCGACCAGGCAACTGCCTATCTTCGGTCCGAGAGCAATACAAAATGCAATCACTGCAACGTGATCGACTTATTGGCAAGTTGATAGACCAGAATACGAACAGGTCACAGAGTATTAACAAACAACATACTGCCCCATCTATTTTCATTGATGATAGTAGCTAATTTATACCGCAGATTTATCGCACACCAGGGCCAACCTAATGCAGGTTCAGCCAATCTTAATTATGCCGGCAGCTGCTCAGACCCCGTTTGAGAAGGTTGGCTTGGCTGACATGATGAGCTGACCGGGACAACCCTGGCAGCCATCCTCAGGCCAGCAAGAAAACGTATTGCCGTCTGATTTTCTGTAAGCGCGCAACATCCCGCTCAGCCCCGAGAAGTGCCGTAGGTAAGTCTGGGCGATGTAGTGGTCGTTGCGCGGTTTGACAGCCACTATGAACCCGCTCAAGCAAACGCCCAGCAACAACAAGGCCGCTGCACGATTGGCGAATCAGCCATGCTGGCCCTCGTTAAAGGGCACATCAGACGCCAACCGCAAGCCGCCGATCCGGTCAAGGGTCTGGTGCTGTTGCCGGCGGAGCGCGTTGCGATCCTTCAGACGAGCCGGAATGTAGTGGATCGCGAAAGCGACCAGGAACGCCGCGGCCGAGTAGCCAAGGAAGCCGAGCGCGTTGACCAGGTTGTGCGTCGTTGGCTGGAACAGGTAGCCGACGCCACAGAACAGGGCGATCATCAGCGACATCGAGGACACCAGGCCAAGCGCAAGCAGGGCCAGGTAATAGAATGGCATCAGCAGCATGAAGATGAAGCCGACCAGCCCAGTGACAATCATCTTCAGCAGTTCAGTTACGATGCCCATGATGCCCTCCTATCGTTCAAGGTCCGCGCTTTCGCGCTCCTTTGTTGGCGTTCGCTGGAAATCCCGGACCGTTATCGCTTGGCCATGATCGTTTGCCTGTGTTTTTTGCATCGTTGAAGCGGCATGATGGCGGTCCGCAACCCTGATAGCGCCATGCAACACAAACTGTGCATTGTCGCGTCCGATGGACTGCGCAAGGTCATTCCAGTCCGATCCTTTCACGCCATCCGGGAATGCCGGGAAGATGGCCTGGCCGCCGATTGCCGCAGCGGCTTCCTTCGCCTTGACCCAGCCGACATTGGGCTTGCCTTCTGCCGCCCGCTCACGGTCAGTGTCGCCGGCAATGTAGATAGCCCGGTCAGGGAACCGCTCTCGGTAAGCCTCCGCCACTTTGCCGAGATTGCCGGCGTTGAAGGCGACGATAACCGTGTGCCCGGTCAGCTCGTGCACGGTGGCAGCGGTGGCGAAGCCTTCGGCGATCAGCAGTGGACCGGAGCGGGTAGGATCGCCGATCACATGGTGTCCGCCATCCACGCGGCCCTCCGGCATGAACATTTTGCCGGCGTCCTGGCGGATGAATTGCAAACTGGTCAGCTTCCCGCCGGCATCGCGCACCGGGACGAGAAGCTGACCTGAAATGCTCGCCTCTCGCGGCTTACCGTCGCGACCGTCCACCATGATTGTTTGTCCTGCGCCGCCTTCTCGCAGCCCGTGCGACGCCACGCCTTTTGCCGTCAAGTAAGGGTGTGCCTGGACTGGCACGGCGGCGGTCCAGAGGGCATCTGCTTGCTCGGCTGTTCGCTCTTGCAGGCGCTCGCGCTCCTGCGTCCTATCATGCAGCTTCTGCGCGGCCTCGGCCGCCAGTTGCACGCGGTCCTGGGGGTTCAGCGCCGCCACCCGGCCGTTGGCTTTCCAGTTCACCTTCGCGCCCGTCTTGAAGTTCTGGATGAACCCCGCCGGGCGGCCGTCGAGATGCCCTTTGTATGCCCCGCTCCGGTCTTTGCCGTGATCGCCTTCGACCGGCACGCGGTGGAGCTGGCCATCCATTAGCGGCGCTCCCTTCACCAGCAAGCCGGCGTCGCGCAGCGCTTGCGCAAACTGCTCGCGCGGGTCCGGCCTCGCCTCGACACGGACGGTCCCCTTCGCCGGCATCCACCGCTCGAAGGCATCAAGCTCGACATCGGCGGGAACGAACCACGCCTTTTCGGTCCGGTCCCACTTGGCGCCGGCCTGCTTGGCGCTGTCCTTCTCCTCGTAGGGCACGGCAAGGTAGGTGCGGGCATCGTTGGGCGCACTCATGGCGGGATGATTCTCCCGAACGATGGTTGGCGTCCGCGCCTGAACCGGGGGCGCCGCAGCCTCGTGCTCTGCAGCTTGATGTTTCCGCACCCGTTCAAAGGAATGGATCATCCGGGTGATCTTCTCTGCATCGGCGGCAGCGCGGAATACCTCGCGCGGGTCACTCTCAAGCACCTTGATCCAGGACGCGACGTAAGCGACGTGCTGGCTCGGATCATGGCCGATGCCGAGCTGGCCGCCGAGCATCATGGAAGCGATTTCGGCCCGCATTTCCTCTCTTGCGTAGCCGTCCGATCCGAAGGGGTGGGCGAGGTCGCGATCAAGCCGGCTGGGATGGCCGGTGGCGTGGCCTAGCTCGTGTAGGGCAGTGGCATAGAACCCGTCCGCACTGGCGAACTGCCCACGCTCGGGCAGCACGATCCGGTCCTCGGAGGGGCGGTAGAAAGCCCGGTCACCTGGCTGGTGGCGCACGGCAACGCCGGAACCTGAAAGGATGCGCTCGGCTTGTTCGTGGCGTTCCCATTCGGGCAGGCCCGGCCGAGCAGGTGCGTCAGGCAAGCCGGCGATCTGTTCGGCGTTGAACACCACGGCCGTCCACACGCGGGGGCGTTCATAGCGGACGCGCTGCGTCTGCGGCTCGCCACGCTCATCCAGAACGGGCTTGCCGCGCGCATCGCGCACCGGCTCGTCGCCTTCCCACTTCCAGTATTGGACGACAGTGCCCTTCTCGCCTTTCTGCACTTGGGCGTCCTGGGCGGCGGCCTGCTTGTAAGTCATCCAGCGCGCATCGCCGTAGCCCTTGGCTTCAGCCTGGCTCAGCAGCCACACGGCGTTCATGCCGCGGTAGTCGTTCCCGCTGGTCGGGTTGTAGGGCATGAACCGCTCGCCCGGTTGCCAAGGCTTTACCCAAGGCGCCGTGCCTTCGCGGAGCTGCTTGACGATGCCGGCGGCGACTTGCTCAACGTAGTCAGCCGCCATAAGCGCCGTCCGCATCAAGGTCGGCGTTGGCGTCCCATGCCTCGGCCTCGGTCAGTGCGTCCTCTTGGAACGCACCCATGGCCTCGGCCTCGCCAGCATCCACCATGACCACCACGCCGGGCACGGTCATGTCAGCCAGGCTTTCGGATAGGGTGGCGTCGGCGGTCACATTGCCAGCCGAAGCAACTGGCAGATCATTGGACGAACTGGACATTTGAGGCCTCCCTGAAATCAATGGCGATGTCGGCGGTGTAGGGGTTGGGCGGCGCTGGGCGCGCTTTGCCCTTGCCGGCCGCAGCCATGCTCGCAGCGGCTTGGCGAACCCCGCCCGCCAGCGCCGGCACTCCGCCGGGTCCGTAGTATTTGGCGACGTAGCCGTTGCGGAACCCGGCCGAGAAGTTGCCGGTGTTGTACGCCGAGAGCGCGGCCCGGAGCGCTGTCTGACCTTCGCCCCAGCGCCCGGCCGCGTCGGCATAGTTGGCCGTCAGGATGCGCCCGCCGGCCGCGATGTTCGTGCACGGGTCGAGCACCTGCTCAATCGTCAGGCCAAGGCGCGGCAGGTTCCGGCTGTTGATCTGCGCCAGGCCCAAATCAACGCTGTGGCCGCGGGCGATGTAGCGCTCCGCCTCACGCACGGCGTCCGCCACGCTTGCGGCACGCGGCTGCGGCCCGGCCAACCTGTTGACGTTGAGCGCGAGCGGGTTGCCACCAGACTCCACGCGTACAATCGCCTCCAGCGTGACGGGGTGCACGTTCAGGGCGCACGCCAGCAACGCGGCGGAAATCATCGCACCCACACCGGCCGCGCAACCGCTTGCACGTTCTCTGCCGACACAGGCCCGAAGTATCGACTGTCGAAGCTACGCGGGTCATGCCCGGACAGCAGCCATACGTGGAAGGCTGGCACTTGATGAACGCCGGCCGGGTAGGGCTGCATCATACGCCCGGCGCTATCCTGGTTGAGCTGCGCGGTGCCGGTCACTGCCTCGCCGTTCACGTTGATGCCGGCCGGGCTTACGTGAACCATGTCCCCCGCAATCGCCGCCACCCGCTTAACCAGCGGCTCATAGCCGCCCGAACAGGAACCAGTGCCGATGTAGCCGCGTGCCGACGCCTCGCGCATCATGGGGATGTCCGGCGGGCACACCGTCACGATCTCCCCTCGGCGCGGCTCGTCCGAGATTGCTTCCACACGCCACAACCCCACCGGCATCGAGGGCGTGGTGTTGACGCGGAAGCCGGACATCTGCCCTGCCGTCATAGCCCCGAGTACAAGCACAGCAGCGGCACACACCACCGCAGAAGGCGGGCGAAAGCGGGGCGTCATGCTGCGAACCGCTCTGCTGTCGCGTGCATGGTCGATCCCGTGCCTGGTGCTGGTATCTTCGAGCGAGCATCGAACGTCGGATCAAGGAAATACAGGATTTGTGTTCCCTTGATCGGCGCTTCGCCCGCCAGGAACACCACCATCTCGCCGCTTGCCACGATGCGGCCTTCGTCGTCCTTCTGCGGCTTGCCCAGGCGCATGATCTCGTCCGGTGTCAGCAGCGGGCGGCCCACCTCGTGGTAGGTCCGGCTCACGTTGTGCAGCGTGCCGTGCCGCGTGCCGCTCTCGGTCACGTCCTCCTTGACGATGGTGGCCTGGCCGACGACGTGGCTGACCCACTGGGCGGTCTCCCACTCGTTCGGCGCATAGACGATGCGGACATGGCAGTTGCCGGTGATGCTCTGGTATTGGCCATAGGCCTGGAACATCTGCTCGCGGTTCTGCGCGGCCAGGAACGCCTTGATGCCGTAGCCCGCGCACTTGGGCAGTGCGTCCTGCACGATCTGTAGGCGGCCGAGGCTGGGGAACTCGTCCAGCAGCATGAGCATCCGGTGCCGGTGCGGCATGAGGGCCTGGCCGTCCCGGTAGGTCAGCTCCACGCCGGTCAGCTCGCGCACCACCATGGTGAGCAGCAGCCGCACCAGCGGGCGCAGGCGTTCCTTGTCGGCGCCGCGGGTGACGATGTAGAGCGACACCGGCTTGTCGGCGTTCATCAGGTCGAGCAGCCGGAAGTCGCTGCGCCTGGTGTTCGCCGCCACGATGGGGTCGCGCACCAGCGTGAGGTAGGTCTTGGCCGTGGACAGGACCGAGCCGCGTTCCTTTTCCGGCCGGTCCAGCATGTCGCGCCCCGCGCCCGCGATGAAGGGGTGCGTCCGGTCCCCAAGATGCCGGTTGGTCCGCATCTCCTCCCACAGCTCGTTGGCATCCCGGTCAGGATCGGACAATCGAGCGGCGACATCGGCGAGGCATCCGACGCCGCCTTGCGCCCGCGCCTGGTAGAGAACGTGCAGCGCCAGCGCGGCGATGACCTCGAACGCCGTCTTGGCCCAGTGGTCCTTGGCCTCAATGCCCTCGCCGTTGGGGTCGCACAGCATCAGGGCGATGTTCTGCACGTCGGAGACTTCGTGCGGGGTGCCGAGCCGCACTTCGTCCAGGAAATTGAAGCCGGCGCTGCCGTGCATGGCGCCCGGCTCCCAGCGGATCACGGTGTTGCCGCCGCCCTGCGACCGCCACCCGGCGGTGAGCGCCCACAGTTCGCCCTTCTCGTCGTAGACCAGGGCGCTCGCCGGCCAGCTCAGCAGCGTGGGCAGGATGTTGCCCACGCCCTTGCCGCTGCGGGTCGGGGCTATGACGATGGCGTGCTCCGGCCCGTCGTGCCGGAGGTATTGAGTGCGGCCTTTCGGGTCGGTCCAGCCGCCGACGTAGACGCCAGCGTGCGGCTTGCCCTTACGGGGCAGCAGCCCGGTCCGGCGCAGCTCGGCCTCCTCGGTCATCAGGCGGGCGCTGCCGTGCACGTCCGCGTGCTTGCGCGGCTTGCGGCGGCTGCTGTTGGAGGCGGCCAGCCCGATCAGCAGCCCGCCCGCCACAGTCACCATCATGCCGGATGTGAGATAGGCGAAGGTGCTCTTGGCGTTCACCGCCCACGGTGCCTGCATCCATACGGCCCAGGACCACGGAGCGTAGACGTGACCAAACCAAGGAACGCCAAGGGAAGGGTGATAGCCAACGCGATGCGCCACGAACTGCGTTGCGGCGGTGCTCACGGCGACGGTGGCGAGCACCAGGCCCGTCGTCACCAGCAGCGCCTTCCGGCCCGTGCCGCTCATTGCACGAACGGCCCATAGTGGACCTGTTGCGTGCCACGCGTCCGTCCGTCCACGTAGGGACGAAGCACCATGTCCTTCGTGACCTGGATCGTGAAGCGGTAGCCCGGCCGGATGCGGATGGTGTTCGGGATCGCCAGGCCGGAGCGGGCGTACTCCTGCCCGAGCTGGCCGAACTGCTGGCCGAGCGAGCCGGCGATGAGCTGCTGGCTGTCATAGCCGTCACGCGAGCGGCCTTGCGGCTGCGACACTTGCACGCCCGCGCCCGCGATGGCGACCACTAGGGCGTTGCCGAACTTTTCCCACACATGCCGCTCAAGCTGGTCGCGCAGCCCGGCGAACCCGGCCTGATCGGCGGCCGGCATCGCACCAATCGAGATGCTGCTGCTGTCCGGGAAGATAATGCGGTTGATGACCGCAGGGAGCCGGGACTGCCCGGCTGACACCACGCTGTCATAGATGCCGATCACCTTGGAGTCGCGGGGGATCAGCCGGTGCCGACCCGTGGCGCTATCGTATACGTCCGCCACCACGCGGCCGACCATTTGGCCGGGGATGTCGCTGTCCGCGCCGCCCTGCATCACGACGGGGATCACGTCGCCGGCGGTGATGAGGTAGGGCGATATGGGATTGCGCACGGTGGCGAGCAGCGTGTCGTTGCTGCCGTCCGAGCCACGCTGCGCCAGGAAGGCCTGCTTCTCGCGGGCGCCGGTCGCGTCCGGCACCACGGGCGCGGGCGTATAGCCGTATCCGCCGCCATAACCGCCGTAGGTTCCGCCGGGAGCGCCCATGCCTGGCGGCATCTGCATGGCCTGCTGGCCGGGCGAGGCATCCATGGGCGGAATGCCGCTGCCAGGCTGGGGGGTGGAGCCGCTCGCAGTGCCACCCACGCCCGGGTCCGCCTGCATGGCCTGCGTGGCGGCGTCGTATCGCTGCTTCTGTAGCTCGGCGAGCTGCTGGTAGTACACCAGCCACGCCTGCCGCCTCGCTTTCGTGGCGTCATCTTCGACCTCGCCTTGGCCGCGTGCGCCGGCATCGCCTGGCACAGACACACCGGCCGGGTCGGGTTGCTCGGCCGTCTTGGCGGATGAGCCGGACAGGTTGCCGCTGCCAAGCCCCGCCGGGATCACGCCGTTGTCCGGCGCACCGTCGAGGACACTCGCCTTGCCGGCCTCGCCGCGCTTGTCGGCGGCGGCCTGCTGCGCAGCGGTGGCTTGGGTGCGGACGTGGTAGGTGTAGCCAATCGCGCCAACGGCGGCGCAGACAGTGGCAACGCCAAGAAAGACCGGCACGTTGTTCAGGCGTCGCACGCCCACGCCGCGCTTAGGGTGGCCGGGCAGGAACGACGGCGAGCCGCCGGGACCGGTGCCGGGCGGCGGTGTCTGCGCGCCGCTCACAGGGCTGCTCCGGCAAGCGGCCTTGGCGTCGGAGCGGGACGCTGCACCGTCACAAGGCCGCGCGCCGGGCGACGCGGCCGGTTACCCCCGCGAAGGCCCGCGGGCGGCTCCGGTGGGGCACCGATCACCTGCTCGACACCCAGGACCGTGAACGGGCCGCCGGCTTGCAGAGAGCCGCCACTGTTCCGCGCGAAGAAGCGGTTGCCCTGGATGGCCCCGCCGTCAATCGTCAGGCGCACCAAGTCGCCGTTGTCCATCGGCGTGACCCAGTAGCGCAAGCGCCGGGCGCCAGATAAAGCCACATCGCCGCCAGCCTCCACGGTGGCGAAGCCGCGGCGGCGGAGGGCGTCCGCCAGGGCAGGCGTGAGCGCGTTGCCGGACTGGTCCAAGGATGGCGGTTCGAGCGCCAGCGTGGTGGAAGCGGCAGGCAGGCTCGACGCCAGGAAGTCAGAGATCCCCACCGCCAGGGTCTGCGCATCTGCGGCGGCAGTGAGCGGTGCGACGTAGGAGCTGGCGGGACTGCCCGCGCACGCGGCAAGGCCGGCGCACGCGAGCAGGGACGCCAGGAGGTTCACGGGGCGGATCATCGCGACGCCTCCCGCGTGATCGTCACCCGCGTCTCGCCGCTTCCCACGCCCGACACCAGCGCCGCCCGGGACAGCACCGCATCCACGACGAAGCGGTTGCCAAGCTGGCGGTAGTTCACGAACTGCGCGCTCGGCCGGGAGAACCAGCCGCCGTCATCCGCCAGAGCCACCAGCGCCGGAGCCTCGGCGCGCATGGCCGCGGGCGTGAACTCGATGTAGGTCTTGAGGCCATCGGTATACACGCGGACCGGCTTCCAGGACGGGTTGGCCCCGGACACGCGAAAGCCGAAGTCGAGGTTGGCCGCGCTTTCCCTGGTCGCCGTGGCGGCGGCAGCCGAGCCAAAGGCGACGTTCTGCTGGTAGGCCGCCCACTGGCCCTGCATATCGTCGGGGTAGTTGAACGCCACCCGTGGCATCCACTGGCGCTGCGTCGAGACCAACCGCACCGTGTACATCCGCCGGTTGGTGGCGACCGCCATGCTGGTGACCAGGCCGGCGTCAGTCGGCTTGATCATCAGGTGCGTGGTGCGGTTGGCCCCGTCGCCGGACACCGCCGGCATCACCTTCCAACGCACGCTGTCGCCCAGGGTGACGGGCGGCTGCACGACCTCGCCGGGTTGCAGCTCCAGCGCGCACACCTGCAACGGCGCACACACGACGGACGGCAGCGTTGCGCCGTAGAGGTAGCGCACCACGCCGTCCTCGCCCGGCGTCGGCATCTGCCGCCGCTCCCGCCAGCGTTGGGCAAGGGCGACGGCGTGCGTCTCCTTGGCGTTCAACGGCGCCGAAGGCGCAACCACCGAGATGGACGGCGGCATGGCGGCAGGCACCGCGCCCGCTCCGCCCGACGCGCCGTTGATCTGGCTGCTCGCCGCGGCGCTGGCGCCGGACGGGCCGGCGCTGGCCGTGGCGTTGGCGTCAGCTTGCAGGATCGCCGGCACCTGCTGCGCTTGGGCGAGGGAAGGGAGGGCAACCAGCAAGGCGGCCCCGAGGGCGTGCCTCATGACCTTGATCCTATGGTGTCGAGCTTCTGCCACTCGACGGCTTCGATGTAGATGCCGGCCGGGTTGGCCATGATCGTGGCGTCGTCGGCGGGCGGGTTGACGCTCAGGGTGACGACGCCGCGCCAGTTCTCCTCCGGCAGCGCCGAGCCGTCCCGGCCGCGGTGGTTCTCCGACCACTGGAGCTGCCAGGTGTTGGCCGACAGCGGGATGACCGAGCGCACCTGAACGCCGACCGTCTCCGTCTTGGCGCGGTCGAACGGGCTGTTCTGCGCATACCACTCGTTCACCGCCCGGTAGGCGGCGCCGTTGCGGGACATGATGGCGTAGGCGTCGCCGATGACACGCCGCTGGGCCGCCACGTCGGTGAACACCGTGCGGACGTCGGTGATCCAGCGGCCGAGCCGGGCGCGGATGATGCGCGGGTCGGCCGGCGCCGCGACGTCGGCCCGGCTCACGGCGAGCGCATCGCCCAGGCGGTCCACCGCCACGACGTAAGGCACCACCCGGTTCTGCGCACCGATCCAGGCGATGCCGCCCACCGCCAGGAACGCCACGCCCAGGGCGCCCAGCGCGGTCAGGCGCCAGGTGTCGCGCGACGCGGCGATGCTGCCGGTCTGTTCGTTCCATTCCCGTCGCGCGGCCGCGTAGACGGCCGAATGCGGGCTGTCGGGGTCGAGTTTCGGAGCAGAGCTGGTGCGCTTCATGGCGTCCTGCCTGATGTGTTGCTGGTGTTTCCAGGCTTGGCGGCCTGTTGGCGCTCGGCCTCTTTGTCCTGGACGTATGAGGTGTAGTCGCGCAGACCGTGCTTCGCGCTGAGTTCGGGGTTGTCCTCCGCCCAGCGGGCATAGCTGCGCTCCGCGCTGGCCTGATGCTCGGCGGACATCCCATCGAAGCCGCCGCTCTGCGTCATCCACGGCTCAGGCTGGCGAGTTGCCCCGGCGGAGGAGGCACCCCCAGCAGCAGAAGCGGGTGCCGTAGAAGGACCGCCAGAGGAAGCCGCCGCGGACAGGGTGCCGCCGCCCGAACCGGATGCGGCACCGCCAGGGCGAGGCACGGCGGTGTCGTCATTCAGAAGCCGGCGCTGGTTGCCCATGTCGGCCGCCATGCGCCACGGGGTGGACCCGCGGGACGATCCCGTGCCAGCCAAGCGGCGGCCCACGTCGGAGGCGGCAGCGGACGCCAGGTTTTTGCTGGTTCCGCCGAGCAGGCTGGCCGCACGCTCGATGCCGCCCAGGCGCGGCGCTCCGGCGGCTTCCTGCGCCCCGAGCTGCGAGCTGGCGAGCCGGGCAGCTTGCGCGGCGGCAGCAGGAGCGCCGGCCGCAACGGCCGCGGTGGCAGCCACTCCGGCGCCCACTGCCGCGGCAGCACCCACCAGCGGCGAGCCGCCGCTAAAGCTGGAGCCGTTGATCATGCGCTGGAAGATGTCCGGCACGACCTTGACCAGCGCGAGCAGGACGATGGGGACGCCGATCAGGATGCACAACGCCGTGTTGTCCATCTGGCCGAGGGCGTTTGTGTTCGCCCAGGTCTGGATGAAGTTGGCGCCGATGCTCAGCAGCAGCTGCATGATGAACAGCTTTGCGCCGACAGATACGGCATAACGGATGGTGCTGACCGCAAAATCCTTGGTCCAGCGCGACGCGCCGAACGCCATGAACAGCACGCCAGCCGAGATGATGATGTAACTCTCGACCAGGGCGAGGATCATGTTCGCGGCCATCAGGGCGAAGCACATCAGGATGACGACGCCAGCGATCACGAAGCCCGCGCTCGCGCCGGGATCGAAAAACGACACTTGCGAGATGACCATCGATGCCAGCTTCACGCCGGCGGTGAACACCTCGGACGGCATGATGCCCACGCCCCCGGCGGCCCCGGCCGCCTGCCGGAAGCTGTTGACGATGGCCGTGCTCCACGTCACCGAGTTTTGCAGCAGGGCGAAGAAGAACCCCAGGAACATGATCTGGTTGACCAGCTCGCCCAGCCACTCGCTGAAGTCGGCGCGGCCGAGGGCAAGCCGGGCGATGGACCAGGCCAACTCGATCAGCGCCAGGATGTAGAAGGTGTTGAGCGCGAAGGCCCGCAGCGTGCCTTGCCAGCCGGCCGCGGTCGTTTGGAATTGCGCCACGATGTCATCGAGCACGCCCGGCCCCGGCAGCGCCGCCGCCGCCGGAGTAGCGGCAAGCAGGACCGCAGCCGACAGGGCCAAGGCGACGACCGCACGGCGCCGGGCACTCACCATGAGCGGTAGCCCGTCGTCGGAGGAAGGGTACCCATCTGCGGGAAGCCACGCCGCTCCGGCTCCGGCGGCGCAGGGCAGCTCACCACGGCCTGCATCTCGACCGCGGCCTTGGAGGTCGCGAGCGTCACGACGTTACCGCCTGCAAACCCCGCAACGGCTGCCGCGATGACATACACGCTCGCGCGCGCCGTGCTCACCATGAGCGATAGCCCGTGGTCGGGATGGTCGAGGGCCGCGTGAAGTACTGCATGGCCGCGTCCTCGGCCGCGCGCCGATCCGCCGCCACAAGCGCGGTGCCGGCCTGCATCTGCGCCGTGGCGGAGAGCGTGGCCTGGATTTGCAGGAGCTGCCCAGCCGTGGCGCTGGCAAGCTGGTTGCCGGCTTGGATGGCCTGCATCTGCCCGGTCGCGCTGCCCGACTGCGCCTGCATCCGCTCGATCAGCGCCGCGTTCGTCTGCTGCTGGTTGGCTTGCAAGCCGAGCGTGCGCCCCAGCGTGGTCACGTTGTTGCCGATAGTCTGCTGCCACATGTCGAACCGGCTGCCGACGTTGGCGAGGTTCGACGCCTGGTTGGCGTAGCCCGAAACGGAGCTGAGTCGGGTGGCCATGCCCCCGGCGTTGCCGGACAGCAGCGAGGCCGCGTTCGCGAGGTTGCGCACCTGCACAATCTCACCTTGCACGGCGCCCCAGACCTGATACGGCAAGGCGACGGTGTTCTGCACCATGTTGGCGTATTGCTGGAGCTGGGTGATGCGCTGCTGGAGCTGGGTCGCAAGCTGCCGGGCTTGGTCGCCATACTGCATGAGCTGGGTCCACGACGTAGCGCAGTTGACGCAGGCGACGGCCGCTTGCGCGTGCGCCGGCCGCGGCACTGATGCGCCGAGCAGGACAACAAGCGCGGACCCGGCGGCAAGCGCCAGGCGGTTAGAGTAGAGCTTCATACTTGACTCCCTTTGCTTCGAGCCAGGCGAGCGCCCATCGCTCGCCGTGCGCACGCTCGAATTGGTTAACTTCTGCAACGGCGTCCTCGGACGTGGCGCCGGAGAACGCGAGCGCGACTGGCCCCAGGTCCAGCTCAAACAGCCGGCGGCCTTCGGGCTGCACCAGGTAGTAATGCCGCTTCTTCACGGCGTGCTGGACGATGCTGATTTGCTTCTCGTTTAAGCCCATCGCCGTGTAGAAATCGCGCGGGCCGGGCACGTCGGACGAGCCGCCCTTTTCGGCTTCCTCGTTCGGCAGGAAAATCTTGGTCGGGCACGACTCCAGCAGGATGTCGAGGATGCCGGAACGGTGCGCGTCGGACACGCTCTGCGTCGCCATCACGACGGCGCAGTTCTTTGAGCGCACGATGCGCAGCCAAGTCGCCAGCTTGGCGCGGAATACCGGGTGCCCCAGCACCACCCACGCTTCATCTAGCAGCAGGTAGGTCGGCTGGCCGCGCAGTGACTTCTCAAAGCGCCGGAACAGATAGAGCAGCACCGGGATGGCGGCCTGCTCCTTGAGTGCGAGCAAGTCCTCCATCTCAAAGGCCATCAGCCGGTCATAGGCGATGCTGTCGGCCTCGGCGTCGAGCATCCCACCGAGCGACCCCTCCAGCGTGTAGTAACGCAGGGCAGCGCGCATATCCTCGTCTTGCAGCGTGGTGACAAAGTGCGTCAGGGACCGTGCGCCGGGCGCATTGTCCGCCTGCAACAACATCATCGCGCGGTGGATGGCGTCGCGCTGGCCGGGGGAGGGAGAGTGCCCGGTTTGGAGCTGGTAGCAGGTGGCAACCCAGTCCTCGGCCCAGGCCCGGTCGGTGTCACTGTCCAGGTTCGCCAGCGGACAGAAGGACGGACCGCCGTTGCTGCCGATGTCATAGTGCCGGCCGCCGCACGCCTTCACGGTGGCGAGCATCCCGCGCTTATAGTCGAAGCTCCAGATGACGACGCCAGGGTAGCGCAACGCCTGGATCGCGACGGTGGCAAGCAGCACCGTCTTGCCCGAACCAATCGGGCCGAAGATCAGCGTGTGCCCCACGTCACCGACGTGCAGGTTGAGCCGCATGGGCGTGGCGCCGGACGTGGCGGCATAAAGCAGCGGCGGGGAGTGCGGCGGGTAGAGCGGGCAGGGGTTCTCGTCCCGCCCGGTCCACACCGACGCCAGCGGCAGCAGGTGCGCCAGGTGCTCGGTGTGGATCAGCGGCCGGCGCACGTTCGGCACCGGGTGGGCGGGCAGGCTGCCGAGCCACGCTTCCATGGTGTTGATGGTCTCGACGCGGGCGGTGAAGCCCTCGCGCTGGATGGTGCGGACGATGGCGCGGGCGTTCTCGGCCAGCACCTGGCGGTCCGCATCCATCAGCACGATGACGGGGGTGTAGTAGCCGAACGCGACCAGGCCGGATCTGGCCTCGGCCATGGAGGCATCCGCCTCGCCTGTCATCAGCAAGGCGTCCTCGTTGATGGTGCCGCCAGCCGTCTTGAACAGCTGCGCCATGAAGCCGCGCACCTGCTGCTTCCACTTGCGGCGATACTGGCGCAGGTCCGCCAGCGCCTCGTGCTGGTCCAGGTGGATGAACCGCGTGGACCAGCGGTAGGGGATCGCCATGTGGTCCAGCGCATCCAGGATGCCGGGGTAGCTCTCGGACGGGAAACCATCGAGGGCGACGCACAGGATGAACCGCTCGCCCAGCCGCGGCGTGTCGCCGGGCCACAGCTCGCGCCCGCCCAGCACCGCATCGAGGTAGGCCCCGGCCGGCGGGATATCCAACTCGACCGGCTCGCCGGTCAGGGTGAAGTGCAGGAAGTTCACCAGCTCGTCGCGGAAGTGCTCGACGCCGTGACGGTCGGTGACGACGTAGCTGCGCATCCGGTCGAGCCGGATCACATCGCCAATCGCGTCCTCCAAGTCGGCAAGGCTCTTTTGGAACTGTTGCAGGATGCGCGACGCCGGGCTGATGCGGTCGGCCGCGTCATCGTCATAGATGATGTCGCCGAGCCGGCTCTTGCGGCGCACCGGCGGCGTGAGCTGCACCACCAGGGCGTATGTGCTCTCGAAGTGCACGCCCTCCGCCTCGAAGCGGGCGCGGCGTTCGGCGTCCACCAGGCGCGAGACCGGATCGGGGAAGTGTGACAGGTCCGAAGGCGGGTAGCCCGACGCGGACAGGCGCACGGCCTCGATCCAGATGGCCCAGCCGGCGCCCAGGCGGGACAGGGCGGCGTTGATGCGCCCGGTGATGCCGTTGCGCTCGTTGTCCGTACTGCTGGCGATGTCGCGGCCGCGGAAGTACCAGCCGGCAGTCAGGCTGCCGTCCTTGTTCTGGACGATGCCGTTCTCGAACAGCGCGCCCCAGTTCAGCAGGTCCGGCAAGCCCTCCGCCGTGTCGCGGAACGTCTTGAGGGCCAGCATGTCAGGCCAGCCACACCAGGGTGACGGCGACCACCAGGCCGCCGCCGATGATGGCCCACTGCTTCGCCGCGCTGGTGCTGGCCCCGATGTAGGGACGCGAGCGCGCGGGGTAGTAGCCGCGATACCGGAGCTGGCGGGCGTAGACCCGGCTCATCTGCGGGTCGGACTTCGCCATGGCGCGGAACACGCCGATGCAGCCGGACCACAGCAACGCCGCCACGCCGAGCGCGACCAAGTTCTGCCCTGTCACGGCCAGCGCCACGGCGACCACGGCGGTGCTCAGCGTCAGCTCGCGCTCACCGCCCAGGAACAGGTTAGCGCGGTGCAAGACGCGGCGGAACGGCGTGCGTCGCAGGCTCACACGATGGCTCCGGTGATGCCTAGCGCGGACGCCAAGTTGGTGACGCTCACCAACATGGCGGCGACCAGCACGACGTAGATCAAGCGCCGGATGAACTCGTTGACCTCGCCGCCAAACACCAAGGTGATCCCGGCCGCGACGAAGGCGATCAGCGAGATGGTGAAGGCGAACGGGCCGGTCAGGTTGTTACGCAGCGTGGTCAGCGGCGTGTCCCACG
The DNA here is from genome assembly GCA_964242575.1 of uncultured Acetobacteraceae bacterium. Taxonomy (GTDB): domain Bacteria; phylum Pseudomonadota; class Alphaproteobacteria; order Acetobacterales; family Acetobacteraceae; genus JANPPS01. The sequence continues at coordinate 1,009 of CAXTCN010000079.1, read as the reverse complement.
GCAACCCGCCACCGCCGCCAGCGCCGGCCGCGTGCGCCAAGGTCGGATGGCAGGCGACGGCACCAACGACGGCCGCCCCAAGCAGGGGCTTCCAGTGGCGGCGCAGGAATGAACGGGTCTGCTTCATTGGGTTACTCCAGGTTGGTGAACTGGTAGGCACCGGCCTCAAAGCCGGTGACCGCGACGACCTCGCGGATGCGCCGGCCTTGCGGCGTGCGCGCAATGGACACGATCAGGTCCACGGCCTCTGCGATCAGCGCGTACATCGGAGTGATGCTGACCTCGGCGATAAGCTGCTCGACGCGCACCAGCCCGGCACGGGCGTCGTTGGCGTGCACGGTGCACACCCCGCCGGGGTGACCGGTGTTCCAGGCCTTCAGCAGCGCCAGGGCCTCGCCGCCGCGGACTTCGCCGACGATGATGCGGTCCGGCCGCAAGCGCATCGTGGCCTTCAGCAACCGCTGCATAGTCACCGTGTCAGTGGCGCGCAGGACAACGACGTTCTCGGCGCCGCACTGAAGCTCTGCCGTGTCCTCGATGACGATCAGGCGGTGCTCGGGCGTAACCTCCGCCATGTGGGCCAGGATCGCGTTGGTGAGCGTTGTCTTGCCGGTAGAAGTCCCACCGACGACCAGGATGTTCTGTCGCTCGCGGACCGCGTGCTCGATCACCGCCCGCTGCCCTGGCGTCATCACGCCTTGCTCGACGTAATCAGCTAGGGTGAACAGTTGCGATGCCTTGAGCCGGATCGCGAACGTGGGGGACGCCACAACGGGCGGGATCGCGGCCTCGAAGCGTCCGCCGAAGAAGGGGGCCTCCGCCGGCAGCTCGCACTCCAGGATGGGGTTCTCTCGCGTGACGGTGCCGCGCAAGGTTGAGGCCACGGTGCCGATGAACGACTCTGCCGCGCTTGCCGGCATGCAGCCAATCGGCTGCATGCCGGAGCCGTGCCGGTCCTCCCACAGCCGGCCGTCCGGGTTCAGCATCAGCTCGAACACACCGGGTTCTT
>CAXTCN010000078.1:0-22079 GCA_964242575.1 uncultured Acetobacteraceae bacterium | reverse complement strand
GGCAAGGACGTAGCCGACGCCGACCGCGGACAGCAGGGCCACCATCGGCTGGTCCTTCAGCAGGCTGTCGATTTGGGTGCCGATTGTGTCGGCGGCATCCCGCGCGGTGTCCTTGGCGGACCCGTAGGCGTTCTGCAACTGGCCGGACGCCTGGTCCATCTTGCCTTCGGCCTGGGTCTTGGCGTCCCCCGTCAGGCCGCCGACGGCGTCCTTGAGCTTGCCGCCGATGTTGTCCGCCGCGCCCTTGATCCGGTCCTCATCCATGTTTCGCTCCATAACGCTGTCGGACGTGCCGAAATGGCCGTCCTATGTAAGAGCCTCTTAACGCGACGAGTGCGATTAGTTCCCAATATGAAAACCGGGCCGGCCAGGCTCCGCCGGATTTCAGGGCGGCAAAAGCTGGTCCATCACAGGATGGTGGCCGCCGCCGTTCCGGTGCAACTGAGTTGCAATGAGAAGCTTACACATGCTCCGGCCTGACACAGGCCTACCAGGAGCGCCAGTCCATGCCGAAAGCCGTGATCTTTGATGTGGACGGCACCCTGATTGACTCCGTGGACCTGCATGCAAAAGCCTGGCAGGACGCGTTTCGTGAGTATGGCCGCGACATCCCGTTCGATGACATCCGTGGGCAGATTGGCAAGGGCGGCGACCAACTGATGCCGGTGTTCCTGGGCAATGACGACATCGAAGCCTGGGGCGAGGAGCTTGAGGAGCGCCGGGGGGAAATCCTGAAGGAACGCTATCTGCCGCAGGTCAAGGCGTTCCCTGGCGTCAGGGCCTTGTTTGAATGTCTGCAAGCGGCGGGTCTCCGCATCGCTCTCGCATCCTCGGCCAAGGAGGACGAGCTTGAAACCTACAAGAAGGTCGCGGACATCGAGGATTTGATCCATGAGCAAACCTCGTCCGACGACGCCGAGAGCAGCAAGCCGCACCCGGACATCTTCCTCGCCGCCCTGGACAGGCTGGGCAACCCCAACCCGCAAGACGTGCTTGTGATTGGGGACACGCCGTATGACGCGGAAGCGGCGCAGAAGGCGGGCCTGCGCACCATCGGCGTGCTGTGCGGCGGCTTTCCGGAGGGCAGCCTGCGGGATGCCGGGTGCATTGCCATCTACCGTGACCCGGCCGACCTGCTGGCCCAGTTCGATCATTCGCCACTGGCTAAAGAGCCTGTCTCATGAGACTCGTTCCCATCGCGCCGCTGGCCGCCCTGCTGTGCGCTGGGTGCGCCCTGGCCACGGCGACGCCGCCAGGGGTCGAGGTGACGGCCGTCGAGCTGCGCGGCATTGGCCTGCTTGACCAGACGCTGGGCGTGACCTTGTGCGTCACGAACCCCAACGCGTCCGAGCTGGCGTTCCGGCGCATCCAAGTGGCCGTGGACGCGTCTGGCAGCCCTCTTGCGGAGGGCGTCAGCGACACCGCCGTGCGGCTGCCGCCGCAATCATCGGTGCTGGTGCCGTTCACTGTCGTGAGCACGGTGCGCAACCTCGGTTCCCAGGTGTTCGGCGTGTTGCGCACGGGGGCGCTGGACTATCGCCTGCGCGGCTCGGTCACTCTGGACACGCTTGGCATCACCGTGCCGTTCAGCCGCAGCGGACGGCTTGGCCTGTTGGCGGCGGGGCGGGGGTTGCTTGCAAACGGGCCGGAGTTGCTGGCCGACGTGATCGCGCCATCGGCGCTCCGTTGCCCGGTGGCCGCGTAGGATGGCGGACGGCGGACGTTTCAGCACGGGGGATAAGCCCTCGGGCCTTGCTGGCCTTGGCCGGATGGTCGGCCGCACGCGCTATGCGGTGCTGGTCGCGGTCGCGGCGGTGCTGCTGGTGTCCGTCACCCTGTTCCTGCTGGGCGCGGCGCAAGGCGTGAGCGTCGTAGTCCAGGCCTGGACCGACGCTTTCCAGCACGGCAAGTTCGGCTCGACCGACTTGACCGTGGAGTTCCTGGCCGTCATCGGCGTCATGCTCCGGGCGGTGGTGATGTACCTGATCGGCGTCGGCCTTTACAGCCTCTTCGTCGAGCCGCTGAACCTCACTGCGGCGCTCGGGGTGGAGTCGTTGGTGGACCTGGAAACCAAGGTCGTCAGCGTCGTCGTCGTGATACTGGCCGTGACGTTCCTGCAGCACTTCATCCGCTGGGAGGACCCGCTGGCGACCTTGCAGTTCGGCGCGGCGCTTGCTTTGGTCAGTGGCGCGCTGGTGCTGTTCCAGTGGAACGGCCGGCAAGGCAAGGAGTTCGCCAAGCAGAACGCCCCGGACGAGCAGAAGCAGGCGGCCGGCGAGCTGTTCCATGGCGACAAGGAGGAGCGCACCATCCAGCCTGCCCCCAACCCGTCCAACACGGCGTAGGGCGCGAAAAATGGGTGTGCTGAGTACCCTGCTGGGTGTGGGCCTGCTGGGCCTTGTCGCTTATGACGTCTATGCCACCATCCTGCATGGCCGCGCGCGCAGTGGCCCGGTGGCGGAGTCTTTGAATCGCGGGTCGTGGCTCCTGGCCCGGAAGATCGCGTTCCGGCTGTCGCGCCCTCGCCGGCACCGGGTGCTGAACGCCATCGGGCCATTGCTGCTGCCGGCGCTGGTTGCGGTGCTGGTGGTCCTGCTCATGGTTGGCTACGCCCTGCTGTACTGGCCGCATATGGCGGACAGCTTCAACGTGGATGAGGAAGCCAAGACCCCGGCTTGGATCGAGGCGCTGTATTTCAGCGGCATCACCCTGACCACGCTTGGCTACGGCGACATCGCCCCGCGCTCGACCGGCATGCGGCTGCTGGCGCTGACTGAGGCCGCGGCCGGGTTCATTTCCATTTCGCTCGCGGTCAGCTACTTCACCGCGGTCACGGGCGCGCTGGAGCGCAAGCGGACCGTGGCGCTGTCGTTCTACCATCAAGCCGAGCAGGGCGCGGACACGGTCGGCTTCCTGCTGCACCACACGGTGCGCGGCCAGTTCGTCGGCCTGGACGCCGTGCTGGCCCAAGCCGCTCGGGACCTGCAGGAAGTGCTGGAAAGCCATGTGGAGCACCCGATCATCCACTACTTCCACCCGGTCGAAGTGCATAAGAGCCTGCCGCGGATGCTGTTCATCAGCCTCGACCTATGCGCGACGGCGCGGGGTTGCGTGGATGAGGACGCGCATCCCGACCTGTGCCTGCACCCTGAGCTGCGCACTCTGGATGCAAGCGCCCGGCATGTGCTGCGCGAGATGACCCGGGCCTTGCGGCTGAAGCCCTTTGCGCCTGGTCGGACGGAACCGGACGGCACGGGAGCGGACGACAGCGCAGCCCGCTGGCGCGGGCGGTTCCACCAGGCCATGCGGCGCCTGCACGACGCCGGGCTGCAGGTTCGGCCCGATGCGGCGGGAGGGTTGCGGGACTACGCCGGCAGCCGGCGCGAGTGGGAGGCGCAGCTTGGCGCCTTTTCGGCGTTCCTGGGCTATGACTGGGACGAAGTCACCGGCGACCACGGCCTGCACGAGGCCGTGGAGGAGGCCACCGAGGATGCGGACGCCTGACGGCTGGCCACCCCATGCTGTCATAATGTCAGTACACGCATTCGTGACAGGTTCGGTTCGGCACTAAATGCCCGCTGTTGAGTAAGTGCCTCTCACATAGGCCGGAGAGGCTTCATGCTGTTGACGAAGGTGAATAAGCCCGGCCTGGTTGCCTGGATGGCGCCTGCCCTCCACATGGCTTGCAGGCCGACCGGGACTTGGCTGGATTCTGCAACCATGGCCGCTGGCAGCCGATCTGGATGTTTCTGAACTGCTGGCGGCGCGACCGGCTGCGGCTGCGCCGCCTCGGGCTGGGAGCGGCGGCAGTAGCCCGTTCCCGGTAGCCTAAACCCTGCGACGAAACCAAGACGATCAATGTGGAGACCTGAGATGACGATCCGAACCCTGACGGCTATGTTCAACAACCGCGCCGACGCCGACCGCGCCGGGCAAGCGCTCGTGAGCGAGTTGCGCCTGGACCGCGCGATGGTCCGCACCAGCCCGGGCGAGGGCATGGCGGACACTGGATACGACAAGTCCCGCCCCTATGAGGAAAAAGGCTTTTTCACCTCGCTCAAGGGCTTGGGCCTACCCGAGGAGGACCGGTATGCCTATGCCGAGGGCATGCGCCGCGGGGCCGTGCTGCTAAGCGTGCAGGTTGAGGACAACCAGGTGAGCCGGGCGTCCGACATCATCGAGCATGCCGGCGCCGTGGACCTCGACGCACAGGAGGCCACTTGGAAGCAGGCTGGCTGGACCGGCTATGACGCATCCGCCCACACGGCGGCGCGCAGCACGATGGCGACCGGCATGAGCGCCGCCACGACGGCTCCGGTTGCCGCGACTCAGGCTGGCCAGGACGACACCATCAAGGTGGTCGAGGAACGCCTGGTGGTCGGCAAGCGCGCTGTCGAGGGCGGCCGCGTGAAGGTGCGCTCCTACGTGGTCGAGCGTGCGGTGGAGGAGCAGGTTACATTGCGCGACGAGACCGTGAGCCTGGAACGGCACGCGGTGGACCGGGCTGCGACCCCTGCTGACCTGGCGGCGTTCCAGGAGCGGACGATCGAGATGACCGAGACCGACGAGGAGGCGGTAATCGGCAAGGACGTCCGCGTGGTCGAGGAGATCGCCGTGCGCAAGGAGGCTGCGGACCGAGTGGAGACCGTGCGCGACACGGTGCGCAAGACGCAGGTGGACGTCGAGGACACCACGTCCACGACCCGGCCAGTGGGCGCCACGTCCGTCGCAGGCGGGACGGGCGCCATGGCCGGCCAGGCTGGAACCGGGGCCGGGCGTGCCGCTGCGGGCGCCGCGACTGGCGTTGCCGGCACCGTGGACCGGACGCTGGGCACCAATGTCAGCGGCAATAACCCGGCCGCCAACGCCCCGGACGGCACGCCTGGCAACCCGTCCGGCACGATGGCGAGCCGCGCGGTGGACAAGACGCTGGGCACCAACACCAGCGGCGCCAACCCGGGTGGCAGCGCTCCGGACGGCACGCCGGGCAACCCGCCGGGCACGATGGCGAGCCGTGCGGTTGACAAGGCGCTGGACACCAACATCAGCGGCGCCAACCCGGGGCGGAAGGTCTAGCCCCAAGCCACGCCGATGCCGGGGAGGGCAGGCAGCCCTCCCCTTTTCTCTCGCCCCAGTAAGAAACCCTGAGGAACGCACCATGAAGACCGTCCCTTACACGTTCGCCCTGGTTGTCACGTTGCTGGCTGGCACTGCCTTGGCGCAGACCACGCCGTCCAATCCCACGCCAGGCAACAGCGCGCCGGGCGCCACCTCTGTCACGCCGATGCCGGGCGTCAACCCCAGCACCGGCGCCACGCCAAGCACGGGCGTGGTCGACCGCAACTCCGGCGCCGCCGCCGCCAGCGGTGACCGCAACCAGGCGGTCGTTACCACGAGCGCCGACGCGCCCGAGCCCGCGAGCGGCGCGTCGTCGTTCACCGAGGGCCAGGCGCGCAGCCGGATTGAGGATAAGGGCTTCACCGCCGTGAGCGGCCTTGCCAAGGACGACAACGGCGTTTGGCGCGGCACCGCCACCAAGGATGGCGCCAGCGCCCAGGTCTGGCTCGACTACAAGGGCAACGTCGGCCAGCAAGGCGGCATGAGGCCGGCGGCCGCCACGGGCGCAAACCCGCCGGGCACTGCGGCGGGCCGGGCGGTGGACCAGGCGACGGGAACCAACGCCACCGGAACTAACCCAGGCGCGCGCAATGCCGACGGCACGACAGGCAACCCGCCTGGGACCGCCGCTGGCCGGGCTGTGGATCGTACGCTGGGCACGAACACGACCGGTTCGAACCCCGCCGCCAACACGCCGGACGGCACGCCTGGCAACCCGCCCGGGACCGCGGCGGGCCGCGTGATCGACCGCTCGCTTGGCACCAACACGACGGGCGCCAACCCGGGCGCTGCCACGGGAACCGCCCGGTAAGCCTAGCCAGGACACGCTGTCTGGTGCCGGAGCAGCATGTTCGCTCCGGCATCGTTGAACGCAGCCGACATCAGCCCTCAGGAGTTCTACTATATGGCAACGATCACGCGCCTGTATGACAACCACGCCGATGCGGCCCACGTAGTCGCAGAGCTGGAAGCAGCCGGCGTTCCGCACTCCGATATCAGCCTGGTGTCCAACAATGCCGAGGGCCGTTACGGAGACGCTGCGTCGTAGGGCAGCGATGGGTCGTCCAGCGGCACTGGCCTGACCTCTGGAGACCCGGAGCAGGGCGCTGCCACGGGCGCGGGCACCGGCGCGACGCTTGGCACGGTGCTGGGCGGCGGCGCGGGCTTGCTGGCCGGCATCGGCGCGCTGGCCATTCCGGGCATCGGTCCCATCGTCGCAGCCGGCTGGCTCGTGGCTGCGTTGACCGGTGCGGGCGTGGGTGCGGCGGCTGGCGGGCTGCTGGGTTCGCTGACCGGCGCGGGCGTGTCCGAAGCGGACGCGCACGTGCATGCCGAGGGCGTACGCCGTGGCGGCACGCTGGTCACGATCCGCGCCGAGGACACCGGGGCCGCGCGCATCGAGGCCATTCTGGACGGCCGTGCTCCAGTGGACTTGCAGACGCGCCGCAGCGAGTATGAGGCTGAGGGCTGGAAGCAGTATGATCCGTCCGCCGCGCCTTATAGTGCGGAGCAGGTTACGACCGAGCGCAAGCGGCGGGTCGTGAGCGTGCAGTAGGTTACGACTTCATCAAGCAGCCGGTTGCAAGCCGGCCGTACTTCTACAGGAGCAGAACGAAATGTCCTTTATTGGTTGGCTGGTTCTCGGTTTGATCGCAGGGTTCATTGGCAGCAAGATTTACGAAGGCTCCGGCCAGGGCCTTGTAGTGAATATCGTGCTTGGCATCGTTGGAGCGTTCGTGGGCGGCTTCCTGTTCTCGATCATCGGCGCCGCGCCCGTCACAGGGTTCAACCTTTACAGCATGTTCGTCGCCATTGTCGGCGCGATTGTCGTGCTGTGGCTGTATCACACCATTACTGCCCGGCGGACGCTGCGGTGAGCCATTGCCTCTGCAACTTAAGCCTGCAACGCTGGCGGCACCTGCCGCCGGGCGCACAGGCCTGGCGTTTGGTGGATCACCTCAGGCGGTGATCCACCGGGCCATGTTCTAAAGCTTGAAAGGTTTCAACATGCAACTCTCGACCGTTCTGACCGTCATCGGCGCCACAGTGGCTTTGGCGGCTTGCAACAACCCTAATCCTACCCCGGCTGCGAGGGCGACGCCGAGCGGCATCGAGACTACCGGGTCGGCGGGCATCACGGGTGGCGCTGCACGACCCGCGCCGGGAACGGGCGTGGTCGGCGTGACGCGGCCATAAGTCTCTGCCGGGTCAGGCTGCGGCGCAGCGCCGCACCGTGGCCCGGCACCCTTTCCCGCATTCGGCTGCGCAGCGCCTTGCACGGCGTGCGCCAAACGGAGCAAGTCCATGACATTGAAGCGCAGCGCCCGTTCGTTGCTGCATGACAGCCAGCTTGGCGAGTTGCGGGAGCGGGCCAGCGCCCTCGTGTCCGAACAGGTGACGCCGGCCGTGTCGCAGGCAGCGACGACCGTTGCGGCTCCGTTCAGGTCGGCGCTGGACTACCTGCCGTTGCTGGCCGAGTACGCTGGACCCATTCTCCATTTGCTGCGCAGCACCAGAGGCCAAGTGGAGGATGCAGGGGCGCAGGCCATGGAGACTGTGCGGCACGGGCGGGGTTTCCGGGCCCGGATGCTGGCCGCAGTGCAGCCCTATGTCATTGGGGCGGCGGCAGTCGGGGCCTGCTATGTGGCTTACAAGATCGCGCGCCCGGGCCGCCGGCTCGCGTCGCGGAGTGCCCGCTCAGCGTGATAGGCGTTGCAGCGTCCGGCCATGGCACCGGGCCGTTCGAACGGCTGCGGCACGGTGCCGGGCCGGTGTGGACGGCGTTCATGGAGCATGATTTTGTGCGGGGGCTTGGCGACGGTGCCCTGCCCGCGCCGGCCTTCCGCCGCTACTTGACGCAGGATTACCTGTTCCTGATCCAGTTCGCCCGCGCCTACGCGCTCGCTGGCTACAAGGCTGGCCGGGTCGAGGACCTGCAAGCAGCATCCGATGGCTTCGCCGCTATCCTGCGCGAGTTGCCGCTGCACATCTCGTTTTGCGCTGGCTGGGGCTTGGACGAGGCCAGCATGGCGGCCGAGCCAGAGGCGATGGAGACGGTCGCCTACACCCGTTTCGTGTTGGATTGCGGCGCGGCTGGCGACTTGCTCGACCTGTATGCGGCGCTGGCTCCGTGCGTGCTCGGCTATGCGGAGATCGGAAGGCGGCTCTCGGCTGGACAGGCGCCGGGGAACCCCTATGCGCCCTGGATCGATACCTATGCCGGGCCGGACTACCAGGCCGCCGCCAATGTCACGCGGAACACGCTGGACCGGCTATGGGCCGAACGCGGCGGCGAGGCGCGCGCGGCGGCGCTGCAGGCGACGTTCGACGCGGCTGTCCGGCTTGAGACTGCGTTCTGGAGCATGGGCTGGCGCGAGGCCGGCATGCTCCACGCCCCCTTCAACCCTGGAGATGAACCATGAGCGGCACGAAAGACGACGCGGAGACGGCCCCCTCCGACGTGGAGACACCGACCGAGGAGGTCACTCACACCGACCAAGGCGCGCCTACCGACAAGGCGCACCAGGATGCGGGGGACGGGTCGCTGACCGGCTCGACGCCCGCCGGGCTTACGGTGAAGGAGCTGTTGGAGCAGGCGGACAGCGACAAGCCCACCGACGGCGGGACCGGCTGAGGGGTCAGCCGAACGCGAACACGCCCGCGATGGCCAGCACCAGCGCAGGGGGCATGACAAGCGCACCCAGCTTCAGGAAGGCCCACGCGCTCACGCCCAGTCCTTCACGCCGCAGCGCCGTGAGCCACAGGATGGTGGCAAGCGAGCCGGTGACCGACAGGTTCGGCCCGAGGTCCACGCCGATCAGCACGGCGGCGCGCACCCGTTCCGGCAGGTTCGCCAGTTCGGCCACCCGGCCCGCGACCAGCCCGGCCGGCAAGTTGTTCACAAGGTTGCAGCCGAATGCCAGCGCCAGGCCCGCGGCCCATGCTGCCCCAGTGGATGAGTGCTGCACCAGCCTGTGCAGCAGGTCCGCGAGGTGCCGGGTGACGCCGGTCCGCTCCAGCGCCTCCACCAGTACGAACAGCCCGGCCACCAGCGGCAGCACGCCCCACGAGATGTTCCTCAGCACCGTGACCGCACGGGAGTTTGACCGTAGGAGCACGAGCGCCGCCGTCGCCAGCCCGGCCAGGAACGTCGGCAGGCCAAGCGCGACCCCGAATGCCGAGGACGCCAGGAGCACGGCCGCGGTGGCGGCGAGGCCGAGCGCCGCCGACGCGCCCCCGGCCGAAAGCGCGGGCACGGCGATATCCGACGAAATGCTCTGCCGCAGCACGTCCCGCTGGGTCCAGCGCAGCACGGCGTAGGTGGCGGCGATGGACAGCAGCGACGGCAGCGCATAGCGCGGCAACCACTCCAGCAGCGGCGGCATGTGGGTGCCGTAAATGACCAGGCTGGCCGGATTGGAGATCGGCAGCACGAAGCTGGCGGCGTTGGCGACGAATGCGCAGGTGAACAGGTAGGGCAGCGGCTGCTTCGCGCCCGCGGCCCGGGCGACAGCGGCGACGGCGGGCGTCAGCACCACAGCGGTCGCGTCATTGGACAGAAACGCGGTCACGACCGTGCCGACGATGAACACCAGCGTGAACAGCCGCGTGGCCGACCCGTACGCCAACCTGGCAGCCTTGGCCGCCAGCCAGTCGAACAGCCCCTCCTGCCGCGCCAGCTCCGCCAGCAGCATCATGCCCAGCAGGAACAGGTAAACGTCCGTGCCCTTGCGAACGCCAGCCAGCGCTTCGGTGAACGGCAGCAGGTCCAGCAGCACCAGCAGGGCCGCTCCGGCCACGGCCCAGACGAACTCCGGCCAGGCGAACGGCCGGAAGATCACGCCCGCCGTGGCCACCGCGGCGATGCCCCAGATGGTCCAGGGCGACAGCGCAAGCGTGCCCATCATGCGGCGGCCGGGGCTGGCACGGCGGCGTCGTCGCCAGTTTCGCCCGTGCTGGTTTCCGGCATGACGGCCCAGAAGAACGCGAGCGCCGCCCCTGCTACGACGGCGAGGAACAGGAACTCGGCTGCGAACCCGAGCGACCATGTTGCTGAGCGCCGCGCCCACGCCTGTGCACAGCGCCACCAACCCCTGCGCCAGGTTGAAGCGCCCGGTGCCGCGGGTGAGGTCGGCGGCGATGACCACCGAGATCACCCCGAAGATGCCCGCCGCCACCCCGTCCAGCAACTGGATGCCCACGACGCCGTACGGGTTGTCGGTCAGGGTGAACAGCAAGCCGCGCACCGGCAGCACCGCCAACGCCACCAGGAAGATTGTTTTGCGCCCGATGCCCCGCGCCATGGCCTGTCCGACCGCCCAGGCCACGCCTACCATCACGAATTGCGCCGCGATGATGCAGGCGGACAGCGCGATGGCGTCGGTGCCGGGGTGCGTCTTGGCAAGAACCTGGCCCGCCAGCGGCAGCATGGCCGCGTTGCCGAAGTGGAATAGCGCGACGGTCGCCAGGAACGCCAGCAGGGGCTTCTGGGTCAGCACGTCCCGGATTGGCGCGGGTTCGCTGGTTCCGCCGGCGGTTTGCCGTTCGCCGCCGCGGGCCGCCTCGTGGTCGATCTCGCGGGGGTTCACAAGGAAAATGATGGCGGCGCTGGCCAGCGCGAAGACCGCGACCAGATAGAAGATCCACTCCACGCCGACATACTGGCCCAACGCCCCGGCCAGCACCGCGGCCGTGAGGTTGCCGGCGTGGTTGGAGCTTTCGTTGCGGGAAATCCGCGTCGGCATCAGCCGCCGCCCAACGATGCCGAGCGAGATGGCGGCCAGCGCCGGCGGGATCACGGCCGATGCCGCCCCCAGCGCCGCCTGGGCCGCATACACTACGAAGCGGCCGGGACAGGCGACGATGGCAACGCAGCCCGCGCCCACTAGCAGGGCCGCCACCGCGATCAGCAGCCGCTTGGCGCGCGACCCGTCCACCAGCAGCCCGGCCGGCACCTGGCAGACCGCGGCGGCGATGTTGCTCATGGCCATCGCCACGCCGATCGGCCCGGCCTGCCAGTCCCGCGCGCCGCTGAGGTAGATGGACAGGTACGGCCCCACCCCGTCCCGCACGTCGGCCATGAGGAAGTTGATGCCGTCCAGCCCGCGCAACGACCGCTGGGACGGCGTGCGCGCTGCAGATGGCTCCGGGGGCGTTGCGTCGTCTGGCCGCTGCATGCGGTGTTCCCTTGCTGCGATGGGCGGACGCGGGGACACCGTCCGCACGAACAGGGTCTGCCCTACAACGAGCTGGGCCGCCATGCGCTGCGCCTCCGGCGGCGGGCAGGCACAGATGGCGCCATCCGCGAGCAGCACTCCGTTCAGGTCGCTTTCCAGCGGCATCCAGCAGCCGTGCCGAGAGTTCAGCCATGTCCGGCCTCAACGGGCAGCGACGGTTTCCAGCATGGCGCGCAGCTTCGCGCTCAGGGCGTCCAACTGGAACGGCTTGCCGATCAGCCCCATGCCCGGCCCTAGCTGTTGTTCCAGGACGCTGCCGGCATAGCCCGTGATGAACAGCACCGGCAGGCCCGGCCTCCGCTCGCGCGCCGCGTCGGCGACCTGACGCCCATTCAGCCCGCCTGGCAGCCCAACGTCGGTCACCAGGACGTCCACCCGGGCGGCTGGGTCCAGCAACCGCAACGCGGCGGCGCCGTCCGCTGCCTCCAGCACGGAATAGCCCAACTCGCGCAGGTGTTCGGCCGTGACACTGCGCACGTTGTCCTCGTCCTCGACCAGCAGCACGGTTTCGCCGGCGTCGGCCCCCTCCGGCGCCGGGTGGGCCGGGTGCGTATCGCCTTGAGCGTGCGCCGGCTCGTGGCGCGGCAAGTAAAGCCGCACGGCCGTGCCCTGTCCCGGCGCGCTGTCGAGGCGCACGAAGCCGCCGGACTGCTGCACGAAGCCGTACACCTGTGACAAGCCCAACCCCGTTCCCTGACCGATTGGCTTCGTGGTGAAAAATGGCTCGAACACGCGCGTCCGGGTGGCGTCGTCCATTCCCGTGCCGGTGTCGGCGACCATGATCGCGACATAGTCGCCGGGCTGCGCGCCGTCCTGGCCGCCGGTGTCCGTGCCCGGCAGCCGGACATCCTCGGTGCTGACCGTGAGCCTGCCGCCACCCGGCATGGCGTCGCGTGCGTTGATGGCCAGGTTGAGCAGCGCGTTTTCCAGTTGGTTCGGGTCGCACAGCACCGACCACACGCCGTCGTGCAGCCGCAAATCGAGCGTGACCGACGGCCCGGCCGTCTGTTGGATCAACTCGGCCATGCCCTGGATCAGATTGTCCGCCACCACGGGACGCGGTTGCAGGGCCTGGCGGCGTGCGAAGGCGAGCAGGCGGTTGGTCAGCGCCGCGGCGCGTCCCACCGTCTTTTGCGCGCTCTCCACGAAGCGCGTGACCTCGTTTGCCCGGCCCTGCTCGATTCGCCGCTGCATCAGGTCGAGGCTGCCGCCAATGGCCTGGAGCATGTTGTTGAAGTCGTGCGCGATGCCGCCCGTGAGCTGGCCCACGGCCTCCATCTTTTGCGCCTGGCGCAGCGCGTCCTCCGCCCGTTCGCGCTCCAGGGCCACCTGGTGCAGACGGTCGAGCGCGTCCGACAGCTCGGCCGTGCGCGCCTCGACCCGGCGTTCCAGCTCCGAATTCAGGTCTTGCAACGCCTGTTCGGCGCGCTTCCGGTCGTCGATGTCGCTGTTGCTGCCGAGCCAGCCGGCAACCAGTGCGTCCGGCGCCGCGCGCAACGGCTGGGCGCGCATCAGGAACCAACGGTATGCGCCGTCATGGCGGCGGAGCCGGGCTTCTGTTTCCATCAGCACCTCCCGGGTCCGCGCGTCCTGCCAGGCCGCCATCAGGGCCTCGCGGTCCTCGGGGTGGACGCAGCCGGTCCAGCCATGCGGCAACGACTGCTCGGGTGTCCAGCGGGTGTAGTCGTACCAGTACTGGTTGAAGTAGCTCACCGTTCCATCCGGCTGGGCGGACCACACGATCGCGGGCGCGAGGTCGGTCAGCAGCCGGAACCGCTCCTCGCCCGCCCGCAACCTTTCCTTGCTGTCGCGCAGCGCCTTCATGGCCGCGTGCCGGGCGGTGACGTCCTGGAACGCCGCGAGCGCCCCTTCGATCTGGCCGTCCGCGTCGCGCACGGGCACGATGTCCACCAGGATCACCGCCTGGCGACCATCCCGTGTCGTGAGCATTTGTTCGAAGTCCAGCACGGATTCGCCGCCCAGCGCCAGGGCGGCAGGCAGGCGGCTCGGCGGGATCGCGGCCCCTCCGGACCTCCTGTTGCGCCAGGCCGGATCGTCATAGCGCCCACCCACCAAGCCGCCGGGCTCCGCGCCGAGGATGCGTTCGGCGGCGGGGTTGGCGTAGGCCATCCGGCCGCCCGCGTCCAACTCGATCACGCCGGCCGGCGTCGTGGCAAGTAGGCGAGCGAGCCGTGCCTCGCCGCGCCGCCGCGCCGCCTCGGCCGCGTCACGCTCCTGTCCCCGTTGCCGCAACGCGTCCGAGGCGCGGGCCAGGGCAGCGCCAGCCTGGCTTGCTTCGCGCACCCCGGCCGGCACGGGCGCTGGGACGGGCGCACCGGCGCCAAGCGCCCCGGCGCTCACGGCAAGGGCGTCGAGCGACCTGGCGATGCGCCGGGCAATGCGGGCGGCCACCATCAGGCCAAGCGTGAGCAGGGCGGCTCCCCCGGCCACCGTCCCAGCCAGCGAACGAAGCAGGGCGGCCTCGATCACGTCCCGGCGGGTGCCAAGCGCCACGAACCAACCGGTGCCCGGCACGCGGGCGCTCGCGGACAGCAGCGGAAAGCCGTCCCGTGACACGCTGGAGAACAAGCTCTCCGCCTGCGCCAGGGCCATGAAGGTGCTGTCGCGGACACGGCTGCCGACGATGCCGGGCCGGTCGGGAAAGCGGGCGACGATGGCGCCTTTGCTGTCCACGATAGAGGCGATCCAACCCTCTGGCACCTGTGCGCGTCCGAGCAACTGGATCAGTACGGCAGGCTCAAGGCTCATGCCGAGGACGTAGGCGAGCTGCCCACTCGTTTCGACTGGGACGTTCACCATGACCAGCGGTGCGTCGGGCGTGAGCGCCGACGCGTGCAGGTCCGACACCTGCGGCTGGCCGGTTGCGAACACTTGGTCCACGGCGCCGACATCTCCCCACCTGGGCAGCGCGGCACCGTATGGCGCCGACGTGGCAATCTGCATCTGGCCCGAGGGGTCAATCAGCGTGATGCGCGCGCCCGGCGGCTTCGGCGCCAGGACCATCTGCCGGTGGAAGTCTCGCAGGTCGCCGGCCACCAACGACGGCGACGTGGCCAGCGCGAGCAGAATGCCTTTTGCGCTGTCCAACTCGCGGGCGACGTCCGCGGCCAGTGCCCGGGAGCGCGACGCCAAATCGCGCTCGGTCGCCAGCAGGCCGGTCCGCCATGCCCATACGGCGCCAGAGGTGGCAATGAGGGCCGCCGGCACCAGCACCGCGAGGACGAGCAAGACCAGCCTCGAACGGACCGACGGCTCACGGCGTGTCATGCCTGGGCCTGTGCCGATCGGGCTGTGCTTATTACGATCCATCCCTTGCGCGCCAGCAGCCTTTCTCCATCCTGCCGGGCATCGAACGCCTTCTGCCCAGGCACGACCGGCGTGTGGCAGCCAAGGGCAAAGTGCAGGTGCAGCGGTTATAGGGACGCTGGGCGTTTCCGACCAGATTTTAGATGCGCGTCCACGCGAGGCACCCGCCGGTGGCTGCTGCGCTGCCGACCACGAGGGCGCCGTGCTGGTAGAGCCGCCACGCCCGGGGTGCGGCGTTGGCGTCGATGGCCAGCAGCTCGCCCGAGGCGTCGGCCCAGACGACCCGGCCACCAATCGCCGCCACCGCCCCGAACGCCGCGGCGGCGCTGGTGCCGGGACGGAACAGCACCAGCGTCGTGGCCGCGCCCGCGGGCGGCAGGGCCGCGAGGGGTCCCGCGAGCAGCACCACGAGCGCGAGCGTGGCGGCCACGGCCGGGCGGCCCGGGCCGCCGCCGGACTGGCCGCGCCGGCGCAGCCACAGGCCGGCGAGCAGGCTGGTGGCCCCGAACGCGGCCAGCCAGCCCAGGTCGTAGGCCAGCGGAGCCTCCACGCCCACGCGGACGCGGTGGATGCCGAGCACCCAGTGGAACAGCGCGATGTCCACGAACTGCCACAGGCTGAACCCCAGCAGCGCCGCGCCGAGCAGGCGCAGGTCGGCGCCTGAGCCGCTGAACCCAGCCCGGCCGCGCCACAGCAGCCACAGCCCGGCCAGGGCGATCACGTAGTGCAGGACATGGAACAGGCCGTCCATCAGGATCTGCATCCGGATGTCCTGCCACGTCTCGCCCGGCACTAAGCTGAACAGGTGGTGCCATTGCAGCACCTGGTGCAGCAGGATGCCGTCGAAGAAGCCGCCCAGCGCGAAGCCGATGACGCCGCCCGCCAGCGCCAGGCGCGCCGTGGGCACTGTGGAATGGGAGTGGCTCGCCATGGGTCAGGTCCTCCGAACAGCCATCAGGCCCGGCGCGCGGCGGCGTGGAAGCGGTCGTCGCGCCGCCACCAGCCAGGCTCGTGCAGGCAGGGGTGGGCGAAGGCGCCGCGCTGCGCCAGGGCAGCGGCCGCCTCGGCCAGCAAGGTCGGGCGCGGCGGGTCGTGCCGCGCGTCCCACGCGCCTGGCTCGTAACGCCCGTGCGCGTGGCGCAGCATGCTGTCCCAGTCCACCAGGCCGAACAGCGCCCACACGGTGACGGCGCGCAGGTCCACGCCCGCCTCGCGCAAGACTTGGGCGGCGCGCCAGGCCTCCATCAGCCAGCGCGCCTGCTCCTCCGGACGGTCGCCCAGGTGCGCCTCGGTGACCGCGAGCGGGCGGCGGTAGCGCTCCCACACCTCCGTGAGCCGGGCCGCCCAGCCGGTGGCGCCGTCGGGCAGGTCCATGCGCGCGGCCTCGGTGTCGGCGTAGCGCTCGCGCCCGTTGCCGCCCCGCAGCTTGGGCGGATACAGGCTGGTGCGGTGGTCGAGGTAGCGGTCGCTGGTGACGTAGTGGTTGACGCCGATCACGTCAGGCGCCGCGTCGCCGCTCCAGAAGTCCTCCAGCTCATGGGGCGCTGCGCCCACCGCAACCAGTCGCGGCCACCAGGGATGCGCGCGGTCCACCCGCCCGCACAGCAGATCGAGCGACAGCCAGCGCCGCTCGTTCTCGTACTCCGCCTGCGGGGCGAGGCGGGCGGTCGAGAACACCCGGCCGATGTCCTCGGTCTGCACCAGGCGCGCGTCCGGGATCACGGCGCGGATCGCGCGCATGGACAGCAGCACCGCGCGGCATTGGACCACCACCATGCGCACCATGCTGGCCTCGTCCTGGTGGAACGGGTGCCAGTGGCCATACAGCCCGCAGAAGCGCGCCGTGGTCAGCGGCTCGTTCACCGGGGTCCATGCCTTCACCCAAGGATACCGTGCGGCCACCCGCGCCGCGTGCGCCGCAAGGCCCGCGCCGAAGCCCGGGTCGAGCAGGTCGGTGTAGCAGGGTCCGGAGCCGTGGTGCACCAGGCCTACGATCGGCGCCACGCCCAGCCCGCGCAGGCGGCCGAGCCGCGCGTCGTGCCAGGCCCAGTCGCAGCGCTCCGGCCGGTCGGGCGCCACCCGCTCCCACAGCACGGGGTAGCGCAGGGTGCGGATGCCGGCGGCTGCGATCAGGTCAAGGTCGCCGGGCCGGTCGTGATGGCCAGTCTCAGCCACCTGGTCGCGCCACCCGCCGCCAACCCGCACCACGCTGCACTCCACGCCACCCCATAGCGCCAAAGGGGACGCATCCGATGCGGGGGAAGGTTTGCCATTCAGCATGGGGCGGCTCTCAGGAGATGCGGGAGGGCTTGGTCGAGGCAGGTTCGAACCGGTCGAGCCATTGCTCCGCGGCCGTCATCGCCTTGGCCACGTTGCTCTCGGTGCCGGACGCGACCAGGGTCTTCAAACCGGTTTCGGGGGCTGGCGCCGGCCGCAGCACCAGGAAGCGCGCATAGCCGCCGGCGCTCCGGACCACTAGACGGACGCTGCCGACCTCCGCCACGAGGGTCGGTCCGGCCTCGGTCTTCCATAAGGGTTGCTGCAGCATCTAGACACTCCGGACACGATAACTGGATGCCAGGACATGTCTGATAATGCTGGCCGAACCAGATGGCACACAGAAAGGTTATTGAATAATTGCGTGTGTTTCCCAACGCACCGCACTATAGAGTACAAAAGGGTATGTTGAAGTTGGTCACAGCGAGGCGATAGCGCGGCGCATACGACGCGCCAGCAGGGACCGCCGCAGTTGAAGCTTTGTCATCTACTCACGATAACCAATCGCCTTTGAGGCTAGTTCGTTGCAATGCTGTGAGCATGGCAGGCTGGCTGGTCACGGCGTCAGCGGGCACCCGCCTTCCGTTAGAGGCCGGAAGGCCTGGCCTGGCGGGATGGTCGCGACCGGCTCGTAGAAGTCCCACCGGCCGGTGGACTGGTCCGGGCGCTTGACGCGGAACACGTGCATGGCGTGGGTGGCCCGGCCGTCCGCACGGACGGTCACGCGGCCGAACAGCGCGTCGTCAATGGGCGCCGCGCGCAACTGCGCCATCACGCGCGTGCCCTCGATGCTGTTCGCGGCACGGGCGGCGCGCAGCCAGGCCAGCACCGAGCTGTACACGCCGGCTTGGTTGGCCGTCGGCATCCGGCCGCCCATGCGCTCGCCGAACCGGCGGGACCAGGCGCGGGTGGCGTCCGTCTGGTCCCAGTAGAACGCCTCGGACACGATTAGCCCTTGTGCGACCTCTAGCCCCATGCCGTCCACGTCGGTGAACTGCGTGAGCAAGCCGATCAGCCGCTGCTTGGGCGTGAGGCCGAACTCGCGCGCCTGCTTCATCGCGTTAATCAGGTCTGACCCGGTGCTGGCGAGCGCCACGACCTTGGCGCCCGAGCTTTGCGCGCCCAGCAGCAGGGAGGCGAAGTCCGTCGTGCCAATCGGGTGGCGCGCGGACCCCAACACCCGGGCGCCCAGGCGGCGCAGCGCGTCCGTCGTGTCCCGCTCCAGCGCGGCGCCGAGCGCGTAGTCGATGGTCAGGAAGTACCAGGTGTCGCCGCCCTCCCCCGTCAGCGCGCGGGCAGCCACGTTGCCGTTGGCCCAGGTGTCCATGGTCCACTGCACGGTCGTGGGCGCGCACGACTTGCCGGTCAGCTCCGAGGTCGCGACGTTGGTGGCGACGAAGCTGCGGTTCTTGTCGCGCATGATCTGGTTGACGGCCAGGCCAACGGCCGAGTTGACCGCGTCCGCCACTGCCGCCACCCCATCGCGATCCACCCAGGAGCGGACGATGGCAGCGCCCACGTCGGCCTTGTTCTGGTGGTCGCCGTACAGGACTTCGACCGGCACGCCCGGCGCCTCCCGCGCGAAGTCCTCGGCCGCCAGCCGGGCGGCCACGACCGAGCCGGGGCCGGACGCGTCGGCGAACGGGCCGCTCTGGTCGTTGAGGATGCCGATCCTGAGCACGGCCGGTAGCTCCGCGCGGGCTGGGCCGTGCAGCAGCGCAAGGCAGGCGAGAACGGCGAGGAGGGTGGGGCGCATAAGGCATATCCCGTTGATGGCGCGCGGACCCATACGGCGGCTTGCTGGCCCGCGCCAGGTCGGATACCTCCGCCTACTGCAACGCACGTTCCCTGACACCGAAGCGGATCATGCCCATGTCACGCGCCAAGCCGCCGTTCCGCGCCGATATGGTGGGAAGCCTGCTACGGACCCAACCGTTGAAGCTTGCCCGTGAGCAGCGCCAGAATGGCGAGATCGACGACGCTGGGCTGCGCGCGGTCGAGGACCGGGAGATCATCGCGCTGATCCGGAAGCAGGAGGCGGCCGGGCTGCAGGCGGTGACGGACGGGGAGTTCCGCCGGGCCTACTGGCACTTCGACTTTTTGGAGCACCTGGACGGCGTCACGGCGGTGGACGTCGACTCCGGCATGAACTTCAAGGGCGGCGTCGGCATCACCAAGGCGCTGCGAATTACCGGCAAGGTGGGGTTCTCCGGGCACCCGATGATCGAGCATTTCCGTTTCCTGGCGGCCAACACCAGCCGGGCGCCGAAAATGACGATCCCCGGTCCGAGTATGCTGCACTACCGGGGCGGCCGTAAGATGATGAACTTCGGCGTCTATGCCGACATGGACAGCTTCTATGCCGATTTAGGCGCGGCGTACCACAAGGCGGTGCGCGCCTTTTACGACGCGGGCTGCCGCTATTTGCAGTTGGACGACATCTCGTTCGCCTACCTGTGCGACCCGGAACAGCGCGAGATGCTGCGCGCCCGCGGCGACAACCCGGACCAACAGCCCGCCATCTACGCCGGCTTGATGCGGGAGGCGTTGCGGGACAAGCCGGAGGACCTTGTCGTCACCATGCACCTGTGCCGCGGCAACTTCCGCTCCACCTTCATCGCGTCCGGCGGCTACGAGCCGGTGGCCGACATCCTGTTCAACGCCATGCCGGTCGATGGCTACTTCATGGAGTGGGACACGGACCGCGCCGGCGGGTTCGAGCCGCTGCGCCATTTGCCGCCGGGCAAAAGCGTGGTGCTGGGCCTCGTGACCTCCAAGACTGGCGCCCTGGAGCACGCCGACGATATCAAGCGCCGCATCGAGGAGGCCGCCCGGTTCGCGCCGCTGGACCAGCTTTGCCTGTCGCCGCAGTGCGGCTTCGCTTCGACGCAGGAGGGCAACACGCTGGCCGAGGACGAGCAGTGGGCCAAGCTGCGCATGATCGTGGACACCGCCGCCGAGGTCTGGGGTGCATGAGCGGCTTCCGCAGCACCGAGCGCTACATCGCCTCGCGCGACTTGGAGGTTGCGGTCAACGCCGCAGTGGCCCTGCAACGGCCGCTGCTGGTGAAGGGCGAGCCCGGCACCGGCAAGACCGTGCTGGCGCACGAGGTCGCGTCCGCACTCGGCCATCCGTTAGTGGAGTGGCACGGCGTTGGTGCGGGGAGTGGCTTGAGGGTTGGGCAGCCCTTCTCGGTCGGCGCCTGGGCGACCCGGGCGGCAACGGGCTTTGCGGTTCGGATCATCGCGTCCAGCGCTGCTGCGGCGATGGCGACCTCGCCCCGTTGCCCAGGCAGGTTCCGGGCGCGAAGCTTGGGGCCAACCAGGCGCTTGTGCCTTCCCATGGCTGTCTCGGCCTGGTTCCTCTTGCCGCGCCATGGCCGCGGCGCAGGCAGGCTCGCCGTCGCAGGCGCCGCCCGCCATCACGGACGCGATCACGCCCTCGGCCTGTCCAAGCAGGGCCGGCGCCTGGGCGGCATCGCCGGCAGGGCCCTTGGCCAGCGGCCGCGGCGGTTCAGCGCCGCCCCGTCCAGCCACGGCGCAAGATCGCCGCGCCGACGCAGGCCTGCCTCATGCACGGGCCAGTTCGTGACGCGGCGGCGGGCGCGCGGAGTGCGGTGGCGGCGGGCGGAGTTGTGCTTGGACGGCACGGAAGGGACATGCCTGTCCCGCCAGGGCCAGGCTAGCAGAGCATCCACGCGCCAGCGCCGTGCCGAGCGGCACGGCCGAGACCGCGCCCACGCAGCGGGATCGACATCTTCAGCGTATCGCCGAGCACGGCCGCATGGCCTGGCAACGGGCCTTCTGTGTTGGTGGCGCCACGGCAAGGCCCCGGCACGATGACCTGAAGCTTGGGGGTCGAGGAAAGAGGCGATCAGCGCGTCTGGCGCTTTGAACCGCCCGCGGCGCAACGCGGGCGGCAGGACCGCCTTAACGGCCTCCAGCTTTTCCGACGGATCGAGCTTGAGGTAAACTTCTGTGGCGCGCACGTCGGCATGGCCAAGCCACAAGGCGATTTTGCGGATGTCGCGGGTGGCCTGGAGCATCATGACGGCGTAGCTGTGCCGCAGTTGATGAGGGGAGACGGAGCGCCCGGCCAACTCGGGGTGATTGACGGCAGCAGCACGCGCGTGTTTGTCGAAGATGTATTCGAACCCGGCCCGGGTCATCGCAGCGCCCTCGGCGTTTACGAAGAGTTCCGGGACGCGGGCGGGTCCACGCACCGCCAGCCATGCCCGCAGATCACTGGTTGTTTCCTTCCAAAGCGGGAGGGACCGCTCCTTGCGGCCTTTTCCGTGCACACGGATGCTGGGTGCCCGATGCAGGGAGACGTGCGCCAAAGGAAGGCCCACCAGTTCGGAGACGCGCAACCCGCAGGCGAAGCAAAGGCGCAGCATGGCACGGTCCCGGGCGCCAAGCCGCGTCGTCGGGTCCGGGGCGTCGAGGATTGCTCGCACTGCGTCCATTGCAAGGCGCCGCGCCAAGGCTTGGTCATGGCGCTTTGTCGGAATGGCGTGGATCTGCATGACCTGCTGCAGGGCAGCGGGGACGCGGAGCTCGACATGGCGCATGAAGGCCTTGATCGCGGCGAGCCGGGCGTTGCGGGTCGTAGCACCATTGCCACGCTGTTGCTCGATGTGGGCCAGGAGGCTGAGCACGAGGGCCGCGTCGATGTGTTCGAGGCAGAGCTGCGAGGGTCGTTGCCCCACACGTTCGCTGGCAAAGACGAACAGCAGCCGAAAGGCGTGCGCGTAGCTCTCGCAGGTGTGGGGCTGCAGCCCCGCTCGGCCGACGGAACGTGTCGTTCACCGTTCTGGCGGGCAGCCGCCGGTTCTTCGCCGAAAGGAACACATGGTCGTCCGCCACCGGCAGCTTGCAGCGCTGATCGAGGTAGAGGTCGAGCGCGTCGGCCACTGTGGGATGCAGGGGGACGAGGCGACGCTTACCGAACTTTGTCCGCCGGATCAGCAGCACTCCGCTGGGCTGCAGATCGCCAAACCGGAGGTCCAGCGCCTCCGAGAAGCGTCACATACACCTCGCGTCGGAGCGGGTAGCTTTGCCGCAACCGGCAGGGCTTTCGCATCAAGCGACGGGCATGTGGTTGAGGATGTCGGCGAGAACC
>CAXTCN010000077.1:0-22295 GCA_964242575.1 uncultured Acetobacteraceae bacterium | reverse complement strand
AGGATGGCTGGGTTCCTGGTGTCGCCTCCGGATGGGTTTACCCTGTCGTCTGACAACTTGCCCAACGCGGCCTTAAGACGTGTTGAACTGTCCGGCAACGCGGCCATAGCACGCGCCATACGGTCGACGCTCTCCCGATGCTCGTGCGCGTCCGTATGGAAGGCGACAACCTGCGTATGCTCGCCGCCTGGCATCCGTGGCGGCTGCATGGCGGCCAATGCTTGAAAAAGATTACTGTAACGTTGCTGGGCATCGCTTGACGGAGCACGGTCCAAGCCTGTGCTTTGCGCTCCGGCACGACGTAAAGGAACCGCTGCAACAGGCCGTCCTCAGCAGCATCTTTCGCAATCCGCTGGATTGGGCCGGGCTGGATGCCGCCCAGGAAGCAAGCGGACCAGTTGGGGACGGTGAAAGCTCCGCGGCCGATCCGGTCTATGGTGTAAGGTCCGCCGTTGAACAGCCGCAGATACGCGCCGCGGTCACCACCGCCCTTGCCACCAGCTTTGTAGCGATCAAGGTTGCCAAAGAACTCGGTCATCTCGTCATGCCGGCTCAGCACCTTGCGGGCCGGCGCGCGCTGGGTCGCGTCGTCATCGTCGCGGAGCACTTCGCTAATCGCCTCAACGGTCGCGCCCTCGATCAGATAACGGTCAAGACGGGGGTGAACCGGCTCCGGTGTAGTCCCGGATTTGTCGGCCTTCGCTTCCCTTAATCGCTGCTTGTAAATCCGCATTGCTTCGGCATGACGCCGCCGCGCGTCCGCATCCAGCTTGTCTACTGGGCGTGTGCAGGCGTTGATAACCGGAGTTTTCAGGATTGAGGGATCGCCCACGATAGCGGCCCAAAGCCGGGGGCTTTCCGTCCAGGTGTAGTCATGCCGTTTGGGCTGGATACGCCAATCGTCGGACAAGACGGATGCACACGCGACGATGCACCCGAGGGCAACGCTTGTCGCATCCACGCCCATGCGCTCGGCCGTGTCTACAACGAACGGGAACAGCGCCGCAGGGATGTGCTCAGCCTGCAGGTCCGGCGGCACCGCGTCGCCATCTGCCAGAAAGTCGAGAGGATGCGGCCATTGACCTGGCTTGGAAGAGTCTTTGCGCTTTTCAGCGGCGGCCGGTGCCGGCTCCCCATGCTTGGCGCGGGCCGTGGCCACGGCCCGAGGCACGTCATCATATCGAGACTGCCAGCGCCCTTGCTGTTCCACCCCGTCCTTCATGTCACGCTCGGCTGGCGGGATCGCTTGCAAAATGCCCCGCAGCACAAGCACGGCTTGCGCGTCTGCCATGCCGCCACGTACGAACCGCATAGCTAAAGCGACCAATGGAGCGTGAAGCTCGCCACCACTCAGCACAGCGCAAACAAGCGCCGAGGTGTCCCGCTCCTCACCTTCCCCCGGCGGGGGAGCGGTCGGTGCTGCATCGGCAGCCGAAGTCGAGCGCGCGGCAGCAGCAGCCTCGCCAAGCCGCTCTAGGGCGTCGCCAAGATCCAGTTCGGCATTGGTCAGAACAACAATGCGCGCCAGCCTTGGAGTGCCCTTGCGATGCCAGGAGCCAGGCCAGCGGATCGGGTGGACCACTGGCTTGTTGGTGGCATCGCCGCCGACTAGCCCTGTTGCCAAAACCCGGGCCTGCTTCAGTCGTCGATGATCTCCAGCGGCACGGGTCGGCTCATTCAGCCGCCAGTGGAGGTGCAGCTTTTCTTGAACTTCGCCAGTCTTTTGGTCCACCCATTCGCCGCCGGACGCGACCACTACGGTTGCCGGTCCGATCAAGCCTTCCAATTTGGCGCGGGCCGCATTGGGGGACCGGTCGCACTCGACAGACAGGCTCAAACCGTTGGCAAGATGTGCTTCCGTGGCGTCGTTCGGACCGATGAACGTCGCTAGCGGCGGAGCGAACACCACGGGCCGTCCGGGACGCGTACAGCGAGCCGCTAAAGCTTCGACGGCCGGCATGATCGAGGCGGGGTCGTCGCCAAGTTGTTGCCCTTGGATTGCGAAAACCTCGCTCTTGTCGTCGTAGAATGCCCGTAATGAAAGGAATGTGCCCGGCTCCGCGTACCGGCACGTCGCGTCTAGGAATCTGGCAAGCTGCACACCGTCGACCGGCAGAGCCGGCATGGCGTTCAATGTAGGCCTCCCCGCGTCGGCCTGACGGGATGCGCCCCGTCGCGCGGCAAGATGCCCATGAACGGCAACGCGGGAGTGCGTTCGCTGAGGAACGCGGCCCACAGTTGAGCAGCTGCTGAGGTTGTCTCGATAAGCAGCAGCCGGCGGGCCGATTTCGCTAAATCAGCTGCCATATCATAGTGGGCACGCTCGGCCCCGGCGCCGTGCACGATGGCAAACGCGGCCCAGCACCGCAGCTTGGCAGCGCACGCCCACGTACTCGGGCCGGCGGGCTGGTAGTCGTCATCCCCCAGGATGGCGATGATGGGGCGACCCTGCTTTTCCAAGCGGTATAGCGGCGGCATCACCGTGCCGCGCATCGGAGCGACCGTGTTCAGCTCGCCCCGCATTGTCGGCAGCAGGATGCCAGCCAAGTGCCCGCAGCCGGCCAGCTCGGCTTGAGCGATCATACGGGCGATCTCCACGCGCGGGGTGCCACTCATTGGCCCACCTCCCGCATTTCCGCGGCCTGGCGGGACAACCGCTCGGCAACGGAATGAAATCCTTGCTGGAGTTCGGCATCCGCCAACCGGTCGAGCTGGGCCGCGCGGGCTGCTCGAAAGTTGAGCAGAGACACGGTAGGCTGTGCTTTGCGGTGGCTTTTAAGCTTTTTCTTTTTCGACGGCATATCTACGCTCAATCACTGAGCGCGAAGGGATTGAAGGCGGACCGGTTCTGCGCTACACGACGTTTGCGGACTGTCGTTGCCTGAAATCGATCTGCCCCGGTGCCCTGCGCGCCGGGGTTTCTCGTTTTAGGCTTAGCTTGCGTCCGCCTCAGAAGTGCTGCGGCGCGGCCGGCTCAGCCGGCCCTCGGCCCACTCCAAGGCATCTTCCCAGCGATAGACGACGCGCGGTCCCCACTTAAGGAACGGCGGTCCGCCCCCACGAGTGGCCATGGTCGAGAGGGTCGAGGGGCTGATATTCAGTCCGATCCTCTTGAACGTCGCTGAGAGCTGCCTGCGGCCTTGAAAGGCGCCAGTAAGTTCGGGAAGTTGAACCGTCATTTCGGGACCGCTCATGTCTGATCAATCTTGCAATGCATGAAACAAGATTGAGCGATAGCGCTAAAACTTCCAGAGGCAGTAAGTGCAGATTGTTTTACTACTTCCTGCCATGGCAGGAAGTAAGGTCTATAGCCACACTTCTTGCCATGGCAGGAAGTGGCCTGAACAAGGGCGCTTATCTTCCCTAACGCGTGTTCGCCTCGGCTTTTTTGGCCAGCTCGATCTGAAAGAATTGAAAAACTGCGTCCACTGTCAGTACTGACTCTTTGGATGTTCCAGACGCCAGGTTCTGTCGAATTTTGCTGCGCAACGTTGTGGGTGGCGGAACCTCGAAAAGCGATTGTAGCTGCGGCCGCTTGATGTAGGCCGGCACCTCTTTGAGAGTCCAACTTACAGCTTCCAAGCCGGTTTTCATCTCTTGAAAGAACGTTTTCAGGAAACGAGCAGTCGGACCTGTGTCTCCCGTAGTCGGATGTTTGTTGAACGCTATGCAGTAATATGAAAGAAGCTGCGGATAGATTAATGTATTGTCGGTTTTCGGAGGCCGCGATGCTGCAGACGGATTTTCGACAATTTTTTCTCGAATCCACTCTACCATATTGATCCCCCAATCGGTTGGGACCTCTGGAGACGCTTGCGCAGTAAACCGGATGGACTCTATTGCTCGTATCAGATGACGAAAGGCGACCGCCACTTTCTCGCGTTCGGCTTTGGTCGCTTGTCTCGCGCCTAACGCGAATGACACAGACGAATACGCGATAAAGGCAAGCGTGAGTTGCAAAGCCTCGGTATCCTCCTCTTCCCCGTCCAAGGGAATGCCAGCCGCTTTCAGGATACGATCTACCGCGTCCTGCTTTATAGGCGAGCATCGCCATACCGTTTCCGGCGTAAGATCGTTCAAACTTACCTTCAAGAACTGCCTCCGCAGGACATCCGCGTAGCAAACGGCGGGGCAACCCGGCGCAGAGGGCCCAGGTGTTCGGGGGCCAGCCTAGCCCCGCCGGGGTGGAACATAGCATAACGACCACCGACTACGAAAACGAGGGAGACAACTGACGGCGGTCGATCTCATCCCACCCCGCCAGCAAGTCACCCAACAACGACCATGCCAAGTACGACTCCTCGTCCATCGGCCCAGTGTCCTTGTCGGCATTCCCCGCCATCGCGTGCCGCGTCGCGCGAGCCTTGGCGCGGATGCCCTCCATCGTGATCGCCCGCATCGCCGTGATCTCAGCTTCCATGCGATGCAGGTCCGGCACCATGTCCATTATCTCCCGGTCCAGCACTTTGAATGCAGGATCGCTGGGAAGCATGTCGTTCACTTCATAGGATTTTGCGACGTAGCGCCGATCCAACGCCACATACTCCGCGCACAGCGCCATCAGCTTGGCGTCCGGGCCGGGCGGCGGCGGGGGCATCGGGATGCGGCGATTGGCAGCCCCAGGCGTGGACGGCGCCAGAACCTGCCCGATGCGGTCCCCCATGAGGCCGCGCACCAGCGCGAACATCAGGCGCTCGTCGGTGTAGCCGTTTGGGAAATCATCGAAGTTCAGTTGCCGCATGTGCAGCGCAACGGTGGCGGTCAGGGCCTGGAGGCCGGCCGCGGTCGTGCATGGCGCGGCGCAGATGCGGGGCAGTATCTCCTGAAGCAGGTCGGACAGCCGGCCGAACTGTGCGTTCATGGTGAACTCTTCGTCGCTGCCCGGCTCGGCGTGACCGCCGGCCGACTGAATGGCGCGCTCTACAAGGTCGAACTCGGCGCAGGCCTGAATGAGTTCGGCGTCTGCGCCGGGGGCAGCGCGGGAGGTGGCTCTTGCCCCGGCTAGGCTGAATAGGGCGGCGGCGCCGGTTGTTAGCTGGCGGCGTGAAACGGAGGGCGTAGGCGTGCTATGGGCGTGTTCAGCCATGACAGACTCCCGAGCGAGCTGTTGCGGTTAGGCCGGGCTGAGAAGGTGCAAGCTCTCCGTCCGGCCGCCTTGCATCTTCCTGCAAGGTCGCTACACTGTTGCGACTTTAGGCGACGTACGTCAAGAGGTTTCGCAACAGTGTTGCAAGGTTTGGATATGACTTCGCAGCAATGTAGGATGGCACGGGCTGGGTTGGGCCTTGGCGTTCGGGACCTAGCTGCCCTTGCTGATGTTTCCACGAACACCATTGCCAGGCTGGAGCGCGGCGAAGCTCTTTACCCTCGGACGGTCGATGCAATCCGCTCAGCTCTCGAAGCCGCCGGTGTCGAGTTCATCGAACAGAACGGCGGCGGTCCTGGCGTGCGCCTGAAAGGCTCAGCAGAATGATGCGCGCGGCCGTTCTGCTGACCTTGCTACTTGCGGGCTGCACCACGGATCAGGTTATACGCCGGCCTGACGGCAGCCGAGATTACGTCATCGCGTGTGGTGCGGGCCTTGGCTGGAACATTTGCCATCGTCGCGCCAACGAGCTTTGTCCTACTGGGTACAACACCCTCACCCAAGAGGCCGGCTTCAACCGCAAGGAACTGACGATTTCCTGTCCGGACTCTCCATCGGCGTCCGTGCGAGGTGCCTATGCCCAGTGCATCTACGAGGCATCGCTTGCGACCGTAAGCGTGCAGCAAGACCGGGACGGCGCTCAGGCTCGGTTGTTTCAGCAGTGCATGGCCGCTCGTGCAGCGGGACCGGGTGGCGCGCTGTAGTCGATTGGTTCGGGAACGCACATCCCTCGTTTCGCCACCATCCCGAACGGAATGTCCAATGTCTAACACTTCCTCTCTGCCTATTAGCGCCAGCGTGGATGAAGCCGTGCGCCTGTCTGGATTGAGCAAAACCGACCTCTACGCTCTGCTGGCGGCAGGCACCATCGACGCCCGCAAGCGTGGCCGCAAGACGCTCATCATGGTCGACAGCCTGCAGCGCTACATCGAGAGCCTACCGCGCGCCAAGTTTGGCACCGGCCGCTAGGCACAGCTCGCTCCGGTCCTCCCTCAAGACTTCAGCCGCCCAGCGCCGCCTGCCTGACCGCGATGGGGATACCACGCCTTCATGGGGCGGTAAGGGTTGGATTCGCGTTGCGCTTCCCTCCCTGATTACACTGGTGCCCAGCTTGCGTGCAGCAGCAGGAGAGGCGCGATGGTCTCCGAAGTCACATACCTGCGGCTACCGCGGCCACCCCTGTTTGGCGGGATGCCGGAAGATGTATCGCGTGAGCTAGACTTCGCCTTTCATCGAGCGTTCCCCCACAGCATCGACCTTGGAGGGAAAGGGCCGTTATGGCTGCGCTATGGCGTGACCGAGCGCGGCACTTTCGACACCGATGGCGATCTCAGCTATCGCGAAGTCGTTGCATGGCTCTGCATCGGTCCGCGCCGCGTCGGCATGGTGCGGGTTCGCGAATGGCACGTTCTTCCTTGGGTCGATGACCGCACCTTCTTCTGGGCTGCGGACTGGCATTCCAATGAAACATATGACCTCGCCAGGGCCACGCTTTCGGCATGGCCGATCCAGCGCTTGATCGCCCACGGCAGCCTCTTGGAAGTATGCCGGGTCTGGATGGCCCCAGGACATGCCCATGACAGTTTATGGGCGACGGCGATCAACAGCTTGATCCGGCGTCGCTACGCCCGCGGCTACTCTGCCATGTTCCTGAACGTTTGGCCGGCTGACCACAAGGCCGACAGCATCGACGTGGATGGCTGGCAAGGACGAAAGCGTTGGAACCGACGCCGAACTGCACTCGCTCGCCTCGCGCAACGGACGTTGGGCGTCCAACCCCTGCCCCGCGGCTGCCCGTCGGATGACGCCTGGTGGCAATGGCGCCGACTGGCTCCAGGCGTGCCAGCACCGCGCAAGCGGCGGCTTACTTGGCTATAGCGCGAAGCGGGCCAAAGCTCCTTCGGCTATCTCACGTCAAGTCGTATCCAAGCGAGCGACGGGGGTGAGCAGCCAGCCGACACCGGGCCTTGATGCAGCGATCCGCGATCTTGTCATTGCCGTGCGAGTTGTCGTTGAGCAGATCGTGACCGAACGCTTGCGGCTGGAGACGTACAAAGGAGATGTGAAAGCCGACCTCTCGGTACCCTTGAACAATCCCATTTCCCGTGAAGCACTGCTGTCACTGCCCGAGGTCATGCGTTTGACCAACCTTGGTCAGACCGAAGTCTACGAGCGCATGAAGGCGAGCACGTTCCCGGTGCCCAAACAGATCGGCTTACGCAGGGTAGCATGGCCTGCCGGCCGGGTGCTGGACTGGATTGAGGCGCAGCCGGATTGGGTGCCGAGCGGCAAGTCGGCGGTGGGGCACAAGAAAACGGTATAAGCCTGGTTCATGCGCAGACAAGCTTCCAGTCCACGCGGCAGCCGCCCCATTCTTTCAGAAGCGTGTCGCGGTGCTGGCAGAGGAGCCGTTCAGCGGTAGTAGTCCCGCCGGCCGTAATAGCGTGGTCCTGGACCGTAGCCCCGGCCTGGCCCGCGGAACCGCGGTCCGCCGTCATAGCGCGGGCGACCGTAGAAAGGCGGTGGTGGCCTATAGCGGCGGGGTCGGCCGTAGTAGCCGGGAGGCGGGTAGTACTGGGCCTCTTGGACCAGGCTATCTGACGACAGCGCTGCCGCAGCCTGAGCGCCAGCCGGCGCCACCATGAGCATTGCGCCCAGCGCCAGGACAGCCAAAAGAGTGCCTCTCGTCAGTGCATTCAGCATGGGCCGCCCCTCCTGTCACCCCAAACGATTTAGGTGGTTGTGATCCCTTCGCCAACGGACGCGGCAAAACCTAACACACTTGACGGTGTTGCCTGAAAGCAACGAGCCGGGTCCGAACGAACAAGCGCCCTTGCACACGTTCTCGTGATGTGACCCTCTCACGAAACCGTGAGTTGGGATGTGTGCGATGCAGTCTGCTTTCAACAGTTCCGTTTTCCAAAAAGTAGCGTTGGCCGTCGAGCAGGCGGTTTGTGCCAAGGCTTCCACGCTCACCCCCTCAACCCGGCTTGTAGGCGATCTAGCAATCGACAGGTTCGGCCGGTTGAGGCTCGCCTTTCGGCTTGCGGAGGCCTTTGATGTCGATGTCGAGAACGACGCACTTAATCGGTGCGACACTCTTGGCGATGTCGTCAATTACCTGAGTTGCCGGTATTTCAGGGACATTGAGCCACCTGTGCGCGAGCTGGCGGTTTAGATGGCCGACCTCGACGCCTACCGCAACGCCAAGCTCTTGATCGACCGGTATGGGGAGGCGGCGGAACTGCACGCCACCTTGCAGGCGGATGTGATGGAGGCGGCGGACGACAAGCAGGCGCTGCGGGCGTGGATGAGCATCTTGGCTGCGCTTGACGAGCTTGTGCGGACCGGGCGGCGGGCTGGAGAGGCGTTGCATTAGGCTGTGACGGGCGTAGGTTTGCTGCCCATTGGGCGTGACAGGACTGGGCCATGGCGACCGCCAAGAAAGGGCTGCTGACACCGCCGCCGGAAGGGTGGAAGCACCTACGCGCGACCAAGCGCAAGTTCTGGAAGCGCGAGCGCAAGGCCGCGCGCCCGGACGTGCTGAACCAGCGGGAGGGCTGACGTGCACCACAAGCGAGGGCGGCCCAAGGACCGGCGAGCCGGGTGCCTGCTGTGCAAGCCGCATAAGGCGAACGGCTGCTGTGCGCGGGGTTGCGGGCGGCGAGAAGAGGATAGTCTTCTATAAGTTATTTGATAGACCTACTAAGATTATGATGTCGCCGATAAAGATCGGAGACCATTTAAGTGTTTGCTTAATAGCAAAATTCATAAAATTATCCGCCAATCTCTTTTTTCCGGCACCATTTATGTCTGAGTTTAACTGACCTTGTTGTTGGTTATATCTGGCAATCAAGCGTTTACTCTCGTAAGGCATCTCAATTTTAAACTGACTTTTGCGCCTCATTCGATTACCCCTGATCGCTAGTTTGGACTGTAACGGCCAGGGAAATTAAACTGATTCATGAACAGTGAATTTTCGTCGGCTCTGACTGTCAGGCATCAAGAGTGCAGAAACGCCGTCATAGTTTTGGCTCCTCGCGCATCCGCGGTCCGGGCTGGCGAGAGGCTACAGCCGCTGGCGGGCCTGTAGGCGCGTACTTAGGGTTAACCCAATGCCCATCAGACGGCAGCACTGGCGATGGAGCAGCGCCGCGCATGGCGTTCTCCATTGCCTTTAGTTGATCGGCTCGGCTAGCTTCTAGAAGGCGAGTGATCTTTACCAGTTCGACGACGATCCGGGCACCAGCCGCGCAGACCGCTGTAAAAACCAGTGCCGAACCGAGCGGACCGAGCATTGCGAAGACAGCCAGCCCACCGTTCGGCGTAGAGGCGACCTCCAAAAGCCGCAGCAAGAGGAAAAATGATACCAGCATACCAATCACGGCACTTAACCCGAGTACAAGGCGCATTATCAGACCCCGAACTGGTTAAGTTCGGCCACAGCTAGCTCCCATCGCCAAGCAGTTCGTCCAACGACACCGGGCAGGTAGCCGGGATCGGCAGCGAGCGTTGCCCATCCATGGTGTCGGGCAGGCCCGCAAGCGCATCGCTATAGAGCCCCGCCACGTCGATCTTGCCGCGCATGGACGGCGTGAACTTCCGTCGTGCCTGGCGCCGGAACAGCCGGGCCTCGGCTCGCCAGTGAGGCTCGTCGCGCGACAGAGGCCAGGCCTCGGCCTTCAGGTCGTGCAGGAACGCCAGGGTCCATAGGCTCTCGACCGCATCACGTTGACTGCGCCCCACGCTCTCGACTTCCTCAATGATGTTGGTCCAGTCGGGGCGCTCATTGCCTGGCTCGCCGGCCGCGTGCTGGCGCAGGAGACGGGCTTGGTGCTCGGACCACTCCAGCACGTCTAGGTCGTACAGTTCGCCCATTTGAACCCTACACTTCTTAACCTGTTAGGGACGCACTTGTCTGATCGTTCCCAACGTGCAGAACACATTTGGTCCTGCCGCCGAGACAGGCTTAGCCATGTCACAGGCCGAAGCAATCAGCCCGGTGTTATAGCTTTTAAGGATAATGCTGTCGCCCGGACGGCATCGCTCCCTCAGAGCTTCTAACCCGCCGGTCATTGAACCAGCTTGATCCGCTTCAAACGATCCCGCAGCGCAGTAGGCCGGCTGATTCAGGTTGCGTGGCGGTGACGCAGGCACCGCCGGTAAAGTTGCCGTTGGCGAAGGTGCTGCAATGGTTGGCACCGTTGGTGGAGCAGGAGCCGCATACAACGTCGGATCGGCACCGATTGCCGTCAGGTATCGTGCGCGCGTCTCTTGTGCCTTCTCGCGGGCATAGCTCGTATAGGCGTCGGCTGGAACATACTTGCCAGGGTTAGCGGCGATGTCCTGTTGCATCCAGTCGCCGCGCTGGGTCGGCGTCGGCGCGCAGCTAACCAACAGCACGGACAGGATCACGGCTTCTCGCATGAGGCGTACGCTATCGCGCCTCTCCGAACTTGTCATCAAGCCACAGGTGGAAGCGTGGACTGCAATATCCGATCCGCTATGGCATCCGCTGCCGCCAGCAGCACCGCATCCGCCGCGTGCACATACCTTGAGGTCATGCTCCGCCCCTGGTGCCCAACCAGCGCCGCAATGGTTGGTTCGGAGTATCCCAAGTCCCCGGCCAAGCTTGCGAACGAATGCCGCAGCACATGCGGGGTGATGTCAGGCGGCAGCCCACCCGCCTTCACGATCCGCGCGAACAGCCATGGAAAACCGCCCATGGTGCCCCCGCCCCGCGTGGCCGGGAACACCAGCGTATCCGGCTCCTCGCCACCCTGCCCCGTCAGGATGGCACACGCTGCCGTGGAAAGCGGCCTGACGCTCAGACCCGTCTTGGTGTCAAGCAAGCGAGCTGTCCGGCGTGGCAGGTCAAGATCGCCCCAACGCAGACCCAACACCTCGCCGCGGCGCCAGCCGGTCAGCAGCAGGAAACGAGCCGCGGCGATTGCAGCGGGCCACACTACGCCAGGTGGGCGAGTTCCAGGCCGGACTGGCTCAGCGGGCAGAGCGGCGGCAGCCAAGCCAGCGCCAAACATAGCATATTCGGCGTCGCTCAGCCGCCGCTCGCGCCGGCCATCAGCGAACCGCATGACGCCCTGGACGGGGTTGTCTGGCCGCAGCCGTTTTCGGACGGCATAGGCGAAGATGCCACCCAGGAGGCCAACGGTGCGGCTGGCTGTGCCCTTCCCACCTCTGACCGTGGATAGGCCCCGCTTGGTCGGATGCCGCGCTGCCGTGCCGCCTTCGGCTACCTTGTGCATGAAGGCCTCGATGTCGTCCCGCGTGACGGCAGGCACCCGCATCCTGCCCAGCACGGGCTTCACATGCCGCTCGATCCGGCCTCGGTCAGTGTAGAGCGTGCTGGCCTTCTTCGTGCCGCCGCGGACGGTCAGCAGCCGCCCGGCCTCCGCATCTTTCAGGTAGTCGTCGCACAGCTCGGCTACGGTGACCGCCTTGCGGGCCTTCTGCTTGTCGGCTGCCGGGTCGCCGCCGTGCACCACTTCGCCCAGCACGCGGCGGGCCTCGTCACGGGCTGTGTCCGGCGTCCAGGGCGCTCCATGCCGGCCGATGGTATGCCAGCGCTGGCGGCCCTCCCTGGTGCGATACAGGAGCACGTAGGCAATGCGCTTGCTGCGCTGCCGGCGCGCTCCGAAACCGGGCACCGCCGAATCCCACACCGTCTCGTTTTCTTGAAGCGCTCTTACCTCGCGAAGACCGAGCCGGTTCCGCTCTACTGCCATGCCCACCTCTGATAGCTAGGGCATCCTAGCGGGCAGATAGCTAGCAGCCTGAAACAGAGTCGCGCAAAGCCGAGCAAGCCAGATCAATGCAAAACTGCTGTTTCACCAAGGGTTTCGCAAAATCCGGCAAAGCCATGCAACTTCCCGCAATCCCTCACGTCTGCCCACATCAAGCAAAACGGGAAGTCGATCTCGGGGGCTGCCAGCAACGCCTCCAGCGGCCCATCCAGCAAGCGCCGGCGATTGAACCAGTAGAAGTAGAACACGAAGCCATGCACCCCGCCGCCGCGTGCGAGTTCAATTTGTTGCCGCAGCACCGAGGTGCCGTCCAGGGTGTAAAACCCCAAATCGCGCGGAGTGCGCGGCTGGTAGTGCCCGGCGAACCGCGGCAGCCCACGGGACACGTTGGTCCACTCGGTGAAGCCGCGACCCCACCAGGCGTCGTTCTCCGGCACGCGGTGGAACTGTGGCAGGTAGAACGCCAGCACCTTCGCGCGCCGGATCGCTTGCGCAGGCAGCGGCTCGGCGTCTTCGCACAGCAGGCCGGGCTGCGTGTTGCGCCGGACCTCCTTGGGAATGTCTGTCTCATCGTCCGGCTGTCTCACGAACACGCCCAGCTCGTGACGGTGCAGGCGGTAGTGCAGCAGCGGGTTGGCGTCCGGCTGGTTGGCGAGGTAGCGGGCCCGGTAAAACCGGGTGTTGAACTCTGGCGAGGGCTCCCGGCCTTCCTGCACGCCTTGCACCATGTAGTGCTCGAACGGGTCCATGCCGACTGCCGCCACGTCCGGGGAGCGCCGGAGGTAGTCGGCGGGGTCGAACTCCGGCACCGGGCTGACCGTGCCGGAACACCGGTGCTGCAGGAAGTGCGCCAGGCAGAGCTGGTCGCGTGGCACGTTGTACTTCAACCGGTACCAAGCCGGGTCGAAGTGGGCGATCGGCTGCCGGCCCTCGTGTTCGCCGTTCTGGATGTAGTGCAGCAACGGGTCGACGTTCGCCTCGCGCACGTCGAGGTGGCGCGAGACATACCAGGCAGGGTCAAAATACGGGTTTGGCCAACGCCCCTCCTGCCAGCCCCAGCGATGGTAGTGGGTCAACGCGTCGGCTCCCACCTCGGCCAGGTCCGGATTGCGCTCCTTGAACCACTCCGCGGCGAACAGTCCGGACCGGAGGATCACGAGGGCGTTGGCGATGTCCAGAGGCAGAGGGCGCGCATCGAAGGGTGCTGGGCTGGACGGTGGCGCCTCGCGTGTCGCTGCCATGCGTATAACACCCTAAATACCAATTCGGATTGCATAAACCGGGGTTTCGCAGCAACCGTCAATGTAGGTTAGACAGTTTATGACTATTCTACAGGCACTGTCTCCAATGCCGGTCGATAGTGCCGCATATAGAATCCAGCATTATGTTGGCATTGTGACTGTACGCCTCCAAAACAAAGGTGGAACTTGGCGATCTCTTTTTGGGTGATGTTAGGAAGTGCATTGGGCGGCCTGGCCCGATACTGGCTTGGCCTGTTGGTGACAGGGAACGCCGGCGCGGCGTTCCCGTGGGGCACGCTGCTGATCAACGTGCTCGGCAGCTTCGTCATCGGGCTATTCGCCACCATGACCAGCGAGCGTGGACTGCTCGACGTCACGTCCAGCCGCTTAGCCGCCACGATTGACCTGCGCGCCTTCGTCATGGTGGGCCTATGCGGCGGCTTCACGACGTTCTCAGCGTTCAGCTTGCAGACATTCGAGTTGTTGCAGGCGGGACGGCACGGAGCGGCGCTGCTCTACACGCTCGGCAGTGTCGTGTCGTGCGTGCTGGCGGCCTGGGCCGGGTGGCTGCTGGGCCAGGGATAGCAACCCCGTGCTCGCCTGGAGGTTGTGACGCTATGCATCTTTTATTCCGGCCATGGCTTCCTGCCCTTCTGGCGGCGTCTGTCGCTGCGTGCTCGCCGGCCGCGCTGCTGAACGCGACGGTGCCGTCCCACGGCACGGTCGTGACGCGAGGCGTACCGTTCGCGCAAGGTCCGCGTGGCACGCTCGACGTGTACCGGCCAGCCAGCGCCACCGGCTCCGCACCGTTGGTCGTGTTCTTGTACGGCGGAAGTTGGCGCACCGGCAGCAAGGCCATCTACCCGTTCGTGGCGCAACCCTTGGCAGCCCGCGGCGCCGTCGTGGTCGTACCGGACTACCGGCTGTATCCGGAAGTTGCGTTCCCTCGTTTCCTTGAAGACAACGCGCGCGCCGTGGCATGGGCCTTCGCCCATGCGGCCGAGCTTGGCGCAGACCCGCGCGCGGTGTTCATCGTGGGCCATAGCGCCGGCGCCTACAACGCGGCCATGCTGGCGCTGGACCCGCGCTGGCTTGGCGCCGTCGGCGTGGACCGTGCGCAAATTGCCGGCGTTGTCGGCTTGGCTGGCCCGTACGATTTCCTGCCGATCACCGGGCGGGACATTATTCCCGTGTTCGCGCCGGTTGGCGGCGGGCCGGCCAGCCAGCCGATCAGCTACGCCGACGGGCGCAACCCGCCGATGCTCCTACTAGCCGGCGACGCCGACGATACAGTCCGACCGCGCAACACTGCCGCGCTCGCCGCCCGTATCCAGGAGCGTGGCGGACCGGTCGAGAGCCGGATTTACCCGGGCGTCGGCCATATCGGCATCATCACCGCCTTTGCTCCGCTGTTTAGTGGCCGCGTGGCGGTTCTGGATGACGTATGGAGCTTTATCAGCCGGCAACGCCCAGAGGGCTAGCGATGCCAAACAAACCAATGACGCAGCCAAGCGCCAGAAACCAGAATGCCGAGCGCAACGCCGGCCGGTCCGCGACATAGGCCAGCGTGTAGCCGACACGGAGGGCGATGAACCCACCTGCCAAGCCGTCCGACCACAAGCCCGGCGCATCCGCGACGTGGGCCACCAGCACCGCCGCCGCGAAGGCTGGAAAAGCCTCGAAATGGTTGCGATGCGCCCACTCGGCCCGGCGTCGCCACCCCTGCAGCCTCTCTGTCCACTGCCGGGGAGCGGCGTTGTCGTAACCCGCGCCCCCGAATTTCGCGAAGGCGACGGTCACATACGGCAGCATGGCTGCGGCCAGGATCGTCCAGAGGGCAAACGTCATCGAAATGGACTTAAGCTCAATCAGCGCCCTTCGAATGTCGGTGTTCGCCGGGCATGGAAGGCGGCGATGCCGTTCCGGTAATCCTGGCTGTCCAGCGCCCGGCGACGCCCCTCCAGCAGAGCTTGCATGCGAGCCGACGGCACCGGCATGGCCTCTGCCAATGCCCGAAGCTGCTGTTTGGCGCTTGCAACGGACAAGGGGGCATTCGTGGCGATCCGCTGCGCCAAGGCGTAGGTGAATGCTTCCAGCTCCGTCTCCGGCACCACGTGGTTCAGCAACCGAAGTCGGGCCGCACGCTCAGCCGACACAGGGTCTGCGGTGCTGAACATCTCCATCGCTACATGCAAGCCGCCGCGCAGCATGACGTTGAGCAGGCCGTCGGGGTCATAGGGCAGGCCAAGTCGCGCCGGGGTGAACGCCAGGGTGCAGGTCGGGTCAGCAACGGCGATGTCGCACCGGAGCGCCAAGTCCGTCCCGCCGCCCCAAGCTGAGCCATGCAGCATCGCAATGACGGGCGCGTCACAATCTCGCACCCGCCGGAATAGCGCCTGCAACATGCCATCCTGGGACAACGGGTCCACGCCGGACGCTAAAGCGTTGATGTCAAAACCTGCGCACCACACCCGGTCCAACGCTCCAGCGCGAAGGATTACGGCTCGTGTCTCGCGCGCTGCCAACTCATCAAATGCCTCAACGAGCTGCGACAGCATAACGGTGCCCAACGCGTTGCGCTTGGCCGGGTCCTGCATGCGTATGATAGCCACCGCTCCGTCGTATTCCGTGTAAACGAGCGGTGCTGTATCTGGCATTCACGGGAGTGTAGGCGAACCCGGGGTGGCGCGGAACCACCCCGGAGGTAGTCTAACCTACTTAACAGCCGGAGTCGGCACTGTCTTGGTGAACGCGTCCGCACCAGGGCTCTGGCTGGGCACTGTACCGCCCGGCCCTCCTGTCGTGGTGTTGGTCGAGCCAACTGGCCCAGATGTGAGCGAAGTGCCAGGCACTACGTTGGACACGCCCGGCGGCATGCTGTTGGCCGGCTGCGGCGCGCTCTGCGAGGAGTTCGGCGAGGGGGGCGACTGCGTCGCGCCGGACTGGGCGAAGGCCGGGGCAGCGATCAGCAGCATGGCAAGCGCGGGAACAAACTTCGTCATGGGTCGATCCTTTTGTGTAAAGCCTCGAGTTAATGAACGTGGCAAGCGGCGTTTGGTTGTGCTTGCGTTAACATTCTGATGGGAGCGTGCCGTTTGATCGCCCGCCTAAGCCGCCTGCTGTTCTGCCTATGTCTCGGCGCCGTGTCCCTCGTGGCCCAAGCCCACGCTGCGATGGCGCTGTGTCCGGAACATTTTGCCGGTGGCCGCGCGCCGGACGTGCTGGACCGCCGCCGAGCCGCCGGGGCGCGGGCGCTGTGCTACCAGGCTTTTGCGATCCTGCACTCGCCTATCAGCCGCACGGCCCTATACTCCGCCGAACACCTGACCAGCCAGCGCGTCCAGGCCGCCCGCGCCATACCCCGCGACAGCGAGTTCCACGCCGAGCGGGCGTTGCCGCCTTACGAGCGGGCCGAGCTGTCCGACTATGCCCGCAGCGGCTTCGACCGCGGCCACCTGGCGCCGAGTGGCGACATGCCGGACCCGGAGGCACAGCAGGAGAGCTTCAGCCTGGCCAACATGGTCCCGCAGGCGCCGGAGCTGAACCGGGGCTTATGGGAGGGCATCGAAAGCGCTGTCCGCGCCATGGCCTTGCGGCGCGGCGAACTCTATGTCGTCACCGGCCCGATATTCCAGGGCGCGGAACTACAGGTGGTCGGTCGTGTCCTGGTGCCGAGCGCGGTCTGGAAAGCAGTGCTCGACCCGCGCCGTCGCCGTGCCGCCGCGTACGTGGCCGAGAACCGGAACGACTCGGGTTGGCGGGTGGTCAGCATGGTGCGGCTCAGGGCCTTGACCGGACTTGACGTGTTTCCTGGCCTGTCCCCAGTGTCCAAGGCGATCAAGCTGAACCTTCCAAAACCCACCCCGACCCGGCCAGCCTGGGGAGCCCGCCGATGAACCCGTTCGCAAACGACAGCAGCGCCGGCGCAATCGGCGGGATGACGGTCGAGAACGGGCGGGGCAGGGTGACGCTGTATGGCAGCCTGGACCTTACGCGGGACCAAGCCGGGCTGTCGCATGCAAAGGCGCTTCGCGCACTGCTGGACACCGTGGTGAGCACGCTTAAGGCTGACCCGGCGCTGCCCGTTGCGGTGTCCGCGAAGCCTGTTCGCCGGGTCAAGAATCCATTCGGCCCGGGGTAGGACAGCGGCCGGCAGCTTGCCTAAACGCTTTGCGCCCCCTAATACGCTCCAAGTCGAACCTTTCTCGGCTATTTCGCCAGGCTCCTCCCGGAACTTGGATCGGGAGTGCCGGACCGGGCCGAGCACCCTGCGCGGAGATGCATTCCAACGCATCTTCGCTATCTGCAACGTTGCCCCGGGCTCCGA
The DNA here is from genome assembly GCA_964242575.1 of uncultured Acetobacteraceae bacterium. Taxonomy (GTDB): domain Bacteria; phylum Pseudomonadota; class Alphaproteobacteria; order Acetobacterales; family Acetobacteraceae; genus JANPPS01. Next base: position 4,817 of record CAXTCN010000077.1, on the reverse strand, counting down.
TTTGCGCCAGGGGGCGCGTCTCCATGTCAAACTTCACCGATTTGAACCTGTCCGAGCCGTTGCTGCGCGCGTTGGCCGACGAGGGTTACACGACGCCGACGCCAATCCAGGCCGGAGCGATTCCACACCTGATGGCCGGGCGTGACCTGCTGGGCTTGGCGCAGACCGGGACTGGAAAAACTGCCGCGTTCGCGCTACCGATCCTGCATCGCCTGCTGGCCAACCGGCGGCCCGCCCCTGCTAAGGGCGCGCGGGTACTGGTCCTGGCACCGACGCGCGAGCTTGCATCGCAGATCGACGCGAGCTTCGCCACTTATGCGCGGCATATGCGCCTTATGCATACCGTGGTGTTCGGCGGCGTCGGACAGGGCCGGCAGGTCGAGGCTATGCGCCGCGGGGTGGATGTGTTGATCGCGGCGCCGGGCCGGTTGCTGGACTTGATGGGCCAGGGGTTGATCGAGCTGTCCAAGGTTGAGACGTTGGTGCTCGACGAGGCCGACCGTATGCTCGACATGGGCTTTGTCCGCGATATCCGCCGCATCATCGCCACGTTGCCGGCCGACCGCCAGACGCTGCTGTTCTCGGCCACGATGCCCGCCAGCATCGTCGAGCTGTCATCGAGCCTATTGCGCAACCCGGTGCGGGTCGAAGTCGCGCCACCTTCCACCACCGTCGACCGCGTGCGCCAAGCTGTCATGTTCGTGGATGAGGCCCAGAAAAAAGCCGCGCTCGAAATGTTGGTGAAATCGCCGAAGGTGGTCCGCGCCATCGTGTTCACGCTGATGAAACACGAGGCCAACAAGGTCGCGGAGTATCTTACCCAAAAAGGCATTCAGGCCGAGGCCATCCACGGCAACAAGTCGCAAGGCGCGCGGGAACGTACGATGGCCGGTTTCCGCTCCGGCAATCTTAAGGTGCTAGTCGCAACTGATATCGCCGCGCGCGGGATCGACGTTGACGATGTGTCGCACGTTTTCAACTACGATTTACCGAACATACCTGAAAGCTACGTCCACCGCATCGGCCGGACCGCACGCGCGGGCCGCGACGGATGGGCCATTTCCCTGTGCGACGCCACGCAACGTGCCTGGTTGCGGGACATTGAGCGTGAGATCGGCCAGCCCATTGCGGTGTTGCTGGACCACCCTTTCCACTCCGAGGCCGCCGCCACCTCGACGCAGCGGCCGCCCGTGCTAGGCAGCGGCGGCCGCGGCCAGGGGCGTCCCCGGCCGTCAACGTCGGCGGCCCCCGGGCGAGGCCAAGGTCCCCATGGGGGCCGTCCCAGGCCACCAACCCGGCGCGCGGCATAGCCGTAGCGGGCTTGCAGCTTGAACAGGGCCGGATTCCATGCGGCAGTCGGCCATAGATCCATCGCAGGGGTTCACGATGTCCGAGCGGCCTGACACCGACCCTGGCTATCTCGACCCGGCCTATTTCGAACAGCTTTACACACGGGACCCAGACCCATGGCGCTTCGCAACCAGCGACTACGAACGTGACAAGTACGCTGCGACCCTCGCTGCACTGCCGCCTGGACGTTTCACCCGCTGCTTCGAGGTGGGCTGCAGCATCGGCGTGCTGACGCGGCAACTCGCGGGGCACTGTGATGCGTTGCTGGGGGTCGATGTGGCCGAGCCGGCATTGGCACAGGCGCGGGAGCGTTGCGCGGACCAGCCTTGGGTAAGACTTGAGCGCATGATCGTGCCGCAAGACTGGCCAGAAGGCGTCTTTGATCTGATCGTGTTTTCCGAAGTGCTCTATTACCTGGGCTCGTCAGGCCTGCATGAGGCCGCGCAGCGCACGCTGGACAGCCTTGCTCCGGGCGGCACGGTGGTGCTGGTGAACTGGCACGGCAACACCGACGGCGCCTGCACCGGAGACGAAGCCGCCGAGTTGTTCATCATTGGCGTGGCGCCGCGCCTGTCGCCAATTTTGCAGAGACGTGCCGAACGATACCGCTTGGACGTGCTACGCCTGGTGTAGAGGCTCGGCATTGTAAGTTAGCTGTTTGACGCGGGGTTGCGGTTGTTCTGGCTACTCCTTTGCTACTCGTATGGCGTTACTCTTGCTAGGATCAGCATCGAGTTAGGGCCATACGGCCGTTTATGGGAAAAGCATCGCTATGAAAGTCACGATTGAAATCGAGTGCACTCCGGACGAGACGCGCCAGTTTCTTGGCCTGCCCGACGTGAAGCCGATGCAGGCCGCAGTCATGGCAAAAATGGAGGCGCAGATGGCCGAGGCGGCTGAGCGTTTTTCGCCGGATGCACTGCTGAAGTCCTGGATGTCCTTGGGGTTTCAGACTCCTGACCAGCTCAAGGACCTGGTAGGACGTTTTTTCCGGCTAAACAGCGAGGGTGGATCGGGCAAGGCCGGAAGCTAATTGGCGGCATAACTGGCCAGGGCATCTGTGATGCCCTGGCCGTTGCAGTGTTGAGTTTCTAGTGAGCGTGTGCTCCTCCGGCCCCCACGCCGGTTTCCGAGCGCACATACTGTTCAGAGAACGCGGCCTGCTCCTCATTTGCGCGCCGGCTCGTGTCAAGCTTGGAAAATAGCCAGATGCCGGCAAACGCCAAAGAGACGGAAAACAAGGCCGGGTTGTCGTAGGGGAATATTGCCGTCGTGCCTGCGTGGAGCGTGTCCACCCATACCGCCTTGCTCAGCACGATCATAAGCACTGCGCTAATTAGCCCGACGAAGCCGCCAACCAGCGCTCCTAGCGTCGTTGTGCCTCCCCAAAGAATAGACATCAACAGCACCGGGAAGTTGCAGCTCGCTGCCACTGAAAAGGCCAATCCGACCATGAAAGCGACGTTCTGGTTCTCGAACACGTAGCCCAACACAATCGCAATCATGCCGATAACGATTGCAGTAATCTTCGAGACATTGACCTCCTGTCCCTCAGTCGTCCGGCCCCGGGCGATAACCGACGCATAAAGGTCATGGCTGACCGCCGAGGCACCAGCCAGCGTAAGCCCAGCAACCACCGCGAGGATGGTCGCGAACGCCACAGCCGAAATAAAGCCAAAGAATACATTGCCTCCAACCGCCTGCGCAAGGTCAATGGCCGGCATGTTGGCAGCGCCGCCGATCAAATCGGTGATTTTATTGTATGTCCCGTTAGGGCCAACATTGTAGTAGGTTGGATCGTTCATTAGAAGGCTAATGGCACCGAAACCAATGATGAAGGTCAGGATATAGAAGTAGCCAATCAAGCCGGTCGCATAGACGACTGACTTCCGCGCAGCCTTCGCATCCGAAACTGTGAAGAAGCGCATCAGGATATGCGGCAAGCCGGCGGTTCCAAAGATCAACGCGATCCCAAGGGAGATAGTTGAGATTGGACTCGCGACAAAGGCGCCTGGCGCCATGATAGAGTCGCCCTTTGGATGCACTTGCACAGCAGACGCGAACATGGCGTTTGGGTTAAAGTTGAAGTGCACGAGCACCATAAGCGCCATGAACGTTGCACCGCCAAGCAGCAGGCACGCTTTTATGATTTGCACCCAGGTCGTCGCCTTCATGCCGCCAAATGCGACGTAGACGATCATCAATACTCCAACGATTGCCACCGCGTACCCGTAAGGCAAACCGAACAGCAGTTGGATGAGTTTGCCGGCGCCAACCATTTGGGCAATGAGGTAAAATGACACGACAACCAAGGTTCCCGTGGCGGAGAGCACCCGAATCGAGGTTTGATCGAGGCGAAATGACGCAACGTCGGCAAAGGTGAACTTACCAAGGTTGCGTAGGCGCTCCGCCATGAGGAACAGCACAATCGGCCAGCCAACAAGGAAACCAATCGAGTAGATCAGGCCGTCAAACCCGTTAGCGAACACCAGTCCGGAGATGCCAAGAAACGACGCGGCAGACATGTAATCACCGGCAATGGCGAGACCGTTCTGAGCAGCAGTGATGTTACCCCCTGCTGCATAAAAATCAGATGCAGACTTCGTCTGCATTGCCGCGCGATAAGTGATGCCAAGCGTGAAAACCACAAACAACAGAAAGATGATGATAGCAGTGATATTGAGGCCCTGCTTATCAACAGGCCCCTCAACCGCTCCTGCCGCCCATGCCGATTGTAGATAAGCGCTAGCCAATAATGTGACGATCAAGGCCGACGCAGACGCTGCAAGCGATTTCACCGATCTAGCTCCTCTTTCAGCTCACGTGTGAGATCGTCATATTGCCCATTGGCCCGAACCACGTATATCAACGCAAGAACAAAGGCCGTAATGATCACACCGAGTCCCAGCACAATGCCCAAGGACACGGTACTGCCTCCAATTTTTTCAGCAAGCAATGGCTTATTATAGGCTACCAGCAAAATAAAACCAAAATAGACAATCAGCATGATTATGGAGAGCGTCCAACTGAAGCTATTTCGACTGCTGACCAACTCCTGGAACTTAGGGTTGGTCATAATGCTATGATAGTCATCCTGACTTAAGCCATCGGTCGGTAAAGTTTCACGGACAACCTCAGCCGCTGTATTCACACTCATTCTGTTTCCACCCCAGGACGCGTTCACCTCATGGATTGATCTGGAGGAATAGCCGTTCAATGTTGGATGTCAAGACTCTGCAGCGATGCGAGTTTGATGACGCACAAAGCAAAGTTATTTTCTGCCCAAGTAGCGACAGAGACAATTTGCTAACTTTAAGAAGCGGAAAACTAAGTTTATGATGGATACAAAAACATTGTGATCGAACCGCTTTAGCTCGCTGCGGCAATCTACGATGTCATAATACAGTTTGCATTGGTTGCGGGGACAGGATTTGAACCTGTGACCTTCAGGTTATGAGCCTGACGAG
>CAXTCN010000076.1:0-22579 GCA_964242575.1 uncultured Acetobacteraceae bacterium | reverse complement strand
GAAATCCTAGCCAAAACAACGCAGCGCGGCACATATCCCAGAATCGTCTGGTAAATTGCCGTGTGGAAACAAACGCGTTACATGTCCCATTTTACGGCCGGGCCGGGCCTCTGCCTTGCCGTATAGGTGCGGGATCAAACCCGGGGTGGCCACCACTGTGGGCCAAAGCGCTGCCTCGTCTGGACCCACAAGATTTTTCATGATCGCGTCAGAATGACGCACTCCGGGCGGCAACGGCATACCGGTGACGGCACGCACATGCAATTCAAACTGGCTTGCCGGACAAGCGTCTATGGTCCAGTGCCCAGAGTTGTGCGGTCGCGGGGCGATCTCGTTCACCAGCACACGGCCGGTCTGGTCCACAAACATCTCGACCGCTAGTAAACCTACGAGGTCCAACGCCTCTGCGACCCGCCATGCGACCCGAGCCGCTTCCGCCGCAGTTGCTGGTGCGACCCGGGCCGGAGCCAATGTAAGGTCCAGGATACCGTTCCGATGACGGTTCTCCACAGCGTCGAACAACGACCCGCCGCCATCCTGGCCACGCGCTACCACCACGCTGACTTCGCACGCATAGTCAATGAAACGTTCCAATATTAAGGGTTTAGGCACCAGTGCATCCCATGCCGGGGCAATATCATCCGGTGCATGCAATACGACCTGACCCTTGCCATCGTAGCCTAAACGCGTGGTCTTCAATACTGCAGGCAGCCCAAGCCCTTGCACTGCGGCATGTAGTGTCTCAAGGCTGGTAACCTCGCGCCACCGCACCGTGGGAATTCCGGCACCTTGCAGGAACGACTTCTCCACAACACGGTCCTGGCTGACACGCAACACGGCAGGCGAGGGACGCACTGGCCGCAGCGACGCAAGCAGATCGAGCCCGGCCGCGCTTACGTTCTCGAACTCGAACGTGATCACGTCCACGGCTTCGGCAAAGCGGCGGAGTGCCGACGGGTCCTCATAGTCACCTAGCGTGTGGGCGGCTGAGACCTGGGCTGCCGGGCTGTCCGGTTCAGGGGACAGGATATGGCATCGGTAGCCGAGCCGGGCCGCCGCAAGCGCGGACATGCGGCCCAGCTGCCCACCGCCAACGATGCCGATGGTCGAGTTCGGTGACAGCGTTGGCGTCACTCCTGCGGCATCTCGGCAACTGCCGCCGTCTGTTCCGCCCGCAGCCGGTCGAGGTTGTCCGCTAACGCTCGGTCGGTCGTCGCAAGGATTGCAGCGGTCAGCAACCCAGCATTGATCGCTCCCGCGCGTCCGACCGCAAGGGTGCCCACTGGCACGCCTGCCGGCATCTGCACAATGGACAGCAAGCTGTCCACGCCTCTGAACGCGGCACTCTCGACCGGAACGCCCAGCACCGGGATGCTTGTCCACGCCGCGCACATACCCGGCAGATGCGCAGCCCCGCCAGCGCCGGCAACGATAACATGCAGCCCGCGCGCCCTAGCCGTCCGAGCATACTCGGCGAGCCGGTCCGGTGTGCGGTGAGCCGAAACAATCCTGACTTCGTGTGAAATTCCCAAACGGTCCAACGTCTCGGCCGTGTGTCGCATAGTTGCCCAATCGGATTGACTACCCATGATGACACCCACGCGCGGGGTGTCCGTCACGCGATGCTGTCCGGTATCAGGCGACTTTCTAACCAGGAAACTTCGTCTTTCAGCAGGAGCTTACGCTTCTTCAAGCGTTGAAGGTGCAACTGGTCCGTCCCGGCCTCGGCAAGCCGGGCAATCACGGTATCCAGATCCCTATGCTCGCTGCGAAGCTCATGAAGTTGGCGCAGGAGCGAATCACGGTCGGTCAACATCGCATCAGAATACCACGGCAACAAAGCCGATGCCACGCGCTGCCGACATCGTGGGCGCAAGATCAGCTTGCGATTCAAATGGCTTTTGAACTTGGGAATGCATTAGCATTCCACCGCGCGGCGCTCCGGCACCGTGCGTTTACGCAACAGGAGGCATCATGAGCCTGCAGTCCCGTATCGAAAGCCTTAAGGATCGCCATGCTAACCTGGAAGTGCGCATTGCCGATGAAGACCATCGGCCGATGCCCGACGGAGATGCATTGGCGCGACTGAAGGTGGAGAAACTGCGGCTGAAGGAGGAAATGGAGCGCCTGCGCCAAACCTAACCGTCTGTCCAGCGCCAGTGCGTGGCAGGTGACGGTTGCTTTAAGCAACCTCCTCCGTCTCAGGCAATAAAGGCGGAGGCACTGGCACGGCGTGTCCCTCGCGCGCCAATCGGTCGTTGGCCTGCTGAACTATGGCATTGAGATCAGTTTGCGTGCACAACCCGAGAATAACCGGATCGCGCGGCTTAATATTGGCGCTGTTCCAATGGCTGCGCTCGCGCACCTTCTGGATAGTATCCTTGGTCGTGCCCAACAGCTTGATGATTTGCGCCTCGCTCACCTGTGGGAACGTGCGCAGCACGAACGCAATCGCGTCCGGGCGGTCATTCCGCTTCGCAACCGGGGTGTAGCGTGCCCCACGGCGCTTCGCGATTGGGTTATTGGCTGGAATGAGCTTGAGCCGTGCCTCAGGATCGGCTTCAGCCCGCTTGATCTCGTCCGCAGTGACTTGGGAGTTGGCAACCGGGTCGTAACCAACGATGCCCTGCGCGACCTCTCCGTCCGCAATGGCCTGTACTTCGAGCGGATGCATGCCGCAGAAGTCAGCAATTTGGGTGAACGTCAGCCCGGTTTTTTCGATCAGCCATACAGCAGTAGCCTTTGGCATCAATGGAAAGCTCATTGTGTCCTCATCCTTCTGGCCCGCGCAGCGTGCAGCGGGCGAGGCAACTCATGAAAAATACAGGCATGGGGTATGGACCTCGGGTGGCCTACAGGTCAAGACTAACCGAAGGTGTTGCGATACCTGCAAAGTGCGATGCTATGAGGTGTCCGTGTTGACCGACGACGAACCCATGCTGCCTCGGGCACGCTTGCCGACTCCGCCTCTCGATCCACTCGGCATTGCCGAGTTGCGAACCTACATCGCCGACTTACAAGCTGAGATTGCCCGTGTAGAGGCCGCAATTGCCCGCAAGCAGAACCACCGCAACACAGTCGATAGCGTATTCCGCCGCTCATGACATGAAATAAGGGCCAGGTCTCCCTGGCCCTTTTCCGTCATACGTCAGGATAAGGCGTCAGGCTGCCTGAGTTGCCTCTGACTGGCTGTCATTCGCGATGGCCGGCTGCGTGCCGCCACCAATCGCGATGCGCCGCGGCTTCAGCGCCTCGGGCACGACGCGCTTCAGGCCAACATGCAGCAAGCCGTTCTGCAGATCCGCGCCGTCAACCACGATGTGGTCGGCCAACACGAAGCGGCGCTCGAACGCCCGCCCAGCGATGCCACGGTAGAGCACCTCACCCTTCACAGCCTCAGCCTTCACCCGGCCAGCGATGATTAAGGTGTTCTCCCGAACAGTCATCTCTAGATCGTCCTGACTGAAGCCCGCCACGGCCATCGTCAACCGATAGGTATCGTCACCAGTACGCTCGATGTTGTATGGGGGGTAAGCCTGCGCGGCAGTATCCTGCGCAGTGTCCGCTAACTGTGCGAGACGGTCAAAGCCAATAGCGGTACGAAAAAGGGGCGCAAAGTCATACGTCATAGAAAACCTCCAAAGCAGCAAGGTTGATAGAAGCCGCCCATTCGGGCCAGCTCGGTTCAGGCCCCGAAGCCCCATTGGGCACTTCGGACCCACCAGAAATGAGTAACGCCGCCCCTCGTTTCAAGAGGAGCGGCGCCAAAAACCAGTGCGGCTGCTGTGAAGGCTGAGGACGCTACTTGCGCGTGCCGATGCCGGCGAACTTCTTGTTGAACTTCGCCACCTGGCCGCCCGTGTCCATCATGCGCTGCACGCCGGTCCAGGCCGGGTGGGATTTCGGATCAATGTCCAGCCGCATGGTGTCGCCGGGCTTGCCGGCGCAGGTACGGGTCTTGAACGTGGTCCCGTCGGTCATGACGACCGTGACCTCGTGATAAGGCGGATGGATACCGGGTTTCATGGGATGTCTTTCATCGTGATGCCACCGATGCCGACCGGTGGCGAGGCGGATGCTATAGCGCCCGGCGCCCTGGGCCTGCAAGCCGTTCAGCCGCGGGCCCGCTGGTATTGCGGCACCAGGTCCAGCTTGACGCCGAGCGCCTCCGCCGCCCGCAAGGTCCACGCCGGGTCCGCCAGCACCGCCCGCGCCACGAAAACCAGGTCGGCCCGGCCGTTGGCAATGATCTCCGCCGCGTGCTCCGGCGCGCGGATCATGCCGACCGCGCCAGTGGCGATGCCTGCCTCCGCCCGCACCCGCTCGGCATAGGGAACCTGATAGCCGGGATGCACCGACGGTATCCGCGCGGCCGGCGACACGCCTCCCGCGGAACAGTCGATCAGGTCCACGTCGCCCCGCGCCTTGAGCCAGCGGCCGAGCTCCACCGCATCGTCGGGCGTGAGGCCGCCCGGCAGCCAGTCGGTGCAGGACAGCCGCACGAACAACGGCAACTCCGCCGGCCACTCGGCCCTTACGGCGTCAATCACCTCCATCAGCATCCGCGCCCGGCCCGCGAGGTCCCCGCCGTAGTTGTCGTTGCGCTGGTTCGAGACCGGCGACAACACCGAGTGCAGCAGGTAGCCGTGCGCGGCATGCAGCTCAATCACCTTGAACCCGGCTTCCCGCGCCCTTTGCGCCGACGCCGCGAACTCGCCTACCACGGAGCGCAGCTCATCCAAGCTCATCGCATGCGGCGTTACGGCGTTGTCATGGAACGGCAACGGGCTGGCGGCCCAAGGCACCCAGCCGCCGTCCTCCGGCCGCAGCGCCTTGCCGCCCTCCCAAGGCCGTTGGCTGCTGGCCTTGCGTCCGGCATGGCTGATTTGGATGCCAGGCACCGCGCCGCCGTACTCGATCAGCCGCACGAGCCGCCGTAAAAAGGCCGTATGCTCCTCAGTGTACAGCCCCAGGCAACCATGCGTGATGCGGCCCGGCGCCGAGGTGTGCGTCGCCTCCGTGAACACGAAGCCAGGCCCGGCCATCGCCTTCGCGCCGAGGTTCTGGATGTGCCAATCGTCGCCCAGCCCGTCCGAAGCGCTGTACTGGCACATCGGCGCAATCGCGATCCGGTTCTTTGCCACCACGCTGCGGAAACTTATGGGCTGGAACAGCAACGGGTCGGCCATGGACGGCATTCCTTAAAGAAGGCAGCGTTGCTCACTAGGTGTCGCACGTCTAGCGTCCGGTCAACCAACGGGAGCACAGGCATGCGTTTGCAGGACAACAGGGCGGCGGGCGTGCCTGGGCGCGCATGAACATCCTCAGCATCCAGTCCTGGGTTGCGTACGGCCACGTCGGCAACGCCTCCGCCATGTTCCCGCTGCAACGCCTGGGCGCCGAGGTCTGGGCGGTGCACACCGTGCAGTTCAGCAACCACACGGGCTACGGCGCCTGGACCGGCCAGGTGTTCACCGGCGACGCGGTGCGGGACGTGGTTGACGGCATTGTGGCCCGCGGCGTGCTGCCATCCTGCGACGCCGTGCTGTCGGGCTACATGGGCGACCCCGGCATCATCGAGGCGGTGCTGGACGCCGCCGCCCGCGTCCGCGCCGCCAACCCGGCCGCGCTGTACTGCTGCGATCCGGTGATCGGCGACACCGGCCGCGGCGTGTTCGTGCGCCCGGGCATCCCCGAGCTGATGCGCACGCATGCAGTGCCGGCCGCCGATATCCTGACCCCGAACCAGTTCGAGCTGGAGCACCTGACCGGCATGCCTTGCACAACGCTCGCAGCGGTGAAAGACGCCGCCGGCCACCTCCGCAGCCTCATGCGGCCCGGCGGCGCCGTGCTGGTCACGAGCGTCAACACGGACGGCGCCCCGGCCGACGCCGTTGACATGCTGGTGGCAGACCCGTCCGGCGCCTGGCTGCTGCGCACGCCGCGGCTGCCGCTTGAGGTGAACGGCGCCGGGGACGCGGTGGCGGCGTTGTTCCTGTTCCACCTGCTTCGCACGCGCGAGGCCAAAACTGCGCTGGAGGCGGCCGGCAGCGCCATCCACGGCCTGCTGCGCCGCACGGCGGAGGCCGGCTCGCGAGAGATCCTGACGGTGCAGGCGCAAGACGAGTTCGTGCGCCCGAGCGTCTGGTACCGCGCCGAGGAGTGCTAAAACTCGCCGCCGATCAGATTTTGGCGGCTCGTGCCCTGTTCTTGCCAAGATGCAGTCCTAAACTGCACTCCGTCCCTATGGCCTGGATGGTTTGATGCGCTTCGTTGAGATTTACCGCCAGGCAATTGCGGCCTTAGGCAAGGACCGCCGGCTCGCGGTCCTGCTCGGCATCGCGAACGTGTTGGTCGCCGGCCTGACGTTCCTGGACCCGATCCTATTCGGCCGGGTCATCAGCCTGTTGACCCAGTCTGACGGCATGCCGCCGCAGGATTTGTGGGCAAAGGCGTCCGAGCTGCTGACCATCTGGTTCGCCGTCGGAGCCGCCGCGATCCTGGCGAACATCGCCACCTCCCTGCATTCCGAACGGATGGCGCACCGCAACCGGCTGGCGGTGATGAACCGGTATTTCCGCCACGTGCTGTCGCTGCCGCTGTCGTTCCATGGCGACGTGCACTCCGGACGGCTGATGAAGGTGATGCTCGGCGGCTCGGACTCGCTGTTCAGCCTGTGGCTCACGTTCTTCAAGGACCAGCTTTCGACCTACGTGGCCGTCGTCGTGCTGCTGCCGCTCACCTTCCTGCTGAACTGGCGCCTGGCGCTCACGCTCGTGGTGCTGGTGACCATCTTCGTGGTGCTGACGGTTCTGGTGGTGCAGAAGACCGAGGCCGGGCAGCGCCAAGTCGAGCACTACCACTCGCACTTGGCCGGCACGGCGCAGGATGCGCTGGCCAATGTCATGGTCGTGCAGTCCTTCACTCGCCTCGCGGCCGAAAGCCGGCTGTTCGGGCAAATCATCGACGACGTGATCCGCTACCAGTTCCCAGTGCTCAACTGGTGGGCGGTGGTGAACGTGCTGACCCGTGCCGCCAGCACGCTCGCGGTCATTGCCATCGTGGTGATCGGCACCCTGCTGCACATCGACGGCAAGGCCACCATCGGCGAGATCGTGTCGTTCATGGGCTTCGCGACCCTGCTCATCAGCCGCATGGAATCAGCGGTGCAGTTCGCCTCCCGCTTATTCTTCCAGCTTCCTGTCCTTGAGGACTTCTTTAGCGTGCTGGACGCGCGGTCCAGCGTGCCGGAACGGCCCGGCGCTCCGGACCTCAAGGCGCCGCGCGGGCAGGTGGTGTTCGACAACGTGACCTTCGCCTACCCCGGCGGCCCGCCGATCCTGTCCGAGGTGAGCTTCATCGCGCAACCCGGCACCTCAGTGGCGCTGGTGGGCCAAACCGGCGCCGGCAAGTCCACCGCAATGAACTTGCTGCAGCGGCTGTGGGACCCGGTTGATGGCGCAATCCTCATCGACGGCCAGGATCTGCGTGACGTGACGCTCGAAAGCCTGCGGGCGGCCATCGGCGTCGTGTTCCAGGAAAGCTTGCTGTTCAACCGCTCGATCCGTGAGAACCTGCGCATCGGCCGGGCTGGCGCCACCGACGAGGAGCTGGAGCGTGCTTGCCGGCTTGCGGACGCGCACGAGTTCATCGTGCGCCAGCCACAGGGGTACGACACCCTGATCGGCGAGCGAGGCGCAACCCTGTCCGGTGGCCAGCGGCAACGCCTAGCCATCGCCCGTGCGCTGCTGAAGGACCCGCCCATCCTGATTTTGGATGAGGCCACCAGCGCGCTCGATGCCGCGACCGAGGCGCGCGTGTCCCGTGCCATGGCGACGCTGATGCGGGGCCGGACGACGTTCATCATCGCCCATCGCCTCAGCACGGTGCGCGACGCGGATGTGATCCTGGTGTTCGAGAACGGCCGGGTCGTGGAGCGTGGCAGCTTCAACGAGTTGCTGGCGCAGAACGGCCGATTTGCCGCTTTGGTCGCGACCCAGCTTGCCCCGCAGATGCATGCGCACGCCGCGGAGTAGGGATTGCTGCACCTGCGAAGCGAGTATTTGCAACGACGGCCCGCGCGCGTGCAGAATGCTTGATTAGCGGGCGCGGCAATCGGGCCAGCGCTCCCGCCGGAGGGCTGACCCATGACCGTAAGCGCAATTCTTAAGCACAAGGGCCATGACGTCGCCCATACCACCCCGACTGCCACCATCGCCGAAGTGGCGCAGGTGCTGTCCGCCCGGCGCATCGGGGCAATCCTTGTGCTTGACAGCGCCGGCCAGTTGCTGGGCGTCGTAAGCGAGCGCGACATCGTCTGCAGCCTGGCGGAGAACGGCAGCGCCACCTTGGAGCGCACCGCGGCCCAGCTTATGACGCGCGATTTGCACATTGCGAACCCGTCCACCACCGTCGCGCAGGCGATGGAAATGATGACTGTCAGCCGCTTCCGGCACTTGCCGGTGATGGAGGGCGACCGTCTGCTGGGCATCGTCAGCATCGGCGACATCGTGAAGGCGCGGCTGAGCCAGCAGGAGCAGGAAGTGGACAGCTTGAAAGCCTACGTAGCGGGCGCTGCCTGAGCGGCGCCGGCGAAGCCATGCCTGAAGAACCCATGCTCGCATTGCGCACTGTGATCCTCATGGCGGCCCTGGCCGGCTGTGCCAGCCAAGGGACCGTGACCCAAACCGGCGGCACGACAGCGCGGTTGCCGCCCGCGTCCACCTGGGCGCTAGGAGTCACCGGCTGCCCGGAGGCGTCGCAGTGCGAGGAGCTGCGTTCGGTTTTGCTAGGCCAACTGATCAGCAGCGGCTTGGCCCGCACGGTAATCCCGCCAGGTTCAGGCGCTGAGCTCGCGCTCGACCTCCGCGTCAGCAACTTGCGCGCGGTGCCGACGGCGGTCCGGGTGCTGTTCGGCGTCATGGCTGGCCGCAACGAGGTCGCGTCCACCGCCACGGTCCGCAACCCGCGCACGGGAGCGGTCCTGCGGTCATTTGAGATCAAATCGGAATCGGCCTCCCACCCGTTCAGCGGCGAGAGCATGGAGGTGGATGCTTATAAGAAGCTTGCTGCCCAGACTGTCGAGGCGCTCCGGCCGTAGCAGCCCATTCGGTCGGTCCACATAGCGTATAAGCCATCCGGGACAGCATGATGGTTTTGGTCTCATTATTTGAGCAATTGTCACAGGCGGCATGGATTGTAGGCCGAACTGTGCTATAGCTCTGCGCAACTCGCATGGGGACCATGCGCAGGACGCGCTTCAGGAGGAGACTGCCAATGCTGACCCGCCGTACACTCGCTTTAGCTGCCGCTGTATCGGCTGCGCTGTCATTATCGCCCGCCAACGCGCAACAGCCGATCAAGATCGGCTTGACCGGACCGTTCACCGGAGGCTCGTCGAGCATGGGCGTGTCGATGCGGGACGGCGTGAAGCTCGCCATCACCGAAATCAACAAGGCAGGCGGCGTGCTTGGCCGGCCGTTGCTCGCGGTGGAGCGCGACGACGAGGCGCGCAACGAGGTCGGCGTGCAGATCGCGCAGGAGTTAATCAACAAGGAGCGCGTGGTCGCCACCTTGGGCTTCATCAACACCGGCGTCGCCCTGGCCTCGCAGCGGTTCTACCAGGAAGCCGAAATCCCGGTGATCAACAACGTGGCCACCGGCACGGTGATTTCGCAACAATTCGCCCCTCCGAAAGAAAAGGCCAACTACGTGTTCCGCACGTCGGCCAATGACGTCATTCAGTCGGGAATGATCGTGGAGGAGGCCATCGGCCGCCGCGGCTTCAAGAAGCCGGCGATCCTGGCCGACAGCACCAACTACGGCCAGCTTGGCCGCGAGGACCTGGAGCGCGCGTTGGCGGCCAAGGGCATCAAGGCCGTCGCCACCGAGAAATTCAATATCAAGGACACCGACATGACCGCGCAGTTGCTGCGCGCGAAGGAAGCCGGGGCAGACGTGATCTTGACCTACGGCATCGGTCCGGAACTGGCACAGATCGCTAACGGCCAGGCGAAGCTCGGCTGGAAGGTGCCGTTGGTTGGCAGTTGGACGCTTAGCATGAGCTCGTTCATCGACACCGCCGGGCCGAACGGCAACGGCGCGATCATGCCGCAGACTTTTGTCCAGGTGCCGAACACGCCGAAGCGCAAGGCGTTCATCGAGGCCTACCAGGCAGCGTACAAGACCGAGCGCATGCCGTCCCCGGTGTCCGCAGCCCAAGGCTATGACAGCGTTTACCTGTTGGCGGCCGCAATCAAGCAGGCCGGCACCACCGATGGCCGCAAAGTGCGTGAGGCGTTGGAGAACTTGGGCGAAAAAGTCGAGGGCGTGATCACCGTATACGACCGTCCGTTCACCGCGGCAGACCATGAGGCCATCAGCGCGAACATTCCGGTGTTCGGGATGGTGAAGGACGGCCAGGTCGTGCCGGCGCACCCCGAGGACATCGCCGGCGACAAGGCGTTGCGGATCAAGCCGCGCGCTTAAGCCCTGCCCGCGCCCCCGCCCAAACCAGGCGGGGGCGAACTTCCGGCTCGCCGGCTTCCAAGGACATTGCGACAGCATGCAGATCCTCGCGCAACTGCTGGTCAGCGGCATCGCTGTCGGCATGATCTACGGCGTCATCGCCTTCGGCTATCAGCTCACCTTCGCCACCTCTAAGACACTGAATTTCGGCCAGGGTGAAAGCCTGATGCTGGGGGCGCTGGTGGGCCTCACGGTCGCCACCGCCGTCGGCTACTGGGTAATGTTGCCAATCGTGCTGGCATTCGGCTTGATGCAGGGCGCAGTCGTCGAACGGCTCGGCGTCCGCCAAGCGATCAAGACCAAGTCCGAGAGCGGCTGGATCATGGCCACCATCGCGCTCGGCATTATATTCAGGAACTTGGCCGAGAACGTCTGGGGCCGTGACGACCTCAAGTTCCCATCGCCAATCGGCGAGACCTCGTTCGAGTTCATGGGCGTGCGCGTGCTGCCGATGGAGTTCGTCATCGTGTTCGGCGCGCTTGGCCTGATGCTGGCGGTGGAGCTGTTCAACCGACGCAGCATCTTCGGCAAGGCAGTGGTGGCGACGGCGAATGACCGGGACGCGGCGGGGTTGATGGGCATCAACACCGGGCTGGTCATTACGTTCAGCTACGCGCTCAGCAGCATGGTCGCCGCCTTGGCCGGCGTGCTGGTGGCACCCGTTACGCTCACCGGCGCCACGATGGGGGCAGCGCTTGGGCTGAAGGCGTTCGCGGTGGCTATCATCGGCGGGCTGAACAGCGGGCTTGGCGTCGTGGTTGGCGGATTGATCCTCGGCATTACCGAGAATCTTACGGGATACTACATTTCAACCGGCTACAAGGACGTGCCCGGCCTTGTGCTGCTGTTGTTGGTGCTGTCGTTCAAACCTTCGGGCTTGTTTGGCAAGAAAACGATCAAGAAGGTCTGAAGCGATGCCCTCTTTCCTCCGCAATGGACTGTTGGTTGCCGTCCTGTTGACGTTTCCATTCCTGGTCACCAACCCGTACTACCTGCACCTTATGGTCGTGATCGCGATTTTCAGCATCCTGTTGCTGGGGCTGGATATCGTGTTCGGCTACACTGGTGAGGTCTCGCTGGGTCACGCAGCCCTGTTGGGCATCGGCGCCTACACCGCCGGCATCTTGAACTTCAAGCTCGGCATCGGCCTGTTCCCAGCGTTGCCGGCGGGCATTGCCGTCGCCGCAGTGTTTGGACTGTTGCTGGCGCTGCCCGCGCTGCAGGTCACCGGGCCGTACTTAGCTATGGTGACGCTGGCGTTCGGCACCATCGTTTATACCTTGATAAACGAGATGGACTTCCTGACCAACGGCCCGCTCGGCATCTCAATACAGAAGCCGTTGTTCATTGACCTGCGGGACTATTCGGGCAGCATCCCGTTCTTCGATATGTCGCTGGCCCGGATGCGTGAGTTCGAGTTCTATTTCGTCGTGATTGCCTGCCTGCTGCTGACGCTCGTGGTGGTGAACCGCTTGATTGCCAGCCGCTACGGCCGGGCATTCGAGGCGCTGCGCGACGCGCCGATCGCGTCTGACTGCATGGGCGTGAGCGTCTATAAGCACAAAGTGGTGGCGTTCGCAGTCAGCGCCGGGCTGGCGGGGCTTGCGGGCGTGCTGTTCGCCTACTCGGAACAATATATCGCCCCCAACAACTTTGGCATCGAGCTCGCTATTCAGTTTTTGCTGGCAGTGACGCTCGGTGGGCGCAAAAGCCGGGTGGGGCCGATCCTTGGCGCCGTGATCATCGTGGTGCTGCCGAACCTGCTGGCCGACATCGAGCTGTTCCGCATCATTGCCGGGGTCATCGCCGCGGTTGCCGTGGTGGCGGGCGTCACCAGCTACCGCCGGGCAGAGGACAAGGCGCAACTGCTTATCCCCGTCGCCCTGTGCGTTGGCTTCTTCGTGTTCTCGATGCTGCTGGAAAAGATCACCGATTTCAGGCTGGCGATTTTTGGCGCCATGATCCTGTTCGTGGTGTATTACCTGCCGGACGGCATTTGGGGCTTCGTCCGCACTGCCTTGTCCCGCATTCGCCCCGGGATGTTTCGCGCCCACGCCATCATCGACGCGCACGGCGACGAAAGCCATATCTGGTCCGCCGCCGCGCCGAGCGTCGCCGCCGGCCGGCCGCTTTTGGAAGTGCAGCAGGTCGTCATGCAGTTCGGCGGCCTGAAAGCGCTGGACCGGGTGGACCTTAGCGTCATGCCCGGCACTATTCATGGCCTGATCGGTCCCAACGGCTCCGGCAAATCCACCATGATGAACGTGCTCACCGGAATTTACGTGCCGACCGGAGGCGACATCAAGTTCGAGGGCACGAGCATCGCCGGGCGCAAGTCTCCGGACATCGCCACCGCCGGCATCGCACGCACCTTCCAGAATGTGCAACTGTTCGGCGAGCTGACGTTGATCGAGAACGTGATGGTCGGGCTGCACCACACCTACGCGGCGTCGCTGGCCGAGATCGCCGCCGCCACGCCGCGAGCCCGGCGCGAGGACGCAGCCGCACAAGTCCGCGCCGCCAGCATCCTGAAGTTTGTCGGCCTGGAGGCGCTGGCGAACGAGGAGGCGCGCAACCTGCCGTATGGCAAGCAGCGACTGCTGGAGATCGGCCGAGCCTTGGCGCTGGACCCAAAGCTGCTGCTGCTGGACGAGCCGGCGGCCGGCCTGACCGCGCCGGACATCAAGGAACTGGTCGACATCATCCGTAAAGTCCGCGACCACGGCATCACGCTCATCCTGATCGAGCATCACATGGACGTGGTGATGTCGCTGTGCGACATCGTGACGGTGCTGGATTTCGGCCAGAAAATCGCCGAGGGTCCGCCAGCCAAGGTGCAAGCGGACGAGCGGGTGATTTCGGCCTACCTGGGCGGCACCGTCGCGGAGGCCGCGTAAATGTTGCAGGTTTCCAACTTGGTGGCCGGCTACGGCAAGGTGCAGGTGTTGCACGGGCTCAGCATGACGGTGGAGCGGGGGCAGCTCGTGACCCTGATCGGCTCCAACGGCGCCGGCAAGACCACGACGCTCCGCGCCCTGTCCGGCATGATCCGGCCGGAGGCGGGGCAAATCGTGCTGGACGGCAAGGACATCGCCGGCCTGCCGACCCACGCCATCACCCGGCGCGGCCTGGCGCACTCACCCGAGGGCCGGCGGGTGTTCGCCACCCTCTCGGTCGCCGACAACTTGATGATGGGGGCGTTCCCGCGCCTTACTGGCTCCCGTCCCCGCGGCGACGTGACGGCGGACCTTGACCGCATGTTCGAGCTGTTTCCCCGGTTGTCAGAACGCCGCGCCCAACTCGCGGGCACCCTATCCGGCGGTGAGCAGCAGATGTTGGCCATGGCCCGTGCGCTGATGCTGAACCCCGAGGTGCTATTGCTGGATGAGCCGAGCATGGGCCTTGCGCCACGCTTGGTGCAGGAGGTGTTCGCCACCATCGCCCGCCTCAAGGAGGCCCGGATCACCATGCTCCTGGTCGAACAGTTCGCCGCCGCGGCGCTGGAAGTGGCGGATTTCGGCTACGTCATGGAAAACGGCCGCCTGTCCGCATCCGGCGCAGCCCAGGCGTTAAAAAATGACCCGGCCGTGCGCGCGGCCTACCTTGGCGCGGCGCATTAAACCGGTCTGGAACAACACTTGAACCAGCAATCCTTTCGGGCCACGTCGTGTCCATGAACCGCATCCCTCCGACTTTGGACATGACTCCAGACGGCGCATTCCGCACCCCGCCGCGCGTTGGCGGCCGAGCGCCGCTGTCCTTCAAGCTGCTGCTCGGCGCCGTCGTTGTAGCCGTGCTGGCGGGCGCTGCCGCAGTTGCTGCCCTGGCGCTGTGGGTGGTGTCGCTGCTGTTGCCGGTTATGATTATCGCCGCGGGCGTTGCCTGGGCGACATTCAAGTATCGGCAGTGGCGTCGCGGCTCTAACAACCGGAGCCTATACCCACGCTAGTGATGGCTCGGAGCTAGCCAAAGCCAGGCCACCGGTGCTGCGCAAGCCATACCAGTCGAGGACCCGACCAAGGCGCTTTACCAGGTGCTGGCCTAACGCAGCGGCTCCAGGATGCTGACGTAGTTAGCGACGCCGGCCCCGCCCATGTTGAACACCCCCGCCACATCGGCCCGCGGCAACTGCATCGCCCCGGCCTGTCCCATCAACTGCATCGCCGCAATCGCGTGCATTGACACGCCGGTTGCGCCAACCGGGTGCCCTTTCGCCTTCAACCCGCCGCTGCGGTTCACCGGCAGGCGGCCCTCGGCCGCCGTCGTGCCATCCATAACCACCCGCGCGCCCTGGCCCGGCACCGCAAGGCCCATGGCTTCGTAGGCCAGCAGCTCCGCGATGGTGAAGCAGTCATGCACCTCGGCGAACGACAGGTCCGCCAACTGGAGCCCGGCCTGGTCGAAGGCTTGGGACCAAGCATGAGCCGCGCCGTCGAACCGCGTGGGGTCTCGGCGGGACAGCGGCAGGTAGTCGTTCACCTGCACCGCCGCGCGGAAGCGGACGGCCTTCGCCATGCCCCGCGCGGTATCCTCGTCTGTCAAAATCAGTGCGGCGGCGCCATCGCTCACCAACGAGCAATCCGTGCGCTTCAGGGGCGGGGCAACATAGGGGTTGCGGTCGCTGACGGATCGGCAGAACTCGTAACCCAAGTCCTTGCGCATCTGCGCCCACGGGTTGTCCACGCCGTTCCGGTGGTTCTTGGCGGCGATGGACGCGAGCGCGTCCGATTGGTCGCCATACCGCTGGAAATACCGCTCGGCGATACGGCCGAACACGCCGGCGAACCCGGCCGGAATGTCGCCCTCCTCGCGCCGGTAGCTGGCGCCCAGCAGGTTGTCGCCGACCTGTGCGCCCGGCGTTGCGGTCATTTTCTCCGCGCCGATCACCAGCGTGAAGCGGCCACGCTTGGCCGCCAGGAAGTCCGACGCGCCGTGGATGGCGGCCGACCCGGAGGCGCAGGCGTTCTCGTAACGGGTCGCTGGCTTGAACCGCAGCGCCTTGATGCCCTGCATCGCCAGCGAGCTTGGGAAGTCCTGCCGAGAGAAGCCGTTGTTGAACAGGCCGACGAACACGCCGTCCACCTCGGCCGCGTCGATCCCGGCGTCCTCGATGGCGGCGCCGGCCACCCGCTCGATCAGCGCCTCGACATCAGGCTCCTCCAGCTTGCCGAACGGCGTGTGCGCCCAGCCTACGATGCATGCGGTCATGTGCGGTTCTCCCTTCAGAGGAAATCGGCCGCGCGTGGCCCGGTTGCAAGCCGGGTCTTTATTTCAGCGGTCAACTAGGATAGGCGCATCTTAATAAGAAAATCTCCAGGAGGCCACGCCCATGCCCGCCCTCAGCCGCCGCGCCACGCTCGGCGCCGTCGCGTTGCCGCTGTTCGCAATCCGCACCCGCCCGGCTGGCGCGGCCGAGTTCACTTATAAGTACGCGAACAACCTGCCGGCGACGCACCCGCTGAACTTGCGCGCGAACGAGGCGGTGGAGCGCGTTCTCAAGGCGACCGATGGCCGGGTGGAAATCCGGGTGTTCCCCAACAACCAGCTCGGCTCCGACACTGACACGCTGAGCCAATTGCGTTCGGGCGCGGTCGAGTTTTTCACCTTGTCCGGCCTGATCCTGTCCACGCTGGTGCCGGCGGCGAGCATCAACGGCGTGGGCTTCGCGTTCAAGGACTACGACCAGGTCTGGCGCGCGATGGACGGCAAGCTCGGCGCATTCGTGCGGGCGGAGGTCGCCAAGCGCGGCCTTACGGCCATGGACCGCATGTGGGACAACGGCTACCACCAGACCACGACCGGCACCAAGCCGATCCAGTCGCCGGAGGACTTCCGCGGCCTGAAGCTGCGCGTGCCGGTAAGTCCGCTCTGGACCAGCATGTTCACGGCGCTCGGCGCGTCCCCGGCCAGCATCAACTTCAGCGAGACCTACTCCGCGTTGCAGACCAAGATCGTGGACGGGCAGGAGAACCCGTTGGCGGTGATCGACAGCAACAAGCTGTACGAGGTGCAGAAATACTGCACCATGACCAACCATATGTGGGACGGCTTTCTGTTCCTGGCCAACACGCGCGCCTTTGGCCGGCTGCCGGCGGACGCGCAGGCCACTGTCGCCACTGAATTGAACCGCTCGGCGCTGGACCAACGGGCGGACGTGGCGAAGCTGAATGCGGACTTGCGCGGCAAGCTCTCGGCTGGCGGGCTCCAGTTCAACGACGTCGATCCAGTGCCGTTCCAAGAGGCTCTCCGCAAAAACGGCTTCTACGCCGATTGGCGCGGCAAGTATGGTGACGAGGCTTGGCGGGTGCTGGAAGACAGCGTCGGCGCGTTGTCGTAGCGGCCGGGCCATGGACGCTGGGCCACCTGTCAGCGCATTCCGGGCCGGCGTGCCCGAACGGATGCTGGCCCACGCCGTCGAGGCCGCGGCGGCGCTGCTGGTGTTGGCAGAGATCGGCATCCTGTTCACCGGCGTCATGGCGCGCTTCGTGTTCCACCGCCCAATCGTGTGGACGGACGAGTTGGCGAGCATCCTGTTTCTCTGGCTGGCGATGCTCGGCAGCGTGATTGCGCTGCAACGGGGCCAGCACATGCGGCTCACGGCCGTCGTCGCGTCGTTGTCCCCACGCGGCCGGACGCTGGCGGAGGCGCTGGCGGTCGGCGGGTCGGCGCTGTTCCTGGCGCTGATTCTCCCGCACGCGGCGGAGTACGCGCAGGACGAGTGGTTCATCGAGACCCCGGCGCTCGGCTGGTCCAACATAGTCCGTGCTGGCGCCATCCCGGTAGGCGTGGGGTTGATGCTGCTGGCGTGCGCCTTGCAGCTTCTCCGTCAGCGGTGGACCGACGTGCTGCTGGTGGGCGGCGCGTTGCTGCTGCTTGGCGCGGCGCTTTATCTCGGCGGGCCGGCGCTGCGGGCCGTCGGCAACTGGAACCTCGTGCTGTTCTTTGTGGTCCTGCTGCTGGGCGGCGTGCTGCTCGGCGTGCCAATCGGGTTCAGCTTCGGTCTAGCGACGCTCGCCTACCTCGCATGCACCACTAGCACGCCGCTCACGGTCGTGGTGTCCCGCATGGACGAGGGTATGAGCGCGTTGATCCTGCTGGCGGTGCCGCTGTTCGTGTTCCTGGGCCTGCTGATCGAGATGACCGGCATGGCGCTGGCAATGGTGAACTTCCTCGCGAGCCTGCTCGGGCACATCAGGGGTGGCCTCAGCTATGTGTTGCTGGGTGCGATGTACCTGGTGAGCGGCATTTCCGGGTCGAAGGCGGCGGACATGGCGGCGGTGGCGCCGGTGCTGTTCCCCGAAATGAAGCGGCGCGGCGCCAACGAAGGCGAGCTGGTTTCGCTGCTGGCGGCGTCAGGCGCCATGAGCGAGACCATCCCGCCGTCGCTCGTGCTAATTACCATTGGCTCGGTGACCGGAGTGAGCATCGCCGGGCTATTCACCGGCGGGCTGGTGCCAGCCTTGGTGCTAGCGGTGGCGCTTGGCGTGGTGGCGTGGCGCCGCTCCCGGGACGACGACGTGTCGCAGGTCAAGCGGGCCACGGCGCGGCAGGTGCTTCGTGCGCTGCTGATCTCGTTGCCCGCGCTGATCCTGCCGTTCCTGATCCGCGCCGCGGTTGTGGAGGGCGTAGCGACCGCCACTGAGGTCAGCACCATCGGCATCGCCTACTCCGCGCTGGCCGGCCTGTTGCTGTACCGCCGGTTCGAGTGGGGCCGCCTCTATCCCATGCTGGTCGAGACGGCCGCCCTGTCCGGCGCCATCCTGCTGATTATCGGCACCGCGACCAGCATGGCGTGGGCGCTGACGCAGTCCGGCTTCTCCCGCGCCTTGGCGGAGGCCATGGCTGGGGTGCCCGGCGGCGCAAACGGCTTCATGGCCATCAGCATCCTAGTATTCGTCGTGCTGGGCAGCATTCTGGAGGGCATTCCGGCCATCGTGCTGTTCGGCCCGCTGCTGTTCCCAATCGCAAAGTCGCTTGGGATCAACGATGTGCACTACGCCATGGTGGTCGTGCTGGCGATGGGCGTCGGACTGTTCGCGCCGCCGTTCGGGGTGGGCTACTACGCCGCCTGCGCGATTGGCCGTGTCAGCCCGGACGCGGCGATGCGACGAATTTGGCCCTACCTCGGAGCGCTGATTATTGGCCTGGTCCTGGTCGCGGCGGTGCCCTGGTTCTCGACCGGGTTCCTGTAGCTTGAGGCTACTTGCGTCCGCACCATATTCGACAAATCAAATTATTGAGGCTGCCATGTCGCTGTTCTCGACCAAGACCAAGCCTGCCGAGACGTTCCCTGTGACCCACACCGACGCCGAGTGGCGCGCCATACTCACGCCCGAGCAGTTCAAGGTCATGCGGGGCCACGGCACCGAGCGCGCTTGCACCAGCCCGCTCAACGCCGAGAAGCGGGACGGCATTTACGAGTGCGCCGGCTGCGGCCAGCCGTTGTTCCAGACCAACGCGAAGTTCGAGAGCGGCACGGGTTGGCCGAGCTTTTTCCAGCCAGTGGCGCGTGACGCGATCGGCACCACCGAGGACCGCGCCTGGGGCATGGTCCGCACCGAGGTGCATTGCAGCCGATGCGGCAGTCATCTGGGCCATGTGTTTCCCGACGGCCCGGCGCCGACCGGCTTGCGTTACTGCATGAACGGCGTGTCGCTCACGTTCCAGCCGAGCTAACGGCCTACGCGATTTCCTGGATCAATTTGCGCCGGACGGCTTCTCCGAACGTAGTGAAGTCTTCCGCCACAATCAGGAACGCGCCCGGGCCGCCGATGACGGCCTCGCGGTAGTATGGCTCCAACTCACGTGCCGGGACCACGCCGAAGTTCGGCCGATCATTCACGATGGGCAGGCCGTTGATGGTCACCCCTTCAGCCACTAGTTGGTCACGCTCGTACTCCGCCGGCGGGCCTTGGTTGTTCACGCCGTCGCCGGAGACGTCCACGACCCGCCGGGTGCCCTCGAAGGGGCAGGTTTCCAACACACGGCCGCTGAATGCCAGCGCCCCGGATATGCTGGTCCAGGACATGCTTTGGCGCGGACTGTCCGCCAGGCGCCCGGACCAGGCCGCGGCGTCGGCCACGCTGGCGATCCGCGTCCAGGGCAGCACAAGCTGCTGGTAGGTCCATCCCGCCCACTCGACATAAGCGACGGCGATGGCGCCCAGCATCCCGCCTTCAATCGCCCGCACCACCCGCGGGTCGATCATGGCCTGGCGGTAACCCTCGCGTTGCAGCCGGGACTCGTCGTCGTCGATTGACCGCGAGACATCGACCGCCAGCACAAGTTGCAGGTCCACGGAGGAAGCCTGCGCCCGCGCCGGCACTGCCAAGGTCGCACCCGCCGCGAGCAGGGCGCGGCGTCGCATCAGACCCGCCGCACGGTGTAGGTTCCGGCCAACGACTGCGTGATCGCGTCCGCATGGGCCGGGTCCCGTGCCTCGACCATCAGCTCCAGCTCCGCGGTTTGCACGCTGGGCGCATCGAACAGCCGCTGGTGCACGACCTCGATAATGTTGCCGCCAGAGACGCCGATGCGCCCGGCGATGTCCGCCAGCACGCCAGGCCGGTCCGGAATGTCCATGTTGAGCCGCAGCAACCGGCCGTCGCGCAACAGCCCGCGCAGCAGCACGTTGGCAAGGATGCGGCCGTCGATGTTGCCACCGCACACCGGCACGCCCACGCGCCGACCGGCAAAACGGGCAGGATGCTGCAACAACGCAGCAATTCCGGTGGCGCCTGCGCCCTCTGCCACCTGCTTGGCCCCCTCCGCCAGCAGCGCAATCGCGTCCTCGACCACGCGCTCCGGCACCACCAGCACCTCGGACACCCGGCCGCGCAGCACGTCGAGGCACGTCGCGCCAATTTGGTGCACGGCGATGCCCTCGGCGATGGTGGCCCCGCCGGTCCGTACCGGCTCGCCGGCCAAGGTCTGCTGCAACGAGGCGTAGGCCGCGACCTCCACGCCCACGATCTCAATGCCGGGCCGCATCGCCTGGGCGGCCACGGCGCACCCGGCGATCAAGCCGCCACCGCCCACCGGGATTACCAGGACATCGAGGTCCGGCGCGTCCTCCAGCAACTCAAGCGCGAGCGTGCCCTGGCCGGCCATCACGTCCGGGTCGTCATAAGGATGGATGAACACCAAGCCATCGCGCGCCGCAAGGCTCCAGGCATGCAGCGCCGCGTCCGCCAGGGTGTCGCCATGCAGCACGACCTCCGCCCCCCAGGCGCGGGTCCGCATGACCTTGGTGGTTGGCGTGAACTCCGGCATCACGATGGTGGCGTGGATGCCCAGCAGCCCGGCGTGGCGTGCCACTGCCTGCGCATGATTGCCGGCCGACATCGCCACAACACCGGCACGGCGTTCCTCCGCGGTCAACAACGCCAGCCGGTTCGCGGCGCCACGTTCCTTGAAGGATCCAATCGCCTGCAGGTTCTCGAGCTTGAGCGTAACGTGCGCGCCGGTGGCCCGGCTGATTGCGTCGGAGTAAAGCGCAGGCGTACGCAGCACCTGTCCGGCGATGCGGCCAGCCGCAGCCTGGACGTCCGCAAAGCCGATGATGTGACGGCCCCCAAGTTGGGGCTGCAACAGGGTCACATGAACTGCACGGACAAAATCTCGTACGCCCGGTCCCCGCCCGGCGCCGGCACCGAGATAGTTTCGCCGACCTTCTTGCCGATCAGCGCCTTCGCCAACGGGGAGGAAATGCTGAGGCGTGCGTGCTTAATGTCCGCCTCATGCACGCCGACAATCTGATAAGTCGCTTCTTTATCAGTCTCTTCGTCCACAAGCTTCACGTGGGCGCCGAACTTCACTTGGTCCCCGGACAGGGTCGAAGGGTCAATTACCTCGGCGGCCGAAACAATCTCCTCCAGCTCGATCACCCGGCCTTCCACAAAGGACTGGCGTTCGCGCGCCGCGTGGTACTCGGCGTTCTCCGACAGGTCGCCGTGGCTGCGCGCCTCGGCGATGGCCCGGATGATGGCCGGGCGTTCAACTGACTTCAGGTGCCGCAGCTCCTCTTCCAGCCGCAGCAGCCCAGGGCCGGTCATGGGAAACTTCTGCAAAGTCGCGATCCCCTAGTCTATGTAAAAGACGCCTAAAACGATCCGCGAAAGTATGACTGTAGCGGCGCGACTTCAAGCGTCCCCGCCTTGAGCGCCGCAATGGCGTGCACCGCCGCGCGCGCGCCAGCTATCGTAGTGTAATGCGGCACGCCGTGCAGCAACGCGCTGCGCCGGATGTCGAAGCTGTCCGCCACCGACTGCACCGACCCGGCCGTATTAATCACGAGCTGCACCTCGCCAGAGCGAATCGCATCGACGCAGTGCGGCCGGCCCTCCAGCACCTTGTTCACCTGGCGCACCGGCAGCCCGGCGTCACGGATGCGGGAGGCCGTGCCGCGGGTGGCGAGGATCGAGAACCCCATGTCGGTCAGCCGCCGGGCCATGGGCACGAGGCCAACCTTGTCGTTGTCCCGCACCGACAGGAACACCGTGCCCGCGTCCGGCAGCTTCACCCCGGCGCCAAGCTGCGATTTAGCGAACGCCCGCTCGAAACTGGCGTCCAGGCCCATCACCTCGCCGGTGGACTTCATCTCCGGGCCGAGGATGGTGTCCACGCCCACGAAGCGGGCGAACGGGAACACCGCTTCCTTGACTGCAACGTGCGGGGCCACCGCGTCGTCGTCCAGCTTGAACTCGCTGAGCCGCGCCCCTGCCATGACCCGCGCGCCGATTTTGGCGATTGGCACCCCGGTCGCCTTTGCCACGAACGGCACGGTGCGGGAGGCGCGCGGGTTCACCTCCAGCACGTAGATCGCGTCGTCCTTTATGGCGAACTGCACGTTCATCAGGCCGACCACCTTGAGCGCGCGGGCCATCTCCTCGGTTTGCGCCTTCAGCTCGGTGATGGTGCTGGGCGACAGCGAGTACGGGGGGAGCGAGCACGCGCTGTCGCCGGAGTGGATGCCGGCCTCCTCGATGTGCTCCATGACGCCCGCGACATAGACCGTCTCGCCGTCCGAGATGCAGTCCACGTCCACCTCGAT
>CAXTCN010000075.1:0-22788 GCA_964242575.1 uncultured Acetobacteraceae bacterium | reverse complement strand
GCCGATCCTACCGTGTCCATCCACGTCGCGTTAAGTCCGACAGACTGCTAGGCGCAGGCTTTCGGCCCGTTCTGCCGCCGTCAGCTCATCGGAGCCGTCCAGCCACACCGCGAACTCATCTCCGCCCAGGCGCGCCACCAGGTCGGATGGGCGGAAGGTGCGGCGCAGCAGGGCAGCCGTCAGCACAAGAGCCGCGTCTCCAGCCTCATGCCCCAAGCGGTCGTTCAAGGGCTTAAGCCGGTCGAGGTCGATGAACATGAGCGTGCCAGGCAGGCCCTCCCGGTCCAACCGGTCGATGCGACGAGCGGTTTCCTCCAAGAATGCCCGGCGGTTCAGCAAGCCCGTAAGCGGATCGGTGCGAGCCTGACGCGCTAGTTCCCGCTGGATGGCTTCATGCTCCAGCACGATGCGGACCAGGCCGGTGACTGAACTGGCGAGCGTGAGATCATTGGCATCCCAAGCGCGGCTTGACCCGGCGCGCCAGGCCACGAGGCCGGCACGCTCCCCAAACCGGGTGGAGGCCAGGCAGACCAGGAGCTGGTGGCCGTCTGCGGTCAGCCCCTGGGCCGCGCACTCATCGTCGCGCGCCAACAACGCCTGCGCGTCCCCCAACACTGGGGCTGGATCAGCTCCGACAGCATAGGCCATGCCCGTCGCCGGACCAGACGAGAGGTCCATCACCCCGGCGCCTGAGGCGCCCAGCGCACGTGCCAGCGCGGTCAGCACCGTCTCCATCATGAGGGGCGCCAGAACCTCCTGTCGCATTTGGCTTAGGATCTGCTCTAGCACCTCGCCCCGGCGCAGCGCCGCGGCGGTCTGTGCGTCCGCGCGTTCACGTATGGTCACGTCCACACCGACGCCGCGGGTGCCGTTGGGCCGGCCGGCTCCGTCCAGCATCGGCTCGGAGCTGATGGCGAAGCAATGGCTGGCGCCGTTTGCGCCGGTAAGCCAGGTGCGCTGGTTGTGCATGGGGGTCGCGGTGTGGAACGGGTCTGCGCAACCAGCCTGATGTCCGGTCAGCAGGCACGCAGCCGGTTGCGTCATCAGAGCCGGACTGGACCACCCCAACACGGTGTCAGGCGCTAAAAACGTCAGCCGCCCATTCCCATCCGTCTCGAAGACGAAGTCCACCGCTAGCGCGCTGAATGCCCGCCACCGATGATGGCTTTCCAGCAATGTCGCATTTAATCTGTTTGACCCGGTTGGGTCGGTTAGTACCGGCATGGCTCGTGTGCTCCTTGCGATGGCATTATGGGCAATCGGAATGAACAAGAGGTTAATGGGTGTGTGGCATCACCGGCGGGTGCGTTGACACCTCCGGAGCCGCCCAGCATGGTCCCCCGCATTCTCCAGACCGGAATTCTACGCCATGCCCGACCCCGCCTTGCGCCCAGCCGTCGAAGCCTTGTGGGACCGGCGCGACAGCTTGTCCGTAAAGACGGCAGGTGCTGACCGGGATGTGGTGCTTGCGGCGCTGGACGGCCTGGACCGGGGCGCGTTGCGGGTGGCGGAGCCGCGGGATGGGGGTTGGGTGGTCAACGATTGGCTGAAAAAGGCCGTCCTGCTATCATTCCGGCTGAACGACTCGGCGATCAAGGACGGCGTCGGCCCGGGTTCCGCGTTCGACAAGGTGCCGCTCAAGACCGAGGGCTGGGGGCAAAACCGCTTCGCCGAGGCCGGCTTCCGCGCGGTGCCCGGCGCCATCGTACGGCACAGCGCGCACATCGCGCCCAATGTCATCCTGATGCCGAGCTTCGTGAACGTGGGCGCCTACGTCGGCGCCGGGACGATGGTCGATACCTGGGCGACGGTCGGCAGTTGTGCCCAGGTCGGCCGGAACTGCCATCTGTCGGGTGGTGTGGGGCTGGGCGGCGTGCTGGAGCCGTTGCAGGCGAACCCGACCATCATCGAGGACGACTGCTTTATCGGCGCACGGTCGGAGGTGGTCGAGGGCGTGATCGTCGAGCGCGGCAGCGTGTTGGCGATGGGCGTGTTCCTGAGCGGCTCCACTAAGATCGTGGACCGGGAGACAGGGGAGGTGCGATACGGCCGGGTGCCGGCGTACTCAGTGGTTGTGCCGGGCACGTTGCCGGGACGGGCGTTGCCGGACGGATCGCCGGGTCCGGCGTTGGCGTGCGCCGTCATCGTGAAGCGGGTGGATGAGCGGACACGGGCCAAGACCTCCATCAACGACCTGTTGCGGGACTAGGACGGCGCAGCCATGACCGCCGATCCGCTGCCGCTGGCGCAGGCTTTGATCCGCTGCCGTTCGGTGACGCCGGACGATGGAGGCGCGCAGGACGTGCTGGCACGGGAGCTGAGCCGTATCGGCTTCACCGTCACGCACCTGCCGTTCGGCGCCACGCCGAACCTGTTTGCGCGGATCGGGCACGACGGGCCGCATCTGTGCTTTGCCGGGCACACGGACGTGGTGCCGCCAGGCGAGGGGGCGTGGCGAGCCGATCCGTTCGGAGGCCATATCCAGGATGGCGTGCTGTATGGACGCGGCGCCTGCGACATGAAGGGCGCCATCGCCGCCTTCGTGGCCGCGGCCGAAGACCACCAGGGCAGCGCGCCATCCGGTTCCGTAAGCCTGCTGATTACTGGCGACGAGGAGGGGCCGGCGACCGACGGCACTGTGCGCGTACTGGACTGGATGGCGTCGCACGGGCACATCCCGGACCTGTGCCTAGTGGGAGAGCCGACCAACCCGGCCCGGCTGGGCGACGTGATCAAGATCGGCCGGCGCGGCAGCCTCAACGCCACGGTCACCTTCGAGGGCACCCAGGGGCACGCCGCCTATCCGCAGCACGCGGACAACCCGGTGCACCGGCTGTTGCGGGCGCTTGCGGCCCTGGTGTCCGTGCCGCTGGACGGTGGCAGCGCGCGGTTCGAGCCGTCGACGTTGCAGGTCACCAGCGTGGACGTGGGCAACCCAGCCACCAACGTGATACCCGGACGCGCGTCGGCCCGGCTGAACATCCGGTTCAACGACCTGCACACTGGCGCTGCGCTGGAGGCCTGGCTGCGTGCCGCCATGGCGCAGCACTCGGACCGGTTCACGTTGGATGCGGTTATCATTGGCGAGAGCTTCCTGACCGAGCCAGGCCCGCGCATTGATGCGTTGCGGCAGGCCGTCGCGGCGGCTTGCGGCGTGGAGCCTCGGCTGGACACCGGAGGCGGCACGTCGGACGCCCGGTTCATCGCGCGGTACTGCCCTGTGGCGGAGTTCGGGCTGGTGGGGGCGACCATGCACAAGACGGACGAGGCGGTGCCGGTCAGGGAGTTGCGGCAACTGGCGGACGTTTACCGGGCCGTGCTGGCGGGGTTCGCGTGAGCGGGGCGCGGCTCAACCCGTTATTGGGCGTCGCGCGGCTGGCGCGGGGACGGGTCGACGGGCTGGCGCAGTTCGGCGGCACGCCACAGTCGTTCCTGGCGAGCCTCGCGCCGCTGATCGCGTTCCCATTGGTGGGCACGGCGTTAGTGCTGGACCGGGTGGGGCTGGAAGGCGCGCTGGCGCTGCTGCTGTTCAGCGTCGTGGCGCAGTTGGCGCCGCCGGTGCTGTCGCACGCGGTCGCGCGGTACTGGGACCGGGAGGACTGGTGGTGCCGCTACGCCACCGCGTTCAACTGGTGCCAGTGCGCGCTGCCGCTCGCGGCCGTTCCGTTGGCCATTGGGATGCAGTTGGCGGTCGGGCTGGGACTTTCAGCGGAGGGTGCGCTGCGGCTGGGGGTTGTGGCGTTCGTGGGGTACATGCTGTGGTTGCAGTGGCTTCTGGCCCGGCACGGGCTGGACTTGTCACGCGGCCGGGCGGCGGTGGTGGTGGGGCTGGTGAGCGTCGGGACGTTCGCGCTGGCGGTCGGGCCGCTGCTGGTCATGGGGTGGCTGGGAACGGGTTCACCGGGTAGCGCACCTCCAACAGGGTAAGCCCCTCTGGCGGCGCGGTGGGACCGCCGGCGCGCCGGTCACGGGCCAGCAGGGCGTCACGCACCTGGGCTGGACGCCACCGGCCTTCGCCCACCAATTTCAGCGTGCCGGCTATGTTGCGGACCTGATGGTGCAGGAAGCTTCGGGCGTCGGCGTGAATGGTCAACACCTCGCCCTCGCGCTGCACGTCGAGACGGTCAAGGGTGCGGATGGGGCTTTTGGCCTGGCAGGCCGTGGCGCGGAAGCTGGTGAAGTCGTGCTGGCCCCGCAGGTGCGCCGCCGCCTCCATCATGGCGCAGGCGTCGAGCGGGCGGTCGACATGCCAGGCGCGGTCGCGGTCCAGCGCCGGCCGGGCGCGGCGGTTGAGGATGCGGTAGGCGTAGCTGCGCCCGATCGCGGCGAAACGTGGGTTCCAGCCCAGTGGCGCAGGCTCGGCCTGGAGCACCACAACCGGATGGGGCCGCATATGGAAGTTGAGCGCGTCCCGGACCTGTCCGGCGCCGAACCCCTCCCGCAGCGACAGCAGCACGACCTGCCCGGCCGCGTGCACCCCGGCGTCGGTGCGCCCGGCCGCGACGCTTGGCACCCGGACGCCGGCATTGAGGCGGGCGGCGGCGGTTTCGAGCACGTGTTGCACGGACACGCCGACCGCCTGACGCTGCCAACCGACGAATGGCGTGCCGTCATACTCCAGCAGCAAGGCCCAGGCGGTCACCCGAGCATGGTTCCCGGCGCGATGGAGGCGCCGCGCAGCAGGGCGGCGGCGTCCATGGGCGGGCGGCCCGGGCGCTGTACCCGCAACAGCCGCAGCGTCCCGGCGCCGGTTGCGACCAGCAAACGGTCGTCCAGCACGACGCCAGGCGGGCCATCGCCCGGTTCCGGCGTGGCCGCGTGCACCTTCAGCGCCTCGGCGCCCCACAGCGTCCAGGTGCCCGGCCAGGGTACAAGGCCGCGCACCTGGCGGTCCAGCTCCACGGCGCTCCGGGTCCAGTCCAGCCGTCCGCTGTCCCGGGTGAGCTTTGGGGCGTAAGTGGCGCCTTCGGGCTGCGGCACCGGGGCAGAAGGGTGCGCCAGGGCTTGCAGCACCAGGCCAGCGCCCAACTCCGCAAGCGTATCGTGCAGCATGGCCGCCGTGGTGGCCGGACCGATGGGGGTGGCGGCGCGCAGCAGCATCGGGCCGGTGTCCAGGCCCGCGTCCATTTGCATGATGGTGACGCCGGTTTCCGCATCGCCCGCCAGCACCGCCGCCTGGATGGGCGCCGCACCGCGCCAACGTGGCAACAGGCTCGCGTGGATGTTGAGGCAGCCGCGGCGGGGGGCGTCCAGCATCTCCTGCGGCAGGATCAGGCCATAGGCGGCGACCACGGCAGCGTCGAGATCCAAGGCCGCGAATGCCGCGTGCGCCTCGGTGTCCCGGCGCAGGCGTACGGGGGTGCGGACTGGCAAGCCCAGGCGCTCGGCTTCGGCATGGACCGGGCACGGCGTGACGCGGTTGCCGCGGCCGGCCGGCCGGGGCGGCTGGCTATAAACCGCGAGAACCCGGTGTCCAGCCGCATGCAGCGCCCGCAGCGCCGGCACCGCGAAGGCCGGGCTGCCCATGAACGCCAGGCGAAGCGGGGTCACGCCTTGCCCTTGGTCCTCAGCTCCTTGGCCAGCTTGCGCAGGATCATGTTGCGCTTCAACGCAGACAGGTGATCGACGAACAGCACGCCATCCAGGTGGTCGATCTCGTGCTGCAAGCAGGCCGCCAGCAAGCCGTCGGCCTCCAGCTCCCGCTTTGCGCCGCTGGCGTCCTCATAGCGGACCTGCACGCGGGCGGGCCGGGACACGTCCGCGTAGTGGCCCGGCAGCGACAGGCAGCCCTCCTCCCGCACGGCCCAATCCTCGCTGACCCGGGTGATCTCGGGATTGATGAGCACCATGGGCGCAGGCGTTTTGTCCGGCGCCAAGTCCACGACCGCGAGGCGCAGGTTCACGCCGACCTGGGGCGCCGCGAGGCCGATCCCTGGCGCAGCATACATCGTGGCAAACAGGTGCGGCAGCAGGTTCCGCACCTGGTCCGCATGTTCGGGGCCGACTCTACGGGTCTTGGCTCGAAGCGCCGGGTGAGGCGGGGTCAGGATTGTCAGGGTGGGCGCTGCTGGCGGCGCGAGTGTTTCGCTGGGCATTTGCTGCGATGTAGCCGGGCGCAGCGCCGGGTTCAATGGACTGACCTATCAGAGAAGACCGGCGTATGAAGGTGGGCGATGTGGCTGCATGGGCTTGCATCAGGGGCAGCAACTGCCAACATTGCTGTGATCGGCATGCCGCGATTGGGTGCCGGCCCACGCTTCGCTCTTTGGAGGAGGCTAATGACCACACGGATGTTTACATCGCCGATGTTCCTGGGGTTCGATCATCTCGAGCAGATGCTTGAGCGTGCGTCCAAGACCTCGAACGACGGCTATCCCCCCTACAATATCGAGCAAACCGGGCCGAGCGGCCTTCGCATCACCCTGGCGGTGGCCGGGTTCACGATGGATGACCTGCAGATCACGCAGGAGGACAACCAGCTCGTGATCCGCGGTCGGCAGACGGACGACACCTCCGGCCGGGTTTACATCCACCGTGGCATTGCGGCCCGCCAGTTCCAGCGCGCCTACGTGCTGGCGGAGGGGATTGAGGTCAAATGCGCGTGGCTCGACAACGGCCTGCTGCATATCGACCTGGCCCGGCCGCAACCGGAGGTGAGGGTGCGGACCATTGAGATCGGCAAACCGAGCGAGGTCGGCAGGCCGGGCCAGACGGTGGATGCAACGCCCGAGCGGGATTAGCGCCCACAGGATGCTGCGCCTGCATCCAAAATAAGCGCGCCGCTGTAGCATTTCTTAGACACGAAGAACTGATTGAGGCTCGCGGCCGTGGGCCCAACTGCTTCGCAGCCCTGGCGTTGGCAGACAGTCGCGCCCGGTCACGCAGGAGATTAGATTATGGAAGTCGACCAGAACACGCCTCAGGACGCCGAGATGAACGCTGGCTCGGCTGGTGAAATCCTGGATATCCGCAAGCTGACCCAGGCCCAGCTCATGCAACTCGGCATGGCCCACTTGGCCTACGTAAAGCCAGTGTGGATGGATGGCGCGACCGCGTTCGCTATTTACGCCGCTGACGGGTCTCCCATGGCGGTGGCCGCGGATTGCGACATGGCGGTCGCGGCAATCATGCAGCATGAGATGGTGCCCGCCCTGGTGCATTGACCGGGCGCCTCTCCCGTGTTCGGGAGAGGGCGCTTACGCCTGCTACTTTGCGGCGGTCGGGTCGATCCAGCCAATGTTGCCGTCCGAACGGCGATAGACCACGTTCAGCTCCGTGGTGGCGCTGTTGCGGAACATCAGTAGTTGCTGGTCCGCCAGGTCCATCCGCATGACCGCTTCGCCCACTGAGAGAGTGTTGATTTCCGCCGGCGACTCAGCGATCACCGTCGCATATGCCGGCGTCTCGCTGGGGACGGTCACGCCGTTCGATCCGCTGTCCTCGTCCTGGCGCAACACGTATTGCCGGCCAGCTTCGGGACGTGCGCGGTGGGCCAGGTCGCGCGCGTGCTCGTTCACCCGCCGCCGGTAGCGGCGGAGGCGTTTGGCGATGTGCTCGGCTGCGTCGTCGAATGCGCTGTGGGCGTCAGCGGCCTCGCCTTCGCCGCGAAGCGTGAGGCCGCGGCCGGCGTGAACGTTAATGTCGCAGGTGAAAAAGCTGCGCGCCCGGCTGAAGGTGACATTCGCCTCAAGCGCATGGTCGAAGTATTTCCCGGCGATCACGTCCAGGTGCTCCGCCACACGCACCCGCAACGCGTCTGAAAGCTCCACTTGCTTGCCCGACACCGTGATCTGCATGCGCCCGCTCCCGTCTGTTCTTGCCTGGTTAACTTAGGCCGGCATCGCCTTTTCTCGCTTGCGTTGCACTGAGCTTGGAATACGCAAGGCGTCCCGGTATTTGGCCACGGTCCGGCGGGCAATGTCCACGCCTTCCCGCCGTAAAGCCGCAACAATTGCGTCATCGGACAACACGTCTCCGGCCACTTCCGCCCCAACCAGGGCGCGAATGCGATGGCGTACGGCTTCGGCGCTGTGGCTCTCGCCCCCGCTGGTGGCGTTGATGGAGGCGGTGAAAAAATATTTCAGCTCAAGGACTCCGCGTGGGGTCGCGATGTACTTGTTGGCCGTGACCCGGCTTACGGTGCTCTCGTGCATCTCCACGGCGCTCGCGACATCCCGCAGGATCAATGGCCGCAACTGGCCGACGCCGCCGCGAAAAAACCGGTCCTGCTGGCGTACCACCTCAGCCGCGACCTTCAGGATGGTGTTGGCCCGTTGCTGCAGGGACTTCACCAGCCAGTTCGCACTGGACAGGTTCTCGCCCAGGAACGTCCGCGCCTCCTTGCCGGAGCTGCCGTTCAACTGGGCGCTGACCCGGGCGTGATACACCTCGTTGACCAGCACGCGCGGCATGGTGTCGGGGTTCAGCTCCAAGATCCAGCCGCCGTCCGGCGCAGCGCGCATCAGCACGTCCGGGATCACCTGCAGCAGCGGCGTAGCCTCGAACCCTGCGCCGGGCTTGGGGTCCAAGGCGCGCAGCTCCGCCACCATCTCCGTCATGTCCTCGGCGTCCACGCCGCACACCGCCATCAACCCGCGCATGTCACGCCGGGCCAGCATGTCGAGGTTGTCGAGCAGCGCCTGCATCGCCGGGTCAAGCCGGTTGCGGTCGGCGAGTTGGGCGGCCAGGCACTCCCGCAGGTCCCGCGCGAACAGGCCCGGCGGATCGAACCGCTGCATGCGGGCGCGGATACGCTCCACCCGGGCGACGTCGACCCCAAGCGCCGCAGCGAGCTGGCATGTGCTGGCGGTCACGCGTCCGGCTGGGTCCAGCAGGGCAATGAGCTGCGCCCCGATCACACGGTCGCCGTGGTCCGGAAAGCTGAGCCGAAGCTGCTCGCCGAGGTGGGCGCGGAGACTGCGCGGCGCTTCGATCAGGTCATCGATGCCGCGGTCGTCACCCTCCTGCCGCATGGCCCCGCGCGTGCTGCCGGCGTAGCTCTCGCCGTCGCTGGCGCCGCCTGGGTCATAGGTGTTGGTGTGGTCCGACTCCACCGACTCAGGCAGCTTTTCCCGCCGCAGCAGAGCCACCGCGTCCAGGTTCGCCAGCACTTCCGGCCGTTGGTCCGGGGCAGGGCGCTCCGGCTGGGCATCCTGGCGCTCATCGCGCTCCAGCAACGGGTTGCGCTCCAGCTCCTGCTCGACGAAAGCGGCGGCTTCGAGGTTGGTGAACTGCAGCAGCTTGATGGCCTGACGCAGTTGCGGCGTCATGACCAAGGATTGTGTCTGCCTGAACTCCAGTCGTGGACCCATCGCCATGGGCGGCAGCTTACAAGCTAAACCTTTCGCCAAGATAGACGCGGCGCACGTCCTCGTGTGCCACCACCTCGTGCGGACGCCCCTCCATCAGAAGCTGGCCGTCGTGCATGATGTAGGCGCGGTCGATAATCTCCAGCGTTTCGCGCACGTTATGGTCAGTGATCAGCACGCCGATGCCGCGGTCCTTCAGGTGAGACACGAGGTCGCGGATTTCGCCGACCGCGATTGGGTCGATGCCGGCCAGCGGCTCGTCCAACAGGATGTAGTTGGGCTGCGATGCGAGCGCGCGGGCAATCTCGACCCGACGCCGCTCCCCGCCCGAGAGCGCCAGCGCCGGGGTGCGGCGGAGATGGGCGATGCCGAACTCGGTCAGCAACTCGTCCAGCATGAGGCTGCGCCGGTCCGGGTCCGGCTCGACCACCTCAAGCGAGGCCATGATGTTGCGCTCGACATTGAGGCCGCGGTACACGCTCGCCTCCTGCGGCAGGTAGCCAATGCCCAAGCGCGCCCGCCGGTACATTGGCAGGCCGGTGATGTCCTGCCCGTCCAGGCTGATGACGCCGCTGTCCGGCCGGACCAGGCCGACGATCATGTAGAACGTCGTGGTCTTGCCAGCGCCGTTCGGTCCCAGCAGGCCAACGGCCTCGCCGCGGCGAACCTGGACCGTGACGTTCCGCACGACAGGGCGCTTCCGGTAGGTCTTGCCGACGGCTGACGCCATCAGGCCGCTGCCGGAGCCAACGCCAACGTGGGCGCCGCCGGGGATAAGTTGCAGGCCGTCCTTCACTGCTTGGCCGGGGGTGCGCCCGCTCCGGCATCGTTCGGCACCACCAGGCCCTGCACGCGGCTGGACCCGGTGCGGGACAGGGTCGAAATACCGGTCCGCATGTTGACCACGGCCTCGTCGCCATTGAGCTGGGTCTGCCCACGGGTGATGCGGACCATGCCGGCCAGGCGAGCAATGCCGGTATCGGGCACATAAACACCACGGGCGCCGCGGATGGTCTCGGTCGCGGTACGGACCTCGACATTGCCGAAACCCTCGACCCGCTGCAGCTTGCCCGAGGCCAGCAAGGGGTCTTTGCCCTCCGTGGCAGCCGGCGCTTTCGGAGCCGCGCCTGGCGCGGCCGGCGGGGACGTGTAGCCCACCAGCGTGTCCCCGGACAGCCGGCGGCCGTCCGATGTGGTGACCGTCGCGAGCCCGCGGCCGACGGCCATGCGCTTCTGCGACCAGTACTCCATGCTATCCCGCGCCGTCAGCACCTGCTGCGGCGTCGTGAGCTTGAGCGACTCGCCCGTCAACAACAGCACGGCCTGGTCAATGTCATAGACCGCCCGGTCCCCCTCCGCGAGATCGGTCGCGGTGAAGATGCGCACGTTGCCCTCGGCTTCGAGACGGTAAATCTCGTTCGAGCCTGTATCGACTGCTCCGCCACTGACCGCGGCCGGCGGTTGGGCGGACGCGGCCAGGGACGCCGCCGCTCCAGCCTTGCGGCGGTAGCGGGCAATCAGGCGGTCGGCCGTGACGGTGACATCGCCCCGCACGGCACGCGCCTTGCCGCGGGCAATCACCATCTGCTCGTTCTGCCGCCACTCCATGCCGTCGCTTGCGGTTACCTCGACCGGGCCGCCCTTGGAGAAGTCGATCACCTGGGCATGGCCCGCGGATACGCCCAGGGGCACGAGGGAGAACCACAGGAGGCTGGTGGCCAGGCCTTTCACTTCGACCCTCGCAGCACAAGCCGCGCCGGCCCTTGAAACTGAATCACCGCGCCTTTCTCCGTCAAGGTGAAGCCCTGCGCGTCCAGCTCACCGAACGGGCCCTCGGCGTGGGTCTGGTCATTGCTGGCGGCTGCGCCCGCCTTTACGTCGATCGCCGCCGTCTCGGTCCGCAGCATGGTGCCGTCGTCGCGGTAAAGCTGCACGTCCTTTGACA
Source organism: uncultured Acetobacteraceae bacterium (assembly GCA_964242575.1). GTDB lineage: Bacteria > Pseudomonadota > Alphaproteobacteria > Acetobacterales > Acetobacteraceae > JANPPS01. The sequence continues at coordinate 11,535 of CAXTCN010000075.1, read as the reverse complement.
GGTCCAACTGGCCGGCATGCTGGACATAGACGCCTTCCCGGCTTTGTACCAACAACCAGCCGCCGCTTTCCAGCACCAAGTCACCCTTCGGCTCGGCCATCAGCACCCGCTGCGGCCCGTCCTGCGTGGCCCAGTCGGCGGTCATAGTGTAGGGACGGCCACGCTCGTCCACGCCACGGTAGCGCGGCGCCTGCATCCGTGCGCTGTCCGGGTCCACGCTGAACGCGCGGCGGAACACCACGCGCCCTTGGTCCTGCAGCCGCATCACCTCGGGCCACACCGCGATCGTGCTCAGCAAGCCGAGCGCCGCGACCGGCAGCAGCCACTTGGTGGCAGTCACGAAGAAGCGCCGGCGCGCGATCCGCCGCGCCGTGGGCGCCTGGCGCATACGGGCCGGTCCGGCGGCGCGCAGCCGCTCCGTGGGCCGCGGCGCCGGCGACAAGGGGCGCGGCGCCGCGCTCATGCCACACCGGCGCGCAAAAGGTCATGGATGTGCAGGATGCCGAGCGGCCGGCGCTCCGCGTCCACAACGAACAAGCTGGTCACCGGCCGCGGTCCGCCCAGCGCGCGCAACGCGTCGGCGGCGAGGGCGTCAGGGCCAATGGTACGAGGTTCGGGGTTCATCACGCTGGATACGTTACGGCCCAGCAGGTCCGGCCCCATGGCCCGGCGCAAGTCCCCGTCCGTCAGCACGCCCACTAGCCGCCCGTCTGCGACCGCACCCAGGCAGCCGAAACCCTTGCCGGTCATCAGCAGCAGCGCCCGGTCCATCGGCAGGTCCGGCGGCGCGAGCGGCACGGCGTCGCCCCGGTGCATCAGGTCGGACACCCGGCGGAGTTGCGCGCCGAGCTTGCCGCCGGGGTGGTTCGCCGAGAAGTCGGTGGCGGTGAAGCCGCGCCGGGTCAGCAACGCGACGGCCAGCGCATCACCGAGCGCCAACTGCATGGTCGTGCTGGTGGTGGGCGCCAGGCCCATGGGACAGGCCTCGGCCGCCGCCGGCAGCAGCAACACGATGTCGGCTGCCCGTGCCAAAGCGGAGGCGGGGCGTCCGGTGATGGCGATGAGCGGCAGCCCGAACCGGCGCGCGTGGGCCACGATGTCCGCAAGCTCCGCCGTCTCGCCACTGTTGGACAGCGCCAGCACCGCGTCGCCGGGCACGACCATGCCGAGGTCCCCATGCGACGCTTCGGCCGGGTGCACGAACAATGCAGGCGTGCCGGTGGACGCGAAAGTGGCGGCGACCTTGCGGCCGACGTGCCCGGACTTGCCCATCCCTGACACCACCACGCGCCCGGTGCACAAGGCGAGCCGGTCCACCGCGTCCGTGAAGCGCCGGTCGAGCGAGGCCGCGAGCGCGCGCAGCCCGGCCGCCTCGGCGGCGAGGACCGCCTGGGCCACGTCGATATCCGACGACTGCGGAAGGTTGAGGGCAGCGACCATAGGGCTAAGGTATGGGCGGCTGGGTGCCGGGGGTCAACTAATGCCAGCCCATGGCAGGCAAGCGGCACCTAATGCGTGAAGATGTCCGGCTCCTCGTAACCAAGCAAGTCGAGCCGGCAACGGGTGGGCAGAAACGCGAAACACGCCTCCGCCAGCGCCAATCGCTCTTCGCGCTCCAGCAATGCTTCGAGCTTCGCCCATAGCGCATGCAGGTACAGCACGTCGGAGGCGGCGTAGGCCATCTGCTCGGCCGACAGCTCCGGGGCACCCCAGTCCGAAGTTTGCTGCTGTTTCGAGAGCTCAATTCCCAGCAGTTCACGGCACAAGTCCTTGAGCCCGTGCCGGTCGGTGAATGTACGCACGAGCTTCGCGGCGATTTTAGTGCACTTGACCGGCGTCACGGTCACGCCCAGCGCCTGCTGCAGCACCGCCACGTCGAAGCGGGCGAAGTGCATGAGCTTGGTGACGGCCGGGTCCGCCATAAGGCGCGTGAGGTTGGGCGCGGCATAGCCGTGCCCGCCGAGCCGCTCGGGGATGAGTTGCACCAGATGGGCCACCCCGTCGCCAGCGGACATCTGCACCAGGCACAACCGGTCTCGGTGCGGGTTCAGCCCCATGGTCTCGGTGTCGACCGCGACGACAGGGCCGAGTTCAAGCCCGGCCGGCAGGTCATGGCGGTGCAGGTAGATGCCACTTGGTTGAAGCACGGCCATCACGGTGACCCACGGAAGGGGGTTGGTGCCCAGGAAAAGACTCGAACTTTCACGACCTTGCGGTCACAGGTACCTGAAACCTGCGCGTCTACCAATTCCGCCACCTGGGCAAACCGTGCGGTGGAACGGGTGGGTAACGGCGGCGTGCGGCGGCGTCAAGCGGCAATCCTTATCAGCGCCAGAGCGGGCGGGCCGATTGACGCACCACGCGCGCCACCGGACGATGGGCGCGGCAGGCTAGATACAAAGGCGACGGCACGATGACGGAAGCTCCACACTCCTTGGCGATGTCGCCGGACGCCTATGTGGACCAGCTATACCGCCTCGTGCTGCGACGGCCCGTGGACCCGCAGGGCTTGCGGCACTGGACCGCCGTCATCGAGCGGACCCGGGACCCGACGTTGGTTTTGCAAGCCTTGCTCGGCAGCGAGGAGCACCGGCGCGTCATGGGGCCGGATGGCGGCGCGATGCCCCCGGACGAGTTTGCCCGCAGCGTGCCCGCCATGCTGACCAACGCCGAACGGGTTGGGCTGACGGCCCGGTGCCGTGACGCCGAGGGCATCCCCAAGGTCGCGGACGCCGGGCTGGTTCATGTGGAGGCGGACGGCACGCGCGTGCAAATCATGCACAACGGGCTGCGGGTGCTCGCCGACGGCTACTCCGGGGCGTGGATGACGGAGCTGATCTCCCGATGCCACGGCCACCATGAACCGCAGGAGGAGCTGGCGTTCCACCAAATGCTGGCCCGCCTGGCGCCGGATGCGACGATGGTCGAGTTGGGCGGGTACTGGGCTTATTACAGCCTGTGGTTCCTGCAGGGTATGCCGGGCCGCCGGGCCTGGGTGCTGGAGCCTGACACAGCGAACCTTGAGGTCGGGCGGCGCAACGCGGCGTTGAACGGGCTTGAGCCAGCGTTCCAACAGGCCTTCGCCGGCGCGGTTTCAACGCCTTCGGCGCCGTTCAGGACGGAGCGGTCGGGCGAGGTCCTGCTGCCCTGCGTGGCGGTGCCCGACCTGATGGAGCGGCATGGGATCGATTGCCTGGACGTGCTGCATTGCGACACGCAAGGCGCGGAGCTGGATGTGCTGCGGTCATGCCGGACCCTGCTGCGGGCGGGCCACATCCGGACAGCGTTCGTATCGACCCACGCCCAAGCCATCACGGGCGACCCGCTGACGCACCAGCGCTGCTTGGCTGAGGTCGAGGACTCGGGCGGGATCGTGATTGCCGAGCACGACGTGCACGAAAGCTTCAGCGGCGACGGGCTGATCGTTGCCCAGTTTGGGCCGGACAAGCACGAGGCGCGTCCGCTGGCGCTGAGCTACAACCGCTACTCGCACAGCCTGTTCCGCAACCCGTTGTACGACTTAGCCCAATACGCGGTCTAGCCCGCCGGGTCTGTCCCTTGAGGCCCCGCGGCGCGGCGCATATCAAGGCGCATCAACCGGAGATGGCTCATGGCGACACGCAGCGTGGCGACAGTGTTCGGCGGCAGCGGCTTCATTGGCCGCTATGTGGTGAAGCGGCTGGCGGCGCAGGGGCACATCGTGCGGGTGGCCGGGCGGAACACCGAGGCGTCGAAGCCGCTGATGGTCACCGGCCGGGTTGGGCAGGTCGTGCCCCTCTATGTGTCGCTGCACAGCGACGCACAGGTCGCGCGTGCGGTGGAGGGCGCGGACCTGGTGGTGAACTTGGTCGGCATCCTGACGGAGCGCCGGGAGGGGGACTTCATGCGCGTGCAAGGCGAGGGCGCCGGCCGCATCGCCCGCGCCGCCGCCGCTGCACGAGTGCAGCGCATGGTGCAGGTCTCGGCCATTGGCGCCGATGCCTCCAGCCCCAGCCGCTACGCACAAGCCAAGGCGGCCGGTGAGGCGGCGGTGCGGGAGGCTATGCCAGGTGCTACGATCCTGCGCCCCTCACTGGTGTTCGGGGCGGAGGATCAGTTCTTCAACCGGTTCGGCGCCATGGCCATGACGCTGCCGGTGATGCCGGTGATCTCGGGCGACACGAGGTTCCAGCCAGTTTACGTGGGCGACGTGGCGGACGCGGTGGTGGCCGGGCTAGACCGGGAGGACGCGCCGGGCCAAACCTATGAGCTGGGCGGACCGCGGGTGTGGACGTTCCGGGAGTTGCTGGCCTGGATCTTGAAGGAGACCCGGCGCAACCGGCCGTTGCTTGAGGTGCCGATGGGGCTGGCCCGCATCCAGGCGCGGATCGGCGAGCTGGTGCCCGGCAAGCCGTTCACGCGGGACCAGTTGCTGCTGCTGCAACGGGACAACGTGGTGTCGCCGGGAATGCCGGGGCTGGCGGAACTGGGGATCACGCCAACGCCGGTGGAGTTGGTCGTGCCGGAGTACTTGGACCGCTATCGCGTTGGAGGGGGCAAGCGGGAGGAGGTGCCGACATGACGCTTTGAGCCAAAGCAGCTTTGCGGCAACTTGTCTCGATAGGTCCGTATCGGTCATAATTCTCTTTGAGCGAGAGTGGCTTCTTGGATTCTCAACGGATTTGCCTGAAATCAGGTCAGTGTTCCTGCCTTAAATATCAATTCTACGCTGGTAAAGTCGCAAAACTCCGTTATACCGACCATCGCCGGTGCCAAAGTGGCGGCCGTAGTGTGGAGGCATAGCGTATGGCTGACAAAATGCTGCAATTCGTGCGCCTGCCGCAGCAGCCGCCGCCAAAGCGCACGGCCTCCATGCGCCGGGAGGACTTCGCCGAAATCTACGCCGACTTCGACCCTGCCGGCGCAGGCGCGCAGGCATCGCGTTGCAGCCAGTGCGGCGTGCCGTTCTGCCAAGTTCACTGCCCGCTTTCCAACAACATCCCGGACTGGCTGAAGCTCACCGCGGAGAACCGGCTGGAGGAGGCGTACGAGATTAGCAGCGCCACCAACACGTTCCCCGAGATTTGTGGCCGCATCTGCCCGCAGGATCGGCTGTGCGAGGGCAACTGCGTCATCGAGAAGGGGTTCGAGAGCGTCACCATCGGCGCCGTGGAGCGGTTCATCACTGACCACGCGTTCGAACAGGGCTGGGTGAAGCCGCCGGCGCCAAAGCAGGAGCGGCCGCAGTCGGTCGGCATCATCGGCGCCGGGCCAGGCGGGCTTGCGGCGGCGGAACGGCTGCGCAGCCGGGGCTACCAGGTGCACGTCTATGACCGGTATGACCGGGTGGGCGGGCTGATGATCTACGGCATTCCCGGCTTCAAGCTGGAAAAAGAGATCGTGCTCCGGCGCTGGCGCTTGCTGGAGGAGGGCGGCATCCAGTTCCACTTGGGCGTGGAGCTGGGCCGCGACCTGAGCTTCGCCGAGTTGCGGGCGCGGCATGACAGCGTGTTGATTGCCACCGGCGTGTACAAGGCACGCGACATCGGCGGCCCAGGCGCTGGGCTGCCGGGCATTGAAAAGGCGATGGACTTCCTGACCGCCAGCAACCGGCAAGGCTTGGGTGACACCGTGCCGGAGTTCGACAGCGGGCGCTTCAACGCCGAAGGCAAGCGCGTGGTGGTGATCGGCGGCGGCGACACGGCGATGGACTGCGTGCGGACCGCGGTGCGGCAAGGTGCGGCCAGCGTGTCGTGCCTGTACCGGCGCGACAAGGTGAACATGCCGGGCTCGATGCGCGAGGTGAAAAACGCGGAGGAGGAGGGCGTGCAGTTCGTCTGGCTGTCCGCGCCCGAGGCGTTCCTGGGCAACGACCACGTGACGGGCGTGCGGGTGCAGAAAATGCGGCTCGGCATGCCGGACGCCTCCGGCCGGCAGTCGGTGGAGTCTAGCGACCAGCGCCTCACCCTGGAGGCCGACCTCGTGATCAAGGCGCTGGGCTTCGACCCGGAGGAACTGCCGCGGCTGTGGGAGCAGCCTGGGCTGGAGGTCAGCCGCTGGGGCACGCTGAAAGTGGACCACCGCACGCAAATGACCGCCATGCCCGGCGTGTTCGCGGCCGGGGACATCGTGCGCGGCGCGAGCCTGGTTGTCTGGGCCATCCGCGACGGCCGGGACGCAGCCGGGCGGATGCACACGTACATGCAGCAGAACGCCTTGGCGGCAGCAGCGGAGTGACGCGTATGACCGAGACAGGTTCTGAGTTCCTGGCCGCCTGGGCCGCCAACGCTGACCGGCTTGAACACACCTATGACGCTTCGATGGAGCATGATGCATGCGGCGTTGGCCTAGTGGCGGCGCTCGACGGCGTGGCCCGGCGCGACGTGGTGCAGGCGGGAATCGACGCGCTGAAGGCGGTATGGCACCGCGGCGCGGTCGATGCGGACGGCAAGACCGGGGACGGCGCGGGCATCCACATCGAAATCCCGCAGGACTTCTTTGCCGACGCGGTCCGCCGCAGCGGGCACGAGCCGCAGGAGGGCCGCATGGCGGTGGGCATGGTGTTCCTGCCCAAGACCGACCTCGGCGCGCAGGAGCGTTGCCGGCAGATCGTCGAGACCGAAATCCTGGCGTTCGGCTACGCCATCCACGGTTGGCGGCAGGTGCCGATCAACGTGGCTTGCATCGGCGAAAAGGCCAACGCGACCCGGCCCGAGATCGAGCAGATCATGGTGCGCGGCCGAGGCGCCGACGAGGCCGCGTTCGAGCGGGACCTGTACGTGATCCGCCGCCGCATCGAGAAAGAGGTGATCGCGGCGCAGATCGGCGAGTTTTACATGTGCAGCCTGTCGTGCCGGAGCCTGATCTATAAGGGAATGTTCCTGGCGGCGAGCCTCACGGACTTCTACCCGGACCTGCTGGACCCGCGCTTCATCAGCCGGTTCGCCATCTACCACCAGCGTTACTCGACCAACACCTTCCCAACCTGGAAGCTGGCGCAGCCGTTCCGGATGCTGGCGCACAACGGCGAGATCAACACGGTCGCTGGCAACAGCAACTGGATGAAGTCGCATGAGACGCGGCTGGCTGCCGGCGGGCTTGACCGGTTCATCGAGGACGTGAAGCCGGTGATCCAGGCCGGCGGCTCGGACACCGCGACGCTCGACAACGTGTTCGAGCTGCTGGTGCGCGCCGGGCGCGACGCGCCGATGGCCAAGGCGCTGATGATCCCCGCCAGCACCGGGCAGGACAGCACGATGCCAGCGGCGCACCGGGATATGTTCCTATACTGCAACGCCGTGATGGAGCCATGGGACGGCCCGGCCGCCATCGCCGGCACCGACGGGCGCTGGGTGATCGCTGGGCTGGACCGCAACGGGCTGCGACCGCTGCGCTACACCGTGACCGACAGCAAGCTGCTGGTGGTCGGGTCCGAGGCCGGGATGGTGAAGTTCCTGGAGAGCGAAATTATTGCCAAGGGCAGGGTTGGGCCGGGGCAGACCATCGCAGTGGACCTGGACGAGCCACGCTTTTACCTCGATGAGGAGCTGAAGGACGTGCTGGCGGCGCGGCAGCCGTTCGGCGACTGGGCCAAGCGCATCACCAAGATCGATCAGGTCGTGAAGACCGACTGCCCGGAGCCGGCGCTATACGAGTTCGCCGAGCTGCGGCGGCGTCAACTCGCGGTCGGCACCACTGTCGAGGAGCTGGAAATGATCCTGCACCCGATGGTGGAGGACAGCTCCGAGGCGATTGGCAGCATGGGCGACGACACGCCGGTGGCGGTGCTGTCGGAGCGTTACCGCGGCCTGCACCACTACTTCCGCCAGGGGTTCAGCCAGGTCACCAACCCGCCGATTGACAGCCTGCGCGAGACGCGGGTGATGACGTTGAAGACCCGGCTGGGCAACCTCGGCAACGTGCTGGACGAGGACAGCAGCCAGTGCGACCTGTTGCAGCTCGACAGCCCCGTGCTGTCCAATGCCGAGTTCACGGCGATGTCGGCCACCATGGGCGACGCGGCCTGCCGGGTGGACAGCACCTTCGCGGTGGCGGAGGGCGAGGCCGGGCTGCGAGCGGCGCTGGAGCGCATTCGCCAGGCGGCAGAAGAGGGCGTGCGGGCCGGCTGCGCGCACGTGATCCTGTCCGACGAGGCGCAAGGGCCGGAGCGGGCGCCGATCCCGATGATCCTGGCGACCGGGGCGGTGCACACGCACTTGGTCCGGCAGTCGCTGCGCACCTTCACCAGCCTCAACGTGCGCAGCGCCGAGTGCATGGACACGCACTACTTCGCGGTGCTGATCGGCGTGGGCGCCACGACGGTCAACGCGTACTTGGCGCAGGAGGGCATCGCCGACCGGCACCGGCGCGGGCTGTTCGGGCCGATGTCGTTGAAGGAGGCGGTGGGGCGCTATAAAAAGGCGGTGGACAAGGGCTTGCTGAAGGTGATGTCCAAGCTGGGCATCTCGGTCGTGAGCTCGTACCGCGGCGGCTACAACTTCGAGGCGATCGGCCTATCCCGCGCGCTGGTGGCGGAGTTCTTCCCCGGCATGCAGAGCCGCATCAGCGGCATCGGCCTGTCAGGCATCGCGCGCAAGGTGCTGGCGCTGCACGAGGCCGCGTGGGACGGCGAGACGGATGCGTTGCCGGTGGGCGGCGTGTACAAGCTGCGCCGCCGGGGCGAGGTGCACGCGTTCGACGGCGGGCTGATCCACACGTTGCAGACCGCGGTGGCGACTGACAGCTTCGAGACGTACCGGCGTTACGCCGACGGCGTGCGGCGGCAGAAGCCGGTGGCGCTGCGGGACCTGCTGGATTTCCGCATGGACCACGTGACGGCAATCCCGATCGATGACGTGGAGAGCATCACCGAAATCCGCAAGCGCCTGCTGGCGCCGGGCATCTCGCTCGGTGCGCTCAGCCCGGAGGCACACGAGACGCTCAGCATCGCGATGAACCGGATCGGCGCGCGCAGCGACAGCGGCGAGGGCGGCGAGGACCCAGCGCGTGCCAAGCCGCGCGCCAACGGCGACAACGCCAACAGCGCCATCAAGCAGATCGCGTCCGGCCGGTTCGGCGTCACGGCCGAGTACCTGAACGCGTGCAAGGAGATCGAGATCAAGATGGCCCAGGGCGCCAAGCCCGGCGAAGGGGGCCAGTTGCCGGGGTTCAAGGTGACCTCGTTGATTGCCAAGCTGCGGCATTCGACGCCAGGGGTCACGCTGATCAGCCCGCCGCCGCACCACGACATCTACTCGATCGAGGACTTGGCGCAGCTTATTTATGACCTGAAGCAGATCAATCCGGACGCTTCGGTGTGCGTGAAGCTGGTGGCGCGGAGCGGCATTGGCACCATCGCGGCCGGGGTGGCAAAGGCCAAGGCGGATGCCATTCTAATCAGCGGCCATAGCGGCGGCACCGGCGCCAGCCCGCAGACCAGCGTGAAATATGCCGGGCTGCCGTGGGAGATGGGGCTGTCCGAGGCGCACCAGGTGCTGACGCTGAACCGGCTGCGGCACCGGGTGAAGCTGCGCACCGACGGCGGGATCAAGACCGGCCGTGATGTGGTAATTGCCGCGATGCTGGGCGCCGAGGAGTTCGGCATCGGCACCGCGAGCCTGGTGGCGATGGGCTGCATCATGGTGCGCCAGTGCCACAGCAACACCTGTCCGGTGGGGGTGTGCACCCAGGACGAGACGCTGCGCGAGAAGTTCGACGGCAGCCCGGAGAAGGTCATCAACCTGTTTTCCTTCATCGCCGAGGACGTGCGCGGCATCCTGGCGTCCTTGGGCGTGCGGCGCCTGACGGACGTGATCGGCCGGACTGACATGCTGGAGCAGGTGAGCCGGGGATCGGACTTCCTGGACGACCTGGATTTGAACCCGTTGCTGGCGCAGGCGGACCCAGGGCCACATGCGCGCTACTGCACGCTGGAGGGCCGGAACGAGGTGCCGGAGACGCTGGACGCGCAGATGATCGAGGACGCGGCGGCGCTGTTCAGCCGTGGCGAGAAGATGCAGTTGCAATATAACGTGCGCAACACGCACCGGGCAATCGGCACCAAGATTTCGTCGCGGATCACCCGGGCGTTTGGGATGACGGGGCTGGCGCCGGGTCATTTGACGGTGCGGCTACGCGGGTCGGCCGGGCAGTCGTTGGGCGCGTTCGCGGTGCAGGGCCTGAAGCTGGAAATGTTGGGCGACGCGAATGACTATGTGGGCAAGGGGCTGTCCGGCGCCACCATCGTGGTGCGGCCCGCACCCAGCAGTACGCTGCTTTCGCAAATTAACACTATCATCGGCAACACCGTGCTGTATGGCGCGACGGCTGGGGAGCTGTTCGCGGCCGGGCAGGCGGGGGAGCGGTTCGCAGTGCGCAACAGCGGCGCGACGGCGGTGGTCGAGGGCTGCGGCAGCAACGGGTGCGAGTACATGACCGGCGGCACGGTCGTGGTGCTGGGCGCGGTAGGGGACAACTTCGGTGCCGGGTTCACCGGCGGCATGGCATTCGTGTACGACGCCGACGACCAGTTCGAGCAGCGGCTCAACCCAGAAACGCTGACCTGGCAGCGCTTAGGCTCCACGCATTGGGAAGGCGTGCTGCACGATTTGGTGGTCCGGCACGCGGCGGAGACCAGCAGCCGGTATGCGGCGATGATGCTGCATGACTGGACCCGCGCCGCGCCGCGGTTCTGGCAAGTGGTTCCGAAGGAGTACGTCAAGTACTTGCCGGCTCCGTTGTCGGACGGGGCGGAGGCGTTGCGAGCCTGAGGTGAACGGCGGCGTCCAGGGCCGCTGCACCGGTTGGCGCAGCGGCTGCCCGGTGTCATAACCCCGTCCCATGCGCGTCCTGCACCACCTGCCGTTGTCGCCGTTCTCTCGTAAAATCCGCCTTGTGCTGGCGGAGAAACGGCTGCCGTTCGAGTTGGTGATCGAGAAGGTTTGGGAGCGGCGGGACGAGTATCTTGCGCTCAACCCGGCGAACCAGGTGCCGACTCTGATCGACGATGGCCTGACGATAGCCGACTCCGGGGTGATCTGCGAGTACTTGGAGGAAACTTATCCGGAGCCTTCGCTGCTGCCGCGCCGTCCGGCGGCGCGGATCGAGGTGCGGCGGTTGGTGGCCTGGTTCGACGGCAAATTCGCGCACGAGGTGACCGCCAACCTGCTGGGTGAGAAGTTCATGAAGCGGCTGATGGGCCGGGGCCATGCGGACGCGGGCGCGCTGCGCGCCGGGTACGCCAACATGCGGCATCATCTGGAGTACATCGGCTGGTTGGCGGAAACGCGGAAGTGGCTCGGCGGCGATACTTTATCACTCGCGGACTTCGCCGCCGCGGCGCACCTCTCGGCACTGGACTTCGTGGGCGATGTGGATTGGTCCGTGTCGCCGCCAGCCCGGGACTGGTATGCGGGAATGAAGTCGCGGCCCTGTTTCCGGGCGGTGCTGGCGGACCGGGTGCCGGGAGTGACGGCACCGGCGCATTATGCGGATTTGGACTTTTAGAGCGTTTTCAGCCTGACTGGACGTAGCCGCAGTGCCGGATGTAGTTGACGC
>CAXTCN010000074.1:0-22909 GCA_964242575.1 uncultured Acetobacteraceae bacterium | reverse complement strand
GGCGCTCCGGCAGGCCCTGGGCGCGGGCGAAGCGGACGTGCTCGCTGCCCATCACCTCCTCGGTGCCGGCGCGCACCAGGCGGATTAGCAGGCCGAGCTTGAACAGCGACAGGTTCAGCGCCGGCAACAGCAAATGCCGCCAGCCCTCCCAGGAAAAGACGCTGAGCTTCATGCCGAGCACCTCGGTGACCGGGCCGCGCCCGCCGGATGGCAGCCAGCGCAGCTCGACCGAGAACGCCAGGATCAGCAGCAGCCCGACCCAGAACGTCGGCACCGAGAACCCGGCCACCGACAGCGCCATGATCGCCCGGCTGGCGCCGCTGTCCGGCCGGTAGCCCGCCCAGATGCCGAGCGGGACACCCAAAACGGTCGCGATCAGCATGGCGGTGACTGCAAGCTCCAAGGTTGCCGGCAGCCGCGCCAAAATCAGGTCCAGCACCGGCAAGCGGAACACGAAGCTGGTGCCGAAGTCGCCGTGCGAGAGCGCGCCAAGGAAGCGGAAGTACTGGCGCCACAACGGCAGGTCCAACCCGTACTGCTCGATGATGGCGGCGCGCATGGCCTGGCTGGCGGCCGGATCGATCAGCACGTCGATGGGGTTGCCGATGGCATAGACGCCCAGGAACACGACAACGGACATGACCAGCACGACCCCGGCCGACTGGATCAACCGCTGGATCAGGAAGCCCAGCACCGATGGCCTACTGGGGGGTGACGAGGTGCGCCAACGTCTCCTGGTCGATCCGCGCCTTGAAGCTGAGCTTGCCCTTCGGCATCGCCCATATGGCCTGCGGCATGACGATAGGCAGCATCGGCCGTTCGTTCATGCTGATTTCGGCGGCGCGGACGAACATCTCGCGCCGGGCCTTTTCATCCAGCGTGCGGCTGCCGTCCAGCAGCAGCTTGTCCACGTCTGGGTTGGCGTAGCCGGAGCGGTTGAAATTGCCGAGGCCAACGCTCGGGTCCGGGCTGTGGATCATGGCGCCATAGGTATAGGCCGCCTCGCCGGTCAGCGTGCCCCAGCCGGACATCTCCATGCTGTACTCGCCGCGCTGGCTGGCGGGGAAAAATACCGTGCCGATCAGGGCGTTGGGGTTCACCTTTAGGCCCACGCGAGACCACTGCTGCGCCACCGCCTCGCACAGCGCGCCGTCGCCAGGCAGGCGATTGCTGGTGCAGTAAAGGTCGATCTCAAATCCCTTGGGGTAACCGGCCTCGGCCAGCAGGGTGCGGGCGCGCGGCAGGTCGGCGCGGCGTTCCGGCAGGTTGGGGCTGGCGCCGAAGAAGTTGTCCGGCATCAGTTGGCTCATGGGCTTGGCCAGGCCCTCGAACACCACGCGGGCCAGGGCGCGGCGGTCAATCGCCAAGTCAAGCGCCTGCCGCACGCGGCTGTCCTTCAACGGGTTGGCCTCGATCTCGCGGCCGTCCACCTTGGCCGGGCGCGGCAGCTTGTCTCCTACCTTGAGGTACACGTTGAACACATAGACGCTGTCGCCGATCAGGGTGTCGATGCTCGGGTCGCGCTGCAACGAGGCGGCGTCGGTCGCGGGCACGTAGTTCACCAGGTTCACCTGGCCGCTTTTCAGCGCCGCCAGCCGCGCGGCGTCGTTGGGGATTTCGCGCCGCACCACCCTCGCCCACGGCTGCTGCCCGCCCCACCAGTCCGGGAACCGCTCCAGCACCAAGTCGCCGCGCGGCTCCCAGGCCACGAACTTGAACGGCCCGGTGCCGATGGCGGCCTTGCCGGAGTTGAACTGCTCGTTGCGCGGCTCCATGCCGATGCCGCGGCTCACGACCATCAGCCGGGTGAAATCGTTCGGCAACGTGGGCGCCGGGCCATCGGTCGTGACGCGCAGCGTGAGCTTGTCCACCACCTCGGACCCGCGCACCCGCTTGGTGTACAAGGTCATTGGCATCGTGCCGGTCACGACCGGGATGCGGTCCAGGGAGAATTTTACGTCCTCGGCCGTGAACTCCGACCCGTCATGGAAGCGCACGCCGTCGCGCAGCTTGAACTCCCAAGTGTTGTCATCGACCGGCTTCCAGGACAAAGCGAGCGCGGGCTTGAGGTTCAGGTTCTCGTCCTGGCCCACCAGGCTGTCATAGACATGCCGCAGCGCCTCGATATGGCCGCCCAAGGTGGACCAGTGCGGATCGATGCTCTCCGGCCCGGTGCGCACGCCGATGGTGAGCGTCTGCGCCGCCACCGGCGCGCTGATTATCAACGTCAGTGCAGCGGCCAGGAAACGGTTGCAACGGTTCATGGCTTTTGCCCCGGGCTATGTGTGGTACGCGGCAACGTAGGGAGCGACGCCGCGGGGCGTCAACATGGAAGGATAGCTCATGCGCGTCACCGACATGGACTGGGGCGGAATGGAGGCCTGGCTCGCGGCCGATGACCGCTGCGTGGTGCCGCTCGGCAGCACGGAGCAGCATGCCGGGCTGAGCCTGTGCGTGGACAGCATCTTGTCGGAGCGGGTGGCGACGGAGGCCGCGGCGCCGCTCGGCATCCCGGTGTTCCCGGTGCTGGCCTATGGCATCACCCCGGCGTTCACCGCCTACCCCGGCACCATCAGCCTACGGGCGGGAACCTATTTGCTGCTGCTGCGGGAGGTGCTGGAGGGACTATACAGCCAAGGCTTCCGCCGCATCCTGCTGTGCAACGGCCACGGCGGCAACGCGCCGGGGGGCGCGGCCGGGCTCGAGTTCATGGCGGACCGGCCGGACGTGCGGGTGCGCTGGCACGACTGGTGGCGCGCCCCGCATACCATGGCCGCCGTGCATGCAACCGACCCGGTGGCGAGCCACGCCAGTTGGATGGAGAACTTCCCCTGGACCCGTCTCGGCAACGCGGTCCCACCCTTGGAGCAGAAGCCGATGGTGGACCTCGACCGGCTGCGCACGCTGCCGCCGGACGGCGTGCGGACCCTGCTGGGTGACGGCAACTTCGGCGGGCTGTATCAACGGGATGACGCGGAGATGCTGGCGATCTGGCAGGTGGCGGTGAACGAGACCCGGGCGCTGCTGGAGTGGGACGGCGCGGCGCAATAAATCGGGTGTGGAACTTTGACCGGCGCCGGGTTGCATTGTGGCGGAACCGGGCCTCATCCTCCAGGTTGGACGGCGTCGGATCAACTGGCGCCGCATTAACGGGAGGTTGGTTTTGCGATCAGTCCTGCTTGCAGCCACGGCGCTTGCGTTCATAACCACTGGGGCTGTCGCGCAGCCCGCGCCCTCTGTTGAACCCGGCCAGAACCTGGACCGCCTGCGTGGGATGCAGAGCACCACGACCTCGCTCGAACTGGAAACAGTGCCGCAGACTGGACGGCGGGCGGATCAGATCCGCTCGAACCTGTCGCGCATACAGTTGCCACCCGGCTTCAGCATCGACCTGTATGCCGTGGTGCCGAACGCACGGCACATGGCGGTCGGCACCAACGCCGGCGTCGTCTATGTCGGCACCCGTAAGACCAAGGTATGGGCCGTGACGGACCGCACGCGCGCGCGGGTGGCGGACGAGGTTAAGGTGTTCGCGCCCTCAATCTCCTTCAAGCAGCCGAACGGCGTGTGCTTCAGCAAGGACGGACAGCTATTCGTGGCCGAGCACAACCGGGTGCTCGTGTTCCCCGCCGCCGAGTTCTTCTACGAGGGTCCGGACGTGGCGGTGGACGTGGTGGCCGAACAACTGGTGCCGAAAACCGAGGAAAGCTTCAACCACGGCGCGCGCACCTGCTCCGTCGGGCCGGACAACAAGCTGTACGTGACGCTGGGCCAGCCCTACAACGTGCCGCCGGCCGCCAAGGCGCCCCTGTACAACGAGCAGGGCATCGGCGGCATCGTTCGCATGGACCGCGACGGCAAGAACCGCGAGGTGTACGCGCGCGGCGTGCGCAACTCGGTCGGGCATGACTGGAACCCGAAGAACGGCGAGTTGTGGTTCACCGACAACCAGGTGGATGGCATGGGCGACGACATGCCACCCGGCGAGCTCAACCGTGCGACCAAGCCAGGGATGAACTTCGGCTTCCCGTACTATGGCGGCGGGCGGATTCGCACCGCCGAGTACAAGGACGCCCAGCCCCCGGCCGACGCGACCTTCCCGATGGTCGAGATGGCGCCGCACGCCGCTGACCTCGGCATGCACTTCTACCGCGGCAAGTCGTTCCCCGAGCAGTATCGCGGCGCCATCTTCAGCGCGCAGCACGGCTCCTGGAACCGCACGACGCCGGTGGGCGCGCGGATCATGGTCACTACGCTCAAGGCCGATGGGTCAATCGACAAGACCGTGCCGTTCGCCACCGGTTGGCTGAACGACGAGACCGGCGAGTACAGCGGCCGTCCGGTGGACGTGGCGGAGCTGGCCGATGGCAGCCTGCTGGTGTCGGACGACTTCGCCGGCGCCATCTACCGCATCAGCTACAAGTCAAAGTAGCTCGATGCGGGCAGCGGTTGCGGCGGCCGGGATCATCCTGGCCGCCGCCTCCCCGGCCGCCGCGCAGGATGTGCTGGCGGGCCGGGGCCTGGCGACGCGAAGCTGTGCGGCGTGCCATGGCGCCAACGGCATCGCCATGCTGCCGGAGGCAGCCAACCTCGCCGGGCAGGACGCGACCTACCTGACCCGGCAGCTTGAGGCTTTTCGTGAGGGGAGCCGGGTCAACGAGCAGATGTCGGTCGTTGCCAAGACGCTTACCGACCAGCAGATCGCGAACCTCGCCGCATTCTACAGCGCTATCCAAATCGAGGTGGTCAAGGTTCCCGGCCCGTAGCTAAAGCGTGCCCGCCCAAACGTTCAGGCGGGCACGCGTCAGTCCGCCTCTACGGCGACAATCCTGAACAGCAGCTCCTCGCCGTCCGGACGCCGGAGCAGCACCAGTTCCCCAGGGCGCAGCACATAGCCCTCAAAGGTCCAGAGCGGATCGTCGTCATTCTGGGTGCTTTTCAGCGCCCATGCCTCATCCAGGCGAACCAGCTCGGATACTTTGGTGTTCAGCCCGGGCCGGTCCCGCGCCGCAAGCCAAGGCGCTGTAGCGGCCTCAAACGCATCGGGATCGAGATGCCCCTGTGGGTTGAGGGTGGCGTGCACGACCAGGCGGTCGTTCAGGTCCCCCTCAGGTAGGCCCGGCCCCCGGGCCAGCAGCATCGTCAGCTTCGTCATCACCCCGCCTTGCGCAGACCGGAGCACTGAACGCGCCAGAACATCTTGGGTTCGGAACTATCGGGCGGCATCAGATCGCGACCCGAACGCCGAGTTCCACGACCCGGTCGCTCGGGATGCGAAAGAACTCCGTGGCTGGGACGGCGTTGCGCGCCATGACCAGGAACAGGAACAGCCGCCAGGCTGGCAACTTGGGCACCATGGCGCGGACCAGCACTTCGCGGCCTAAGAAAAAGCTGGCCTGCATCGGGTTGTAGGCAATGCCGCGGCTGGGCAACTCGTCCAGGCCGCGGGGGATGTTGGGGCTGGCCATGAAGCCGTACCGGAGTATGACCCGGTGCACCCCGGGCGCGAGCTCGACCACCTCCATCCGCTCCTCGGCGCTGGCCTCTGGGATGTCGAGGTTCTGCACGGTGACGAACAGCACGCGCTCGTGCAGGACCTTGTTGTGCTTCAGGTTGTGCAGCAACGCCGCCGGCACGTAATCCGGGTTGCCGGTCAGGAACACCGCCATCCCCGGCACGCGGATGGTGCGGGATTGCGGCAGGCGGGCCAGGAACGACGCGAGCGGCAGGCTGTCCTGTTTCCAGCGGGCCAGCATCAGCTCGCGGCCCTTGTTCCAGGACGTCATCATCGCCATCAGCGCGGCGCCAAGCAGGAGCGGCACCCAGCCGCCCTCGGGGATTTTCAGGACGTTCGAGGCGAAGAACAGGCCGTCGACGACGAAAAAGAAGCCGAACACCCCAAGCGCCGCATAGCGCGGCCAGCCGAACTGCCGCCGGTACACTACGGCCGCAAGGAGGCAAGTGCAGAGGAACGTGCCCGTGACGGCGATGCCGTAAGCCGCGGCCAGCGACTCGCTGTTGCGGAACGTGAGCACCAGGATCAGCACGCCCACCAGCAGGGCCATGTTGATCTGCGGCACGTAAATCTGCCCCTCCTCGGTTTCGCTGGTGTGCAGGACCGCCATGCGCGGCAGGAACGCCATTTGCATGCATTGCCGCGCAATGGAGTAGGCGCCGGAAATCATCGCCTGGCTGGCGATCACCGTCGCGGCGGTGGCGAGCACCACGAGCGGCAGCAGCAGGCTGGGTGGGGCCAGAAGGTAGAACGGGTTTTCGAGCGCGGCCGGGTCGGCCATGACCAGCGCGCCCTGGCCGAAGTAGTTGAGCACCAGGCACGGCAGCACGAACGCGACCCAGGCCAGTCGGATCGGCCGTGCGCCGAAATGCCCCATGTCGGCATACAGCGCCTCGGCGCCCGTGATGGCCAGCACGACGGAGCCGAGCGTCACGAACGCCAGCCATCCGTGGCTCAGGCACACCAGTATGGCGTAGTGCGGGGACAGCGCCTGCAGCACGCTCGGGTTGCCAACGATCTGAACGATGCCCAACGCGGCGAGCGCCAGGAACCACGCGGCCATGATTGGGCCGAACAGCCGGCCGATTGTGGTGGTGCCGCGCACCTGGACGGCGAACAATCCGACAATAATGACAATCGAGACCGGCAGCACGAACTGTTTCAACTGGGGCGAGACAATGACCAGGCCCTCAACCGCTGACAACACCGAAATGGCGGGGGTAATGACCCCGTCCCCAAAGAACAGGCACGCCCCGCCGATGCCGACCAAGCCCAGGAAGGCGTGCATGCGCCGGCCTTTGGTGCCGCGCTGCGCCAGGGCCATGAGGGCGAGGATGCCGCCCTCCCCGTTGTTGTCCGCCCGCATGACCAACAAGACGTACTTCACGGTCACAACCAGGATCAGGGACCAGAATATGAGCGACAGGACGCCCAGGATTTCGACGGGGCCGATGTCGGTGAAATGCGACAGGCTGGTCTTCAAGGCATAGAGAGGACTTGTGCCGATGTCGCCGTAAACAATGCCGAGCACGCCCAGTATGGCGCTGGCGCGCAGGGGACGCTCGACGCCAGCCGCGTATGCGACGCTCACCGACGTGTCCGGCATAAGGGGGTTGGGGAGCCGGGGCGACGGCGGCTGGATGTCATGCTGTGTCCAAAACTGCGGTGGCGCAAACGCATTGCAGGATCATAGGCACCTGTGGAAAGCCTGAACCGATAAGCTTGTCCGGCTACAAAGTGCAAGCGGCTGCCGAGTTGCTGGCCGGATGGCGCTGGCGCTGAACGTCACGCCGGGCCGGATCGCTGGCCGAAAATCGCGCTGCCGACGCGGACGTGCGTGGCGCCATGGGCGATAGCCACCTCGAAATCGCCCGACATGCCCATCGACAACACCGTAAGCCCATGACGCGTGGCGCAGCCGGCCAGCCACGAGAAGTGCGGCGCCGGGTCAACCTCGGCCGGGGGGATGCACATCAGGCCGGTGACGGCGGCGCCCAGGCGTTGCTGGCAGGCGTCGATGAAGCGGTCCGCCTCCGCCCGGCCAATCCCGGCCTTCTGCGGCTCATCGCCGACATTGACCTGAACCAGGATGTTGGGCGTCCGCCCCTCCCGGTCCATGGCAAGCGCCATCGCTTCCAGCAGCCGGGGACGGTCCAGGCTCTCGATTGTGTCCGCAACCCGCACAGCGTCGCGGGCCTTGTTGGTCTGCAGGCCGCCAATCAGGTGCAGCCGCAGGCCGGGCCATCCCGCGCGCAAGTCCGGGAACTTGGCCTCGGCCTCCTGGACCCGGTTCTCGCCGAACGCCGCCTGCCCCGCCTGGAGCGCTGCCGTGACATCGGCGGCCGGGTAGGTTTTCGATACCGCGACCAGCGTCACGCAGCCAGCCGGCCGGCCGGCCGCGAGCGTCGCAGCTTCGATGCGGGCATGCACGTGCCGGAGGCGGCCGGCTATGCTGGCTGGGCTGCCTGGAATGGGATCAGGAATCATGGACCGTAGGCTTGTCGTATGGGCGCGTGCGGTCAAGTCGCGGCGGGCGCGGCGCAGGTTGCCGGACATCCCGGTGTTGTGGCTGTTCACGGACCCGGTGCGGACTCCGGACCTGCGCCGCATAATCGCAGCGTTGCCGGCCGGACTATGCGGCGTGGTGTTCCGCCATGACGGCGCGTCGGGCCGCGTGGCGCTGGCCCATGCGGTCGCGCGGGCCTGCCGGGCGCGGCGCGTCGCCCTGACAGTCGCCGGCGACCTTCGGCTTGCGGCGCAGGTCAAGTCGGGCGTGCACCTGCGCGCTGGCTGGTGGCCCGGCCGGTCGCGGCCCGCCCACAGGCTGCGCACGAGTTCCGCGCATGGCGCGGCGGACATCCTGCGCGCCCGCCGTGCCGGTGCGGGTGCAATCTTTTTGTCGCCGGCCTATGCCACGCGCAGCCATGCCGGAGTCCACGGCCTGGGGCCGCTGCGATGGGCGGCGTTGGCCCATCCCGGCCGGGACTCCGTGCTGGCCTTGGGTGGAGTGCGTGGCTGCAACGCTGCACGGTTGCCGCGCTGGTGCGCCGGCGCGGGTGCGATCGACGCATTCAACGACGGCGGGCATGGCCGCATTCCCAGCGACGCCAGCGTGAATGGGCCATCAATGTGGCCGTAACGCCACAGTGTTTCGCAATTACCATGTAACGTCTTTGACCCTCATTGCAGTCGATCAAAGCGCGCGGCAATACTCTGGCCAGGCCTGGCTGAGCCTGGTTCGTGAGGCGGGAGCCGCAGGAGTGCGGACGCCGAACGGGACAGGGCGGGGCCTTGGATGTTCGCCGGGGTCATCCGGTGTTTTGAGGAGAAGTTCCATGCGTAAGCTCCTGCTGGCCACCGTGGCCGCGCTGGGTGCGTCGATGGGGGTTTCGGCAGTGGCCGACGCTCAGACGGCGAGCCCGGCTCCAGGCACCGTGACGGTCCGGCTGAATGGCCGCTTCCGGTTCTACGGCGCGATCGTGAATGACCGTGACGCCGACAACAACACGGCTGGCGCGGTGCAGAACCAAAGCCTTACCGGCGTGACCACCACGACACCCATCTCGGGCAGCAACAAGCAAGCCAACTATGGCTTCGGCAATTACGCGCGCCTGTTTCCCGGCTTCGACGGCGTTGCCTCGAACGGCCTGAAGTACGGCGCCAGCCTTGAAATCCGGTCGGACACCGGCGGCGGCGCCGGCGGCGGCATTTATGGCAGCGTCAGCAGCAACTCCAACCGCCGTGGCCCGCTGTACTTCCGGCGTGAGTGGGGCTACATCGGCACCGACCAGCTCGGCACCATCCGACTCGGCACCACGGACGGGCCAAGCAGCTTGTTCGCCACCGGCACCTTCGAGAACTTCAACGACGGCGGCCTGAACGGCGACGCCCCAGGCTTCCTGTCTCCCAACACCAACATTACCTGGCCGTTCGCGACCCAGGGCGCGACCTACGCGACCACCAAGGCCGTGTACCTCTCGCCGCAACTCTATGGGTTTGACCTCGGCGTGGCTTACGAGCCGAACACCGGCGGCTCCTCGCTCACGAGCGGCTGCGGTGGCGGCAACGTGACCACCCTCGGCGGCACTACCAATCCTATATCGTCAATTCTCAACACCGGCGGGGGCGCAGGTCCCGGCTGTGACCGCCTCTCCTCGACTTCCGTTCCCGGCGAGCTCCAGCGCCGCCGCAACTTGGTGGACGTCGCGGTCCGGTACCGTGGCACGTTTGGGGGCTTCGGCGTCGCGGCGACCGCCGGTTACATCGGTTCCGGCGTGGTTCGGGACAACACGTTCCCGGCGCCTGCCAGCGCCCGTTATGACGGCCTAAGCATCGGCGACTTCGGCTTGGCGGCGACCTACGGCGGGTTCAGCTTCGGCGGCCATTACCAGTTCGGCCGCTACAACGGCGCCTACGTGCCGGTTCCGACCGACGTCGACGACGCCCAGGCGTGGATGGTCGGCGCGTCCTACACAATCGGTCCGTTCGTGGCCGGCGCGCATTACGTTGACTACCAGAGCGCCGGCACGCTTGCTGCGGCACGGCGCGGCAGCCAGCGGCGTGAGCACGGCGTCGCGGCGGGCGCGACCTACAGCTTGGCGCCGGGCCTGTCGCTGTTCGCCTCGTATATCTGGATCGAGCGTAAGCAGAACGACCAAAACTTCTTTGGGACCAACACGCCGAAGACCACCGCCAGCGTGGCCATGCTCGGAACTGGCTTTAGCTGGTAAGCTAAGCGTCCAGGGCTGGACAGGAGGGGCGGTGGGCAACCACCGCCCCTTTTTTGTGCAGGGCCAGCCGCCGCGCGACCGCTTGGCCTGGCCGCCGGTTTGCGCTATTTGCTGCAAAATGTATGACATTCCAGCAAACGCGACGGCTCCGTGGTGAACCGCCTTTTCCTTGCCGCGCTGGCGCTGCCATTGGCGCTCAGCGTCGCAGGGTGCAGCAAGACCCGGGCGGTCGCGGAGGACGAGTACCTCGACTACCGGACCAAGGGCGGCGAGCAAGGCAAGCTGTTCGGCGACCAGGGCCTGTCGTTCGGCATCGGCCGGGGCGCCGCAGGTCCACGGCCCGAGGAGGGCGCAGCCTTGGGCGTGAACGCCTATTTGTGGCGCGCGGCGCTGGACACCCTCGCCTTCATGCCGCTGGCCAATGCCGACCCGTTCGGCGGGACCATCATCACCGACTGGTATCAGCCGCCAGCCGGAAACGGGGAGCGGTTCAAGGCGACCGCCTACATCCTGGGCCGCCAGTTGCGCGCCGATGGCATCCGTGTCTCGATTTTCCGGCAAACCGCGCAAGGCGGCCAATGGGTTGACGCGGCGGTCAGCCCGACGACGACAAGCGAGATTGAAAACAAGGTGCTGGCGCGTGCGCGCGAGCTGCGTTCGCAAGTAGCAGGGTCCTGAACCCGGCCGCCTGCGTTAAAAGACGCTCGTGCCGCTCAATCTGTTGCCGTTCAGCCTGCCTTGGGGGATACAAGCGCTCGCACTCCTGTAGCGGACGACTGCATCATGCCTGATCTGCCCAGCCCGCCCGTGAGCGATGCCCCGGCCTATGACTTCCGCGGCGCTGAGCTGCGCTGCCAACAGGCCTGGGACGCGGCACGCTGCTTCGAGGTGGAGGACGTGCCCGCCGGGGACGCGCCGAAGTACTACGTGCTCGAGATGTTTCCCTATCCCAGTGGACGCCTGCACATGGGCCACGTCCGCAATTACACCCTGGGCGACGTGGTGGCCCGGTATAAGCGCGCACGCGGCTACTCCGTGCTGCACCCGATGGGTTGGGACGCCTTTGGCCTGCCGGCGGAAAACGCGGCGCGGGAACGGGGCGTGCATCCGGCCGAGTGGACCCAAAGCAACATCGCCGCCATGCGAACAGAGTTCAAGCGCCTTGGCCTGTCGCTCGATTGGTCGCGCGAGTTCGCCACCTGCGACCCATCCTATTACGGCCACCAGCAGGCGATCTTCCTAGACCTGATGCAGGCGGGCCTGGTCGACCGCAAGCTGAGCTGGGTTAACTGGGACCCGGTCGATGGCACCGTCCTCGCCAACGAACAGGTGATCGACGGCCGCGGCTGGCGCTCCGGCGCGGTGGTCGAGAAGCGCCAACTGTCGCAGTGGTTCCTGCGCATCACCCAATATGCCCCCGAACTGCTGCAAGCGCTCGACGGCCTAGACCGCTGGCCCGAGCGGGTGCGGGCGATGCAGGCGCGCTGGATCGGCCGCAGCGAGGGCGCCCGGGTGCGCTTCCCCCTGACGACGCCGGCAGCCGGCATCAGCGAGTTGGAGGTGTTCACCACCCAACCGGACACCCTGTTCGGCATGTCGTTCCTAGCAATCGCGCCGGACCATCCGTTGGCCGCCAGCGTCGCCGCGGCTGACCCGGCGGCAGCAGCATTCGTCGCGGCCTGCCGCAGCCTGGGCACCAGCGAGGCGGCCGTCGAGACGGCGGAGAAGCTGGGCCATGACACAGGCCTGCGAGTTATGCATCCGCTGATGCCGAGCGCAGGGTTCCCAGTATGGATCGCCAACTTCGTGCTGATGGAGTACGGCACCGGCGCCATCTTCGGCTGCCCCTCCGGCGACCAGCGCGACCTGGACTTCGCGCGGAAGTACGGCCTCAGCGTCGTGCCCGTCGTGGCGCCGCCCGCGGACGTGCAGGTCACCGACACGGCCTACGACGGGCCGGGCCAGATGATCAACTCTGGGTTCCTGGACGGAATGGACACCACCGAAGCCAAGCGCGCAGTGATCGAGGCATTGGAACGGCAGGGCGCCGGGTCGGGCGTGGTGAACTGGCGCCTGCGGGACTGGGGCGTGAGCCGGCAGCGGTATTGGGGCTGTCCGATCCCGGTCATCCACTGCGGCCAGTGCGGCGTGGTCCCGGTGCCGGCCGCCGACCTTCCGGTGCGCCTGCCGGACGACGTTGCCTTCGACCAGCCGGGCAACCCGCTCGACCATCACCCGACCTGGCGGCACGTGGCGTGCCCAAGCTGCGGCCAGGCCGCGCTGCGCGAGACGGACACGTTCGACACCTTCGTGGACAGTTCCTGGTACTTCGCCCGGTTCTGCAGCCCGCGCGCCACGGTCCCGGTGGGACGCGACGCCGCCGGCCACTGGCTGCCGGTGGACCAGTACATCGGCGGGGTCGAGCACGCGATCCTGCACCTGTTGTACTCGCGCTTCTTCACCCGCGCGCTGCAGGCGATGGGCCAGGTCGGCGTGGCCGAGCCGTTCGCCGGCCTGTTCACGCAGGGCATGGTGACGCATGAGAGCTACCAGGGCGCGGACGGGGGCTGGCTGTATCCCGAGCAGGTCGAACGCCTGCCGGACGGCACGGCGCGGCACCGGGAAACCGGTGAGGCCATCGTGGTGGGCCGCGGCGAGAAAATGTCCAAGAACAAGCGGAACACAGTTGACCCGGCGGTCATCATCGCCCGCTACGGCGCAGACACCGCGCGCTGGTTCGTCCTGTCCGACAACCCGCCGGAGCGCGACATCGAGTGGACCGAGGCGGGCGTCGCCGGCGCGTCCCGGTTCCTGCAACGGACTTACCGGCTGGCGCAGGGCGTGGCGCGGGAGCCGCACGAGCCTGGGCGTCCCGCCACGTTCGGCGCCCCGGCCATGGTGCTGCGGCGCGCAACCCACCGGGCCATCGAGGCGGTGACCACGGCGCTGGAAGGGTTCGCCTACAACGTTGCGGTGGCGCGGCTGCACGAGCTGGCGTCCGCCATCGCCGACGCCGAGCGCAGTGCAGGCGATGGCCTAGTATGGGCGCGCCGCGAGGCCGTGCTGACCCTGGCGCGGCTGATGGAGCCGCTGGTGCCGCATTTGGCGCAAACCATCCACGCCCTGCTGCACGGGGACCAGGCTGGGCTGCTGTACGGACAGCCCTGGCCCGAGGCGGACCCGGCGCTCACGGCCGTCGAGGCCGTCACGCTGGCCGTGCAGGTCATGGGCAAGCTGCGCGCCACGATTGAGCTGGCGCCCGGCACCGGCCGTGAGCCTGCCATCGAGGCGGCCAAGGCCGAGCCGAACGTGGCGCGGCTGCTGGAGGGCCAACGCATCGTCAAGTGCATCCATGTGCCCGACCGCATCGTGAACTTCGTGGTGGCCGCTTAGATGGCGTCGCGTCACGGCCTGTCGCGGCGCAGCCTAGCGCTGGGTCCGCTCATGCTGCTGGGAGGCTGCGGGTTCCGGCCGCTTTACGCTCCCGCGGCGTCCGGCGCGGCCGGACCGGCGTCCGCCGAGCTTGCGGCGATCTATGTGCCGGTGATGCAGGAGCGCGCAGGCCAGTTGCTGCGCCAGGCGCTCCAGCAACGGCTTGAGGGCAGCGGCGCCGGCACGGCGAAAAAATACGAGCTGATCGCCTACATCTCAGTCGGGTCGGAGGGCATCGGCATCCAGCCCGACAACGCCGCGTCCCGGGTGCGCCTGACCGGGGCCGCGCCCTGGACGTTGCGGGCGTTGTCACCGGAACGCCCGGTGGTGGTCCAGGGCAACAGCCGGGTGCTGGACGGCTTCAACATCGCCAACCAGCAGTATTTCGCCGCCGAGCTGGACAACGAGGCGGCGGTGCGGCGCATCGCGTCGGCCTTGGCGGACCAGATCGTGGTGCAGGTGGCCGCGCACTTCCAGCGTCAGGCCGCGCCGGGTTGAAGCTGGACGGCCAGCGGGCCGCGGCGTTCCTGCGCGCGCCCGGTCCGGTCCGCGTGGTCCTGCTGCACGGCGAGGACGAGGGCCTGGTCCGGCACCGCGCCGACAGCGTGACGCTCGCCGTCATCGGACAACGGGACGACCCGTTCCGCCTGGCGTGGCTGTCCCGCGAGGAACAGGGCCGGCTTGAGGAGGAGGCCAGCGCGATTGCCATGCTGGGCGGCCGGCGGGTGGTGCGGGTGCGGGACGCGGGCGAGGCGTTGCTGCCCGCCGTTCAACGCGTGCTGGACAGCAACGGCGACAGCGTGGTGGTGCTGGAAGCCGCCGCCCTGCCCGGCCGGTCGAAGCTGCGCGGCGTCGTCGAGCAGTCGGCCAAGGGCGTAGCCATCGCATGTTACGCCGAGGACGGGGCGGCGCTGCGGCAGGCCATCGAGGGCGTGCTGGCCGAGGCGCGGGTGACGGTGGAGCGCGACGCGGCGGCATGGTTGCTGGCGCATTTGGGCACCGACCGGGCAGCGACCCGGGGTGAGCTGGAGAAGCTGATCTTGTATGCCGGGCCGGACCGGCGGCTGGACCTCGCGGCGGTGCAGGCGTGCGTGGGCGACCAGGCGGCGACATCGCTGGACGACGCGGTGTTCGGCGCGGCGGCCGGGGACATGGCGCGGGTTGACCGGTCGTTGGAACGCGCCTTGCAAGAGGGTGCCGCGCCGGTCGCGGTATGCCGGGCGATGCTGGGGCACCTGACCAAGCTGCAGCACGCGACCGAGGCGATGCGGCGCGGCGCGTCGTCGGAGGAAGCCATACGGTCGTTGCGTCCGCCGATTTTCTTCCGCCGCGCACCCGAGTTCGCCGCCGCCCTGCCGCTATGGTCGCCACGCAAGGTCCAGGACACGATGGCGGCGGTGACCCGCACAGAGCTGGCGTGCAAGCAGACCGGGGCGCACGACGGCCTACTAGTGCGGCGGATGATGCTCGGGATTGCCGGCGAGAGCAGGCCAGACCGGAGACCGCGTTGATTAACTTTAACTCCCAACCGCTTGCTCCTAGCTACGACACGCTGCGCGGCAACGCCGCCTGGGGCCGCGGCACGAGTGGCCGAGCCGCTTGCTGCGCTTGGTTGCCGGCAGCGGTGCCCCCCGCCACATCGGCGGCCCGGACGTGTTTGGACATTGCGCGCTCCATGGCGTTCCACGCCCGGCGAATGCCCTCGGTCACCACTAGGTACATCAGCGCCGCATAGAGGTACACCGAGAAGTCGAAGGTGCGGGAGAAGATCAGCCGGGTCTGTCCCATCAGGTCCAGCACGGTAACGATGGCGGCGAGGGCGCTGGCCTTGATGACGAGGATCAGCTCGTTGCCGAGCGGGCGCAACGCCACCAGCGCCGCCTGCGGCCAGACCACGTGGCGCGCTACCCGGTAGCGCGACAAGCCGAG
This sequence comes from uncultured Acetobacteraceae bacterium, assembly GCA_964242575.1. GTDB lineage: Bacteria > Pseudomonadota > Alphaproteobacteria > Acetobacterales > Acetobacteraceae > JANPPS01. Next base: position 7,303 of record CAXTCN010000074.1, on the reverse strand, counting down.
CGCGGCCGCGGCCTCGCGTTGGCCTTTGGGAACGGACGCGAGCGCGCCACGCATAATCTCGGCCTGGTACGCCGCCGTGTTCAAAGTGAAAGCGAAGATGCAGCAGTAGAACGCGTCGCGGAAAAACCACCACAGCCCGGCGCTGGTGAGCCACGGCCGGACCTCGCCCGCGCCGTAGTAAACCAGGTAAAGCTGGCACAGCAGCGGCGTGCCGCGGAACACGCTGATGTAGCCAACCGCCGGCCCCCACAGCGCCGCGTGGGGGGACATGCGGGCGCGGCAGAGCGGCATCGCCAGCACGAAGCCGAGGCTGCACGACAGCAGGACGACCTGCGCCGTCACCTGCGCGCCGCTCAGCAGTCGCCAGCCATACTGCGACAGCAGGTCTGCGTTGAACACGAAGCTGAACAGGTCCTGCAGCGTGCCCATCAGGCGTAGCCCCGGTTGGCCCGCCGCTCCAGCGCAGCCTGGCCCAGGTTGGAAGCGATGCTGAACACCAGGTAAACCGCCCCGGCGGCGCTGTAGAACAGGATGGGCCGCGTGGTGTTCTTGCTGGCCTCGGTCGCCGCGCGCAGCAGGTCCATGACCGCCAGGGTGGAAATCAGCGACGTGTCCTTGAGCAAAACCGTCCAGCAGTTGCCAAGGCCCGGCAAAGCGACCCGCGCCAACTGCGGCAGCGTGACCAGGGCGAACACCCGCTTGCGGTCCAACCCCAATGACCGCGCGGCCTCGATCTGGCCGGTGGGGACTGTGCGCAGCGCCGCCACCCAGACCTCGCTCGAGTACGCCGTCACCACCACCGACAGCGCGATCACCCCGGCGGCGAAGGCGTTCAGCTCAAGCCGCCCGCCCAACCCGAGCGCCTGGCCCAAGCGGTCCAGCAGGGCTTGCAGGCCGAAATACACGATGAACAGCGCCAACAAGTCCGGGATGCCGCGGAAGAACGTCGTGTACGCCTCGGACACCCCGCGCACGAGCCGCCAACGCGAGAGCTTCAGCACCGCCAGCGCCAGTCCGCCGCCGAAGCCGAACGGCACCGTCGCCAGCGCCAGCAGGGCAGTGACGGCTGCGCCTTCCAGCAGCAGCGCCCCCCACCCATCCGGCCCGAACAGCAGGCCGAATGCGGTCATCCCGGCTTACTTCCCGCGTATATCGACGGTGAAGTACTTGGCCGCGATCGTCTTATAGGTCCCGTCCGCGTCCAGCTCGGCGATTGCCTTGTTGAAGGCATCGCGCAAATCGGTGTCGGCCGGCCGGAACGCGGCGCCGACGCCCGGGCCGTGGATGCCGGGCACCCGGTCGATGGTCGCCAGGATTTTGCAGCAGCCATTGCCCTTCTTTTCAACGAAGTCTTTCTCGACCAGCAGGTCGCCGACCACGTAGTCCAGGCGTCCACTTGCAAGGTCGAGGTTCGGCTCGTCCTGGGTCGGGTACAGCTTGATGTCGGAATCTTTGTAGAACCGCTCCAGGAACGCGACGTGGATGGTCGAGGACTGGGTGCCGATAGACTTGCCCCTGAGCGCGGCCGGGCTGATGTCGGTGGACTTGTTGCTCGCCTGGCTGACGAACACCGGCGGCGTCGCGTAGTACACGTCGGAGAAGATCACCCGTGCCTTCCGGGCGTCGGTGATGTTCATGGAGGAGAAAATCACGTCGAACTTGTTGGACAGCAACGAGGGGATGATCCCGTCCCAGTCCTGGTTCTGGAACGTGCAGGTGGCCTCCAGCTTGGCGCAGATGGCCTTGGCGTAATCGACCTCGAAGCCGACGATCTCGCCTTTCGGGTTCACGCTCTCGAACGGCGCGTAGCTCGCGTCCATGCCGAAGCGGATGGTCTTCCACTCCTTGGCGCTCGCCGCCGTGACGGCCATGCCGACGCTTACCCCAATCGCCAATAGTAACCCTGAGAACCGCATGGTTGACCTCCTTTGACAGGCGCTGAACCCGCCTTGACCCGGCAGTAGCTTAAAGCAGTGGCGCAAAAGTTTACGCGAAAATCTAAGCAATATGCATACCATGCCCCGCCACGCCCAGCGCGCCACCGTCAGGCCGCAATGGCGTTCCGGTCGCCATCGAAGCGATGAACCTTGCCGTCCTGCGGCGTCAGGCCAACCCGGTCGCCCACGTCATGGTTGACATCGCCCAGCACCCGCGCGGTTAGCATCCCGATCTCCGGCACCTCGACATACAGCATGGTGTCGGCACCGAGGTGCTCGGCATGGGACACGATGCCGGTCCAGGCGCCGTCCTGGGCCACAACGAGGTGCTCCGGCCGCACGCCAACCGTCGCGGCGTTCAGCCGGGCTGCGACGGCGCCGCCCATGAAGTTCATGGTGGGCGAGCCGATGAACCCCGCCACGAACACGTTGGCCGGCCTGGCATACAGCTCAAGCGGACGGCCGACCTGTTGCACCACGCCGTTGTGCATGACGACAATCCTGTCGGCGAGCGTCATGGCCTCGATTTGGTCGTGCGTCACATAGACCATGGTCGCGCCAAGCTGCCGGTGCAGCTTGGCGATCTCGATGCGGGTGCCGACGCGCAGCGCCGCATCGAGGTTCGAGAGCGGCTCGTCGAACAGGAACAGGCTCGGCTGCCGCACGATGGCCCGGCCAATCGCGACCCGCTGGCGCTGCCCGCCCGACAGCTCGGCCGGACGGCGGCCTAGCAACTCGTCCAGCCGTAGCATCCCGGACGCCGTCTGGACCCGCTGGTTGATCTCGGCTTGCGGCACGCCCTCCTGCGACAAAGCGAGGCTCATGTTCTTGGCGACCGTCAGGTGCGGATACAGCGCGTAGCTCTGGAACACCATGGCGATGCCGCGCTTGGCCGGCGGCACGCCGTTCATCAGCCGGCCGTCGATCCGAAGGTCGCCGGAGGTCTGCTCGTCCAGCCCGGCGATGATGCGCAACAGGGTCGACTTGCCGCAGCCGGACGGGCCGACGAACACCACGAACTCACTGGCCTGCACCTCAAGCTCGATGCCCTTCAGCACGTCCACCGCGCCGAAGCTCTTGCGGATGCCAGTGAGAATGAGCGAGCCCATGCGTCCCACTCTCAGAGGTCAATCGCGCGGCGCTCGCGCATGGAGCGGTCCGCCGCCAGCACCACATCGAGCGAGCGGACGGCGTCCTGCATGTGCCGGCTAAGGTCGCGGTCATGCAGGATCGCGTCGAGCACGAACGCCTGCTCGCGTTCGCACAGCGCCTGGTGACCGGGTTCGTCGGCCATCGACAGGAGTTCGTCAGGCGCCAGGAAAGCGCCGTCCGGCCCAGTCGCGGCGCCATGCAGGCGGATGCGCGCGGTTTTGGTGTGCGTATCCACGTCCGCCGACGCCGCGCCCTCGTCCATCACGATCGACACGGCGCCGCGCGGCCCCATGACATCCTTCACGAAAAATGCCGTCTCGGAGATCATTGGCCCCCAGCCCGCCTCATACCAGCCGACCGACCCGTCCTCGAACAGCACCTGCAGGTGTCCGTAGTTCACCTGGGTCTTAGCGATTTCGGGCGAGAGCCGCACTCCCATGCCGCGCACCTGCACCGGCCGGCTGTCGGTGATCTGCAGCATCACGTCGAGGTAGTGCACTCCGCAATCCACCACGGGGCTGGTGCTCTGCATCAGCTTCTTGTGGACGGCCCACGCAGGCCCCGAGGATTGCTGGTTCAGGTTCATGCGCATCACGAATGGCGGCCCGAGCGCACGGGCACGGCGGATGAACTCGACCCAGCTCGGATGGTGGCGCAGGATGTAGCCGACCACGAGCTTGCGGCCGGTGCGCTGCGCCACAGCCACGACGCGCCCGGCATCCTCGACCGTCGGTGCCAGCGGCTTCTCCACGAACACGTGCGCGCCGGCCTCCATGGCAGCGATGGCGTAGGCCGCGTGGCTGTCGGTGTAGCTGTTCACCGACACGAGATCGGGCCTCCGCGCCAGCCCGGCTTCGAAGCTGTCCAAGACGGCATAGCGCCGCAATTCGTCCGGCAGAACGACGGCCGAGCGGTTGACCAGCCCAATGATCTCGAAGCCGGGGTTGCGGTGGTAGGAGAGCGCATGGCTCAAGCCCATCTGGCCCAGGCCGATGACCAGGGTCCGCACGGCCGCGGTCACTTGACGGCGCCGGCGGTGATGCCGCGGATCAGTTGCCGGGAGAACAGCAGATAGAGCACCAGCACCGGCAGGATCGCCAACGTCAGCGCCGCCAGCACGGCGTTCCAATTGGTCACGAACTGGCCGATGAACACCTGCGCGCCCAGGGTCACGGTCTTGGTGGCCTCGCCCGGCGCCACGATCAGCGGGAACCACAGGTCGTTCCAGATCGGGATCATGGTGAACACAGCGACGGTCGCGACCGCCGGGCGCACCAGTGGCAGCACCAGGCGGAAAAAGATGGTGTACTCGGACAGGCCGTCGATGCGGCCGGCGTCTTTCAGGTCCTTCGACACCCCCTGCATGAACTCGCTGAGGATGAACACCGCAATCGGCAAGCCTTGCGCGGTATAGATCAGGACCAGCGCCAGGTGCGTGTTCACCAGGCGGGCCGCCACCATCATATTGAGGATCGCCACCGTGCCGAGGCGGATCGGCACCATGATGCCGAGCGCCAGGAACAATCCCAGCATCCGGTTGCCGCGGAACCGGTACTCGCTGAGCGCGAACGCCGCCATGGCGCCGAACAGCAGCACCGCCGCGAGCGACCCGACCGTCACGATCAGGCTGTTCACGAAGTAGTTCAGGAACACGCCCTGTCCGAGCACCGTCTTGTAGCCGACCAGGTCGAAGGTCGTTGGCCCCGGCAGGCTCAAGGGCGCGCCGAAGATGCTGGCGCGCGACTTGAACGAGTTCATCACGACAAGCAGGACCGGCCCAAGGCAGAGCACGGTATAAAGGATCAGCACAAGGTGGACCGCCGCCCGGCTCAGCGGCCACGAGCGAACGTGCGCCATGGCCTGGCTCACAGTTGGTAACGCCGCATCCGCGTCTGGATGCCGAACAAGTAAACCGTGACGCCGGCCAGGATAATCAGGAACATCATGGTCGCGATAGTTGCGCCCATGTTGGGGTCGCCCAGTTGCAACTGGTTGCCAAAGAAAGTGCGGAACAGGAACGTGCCCAAGATGTCGGTCGAGAAGTTCGGCCCGGCCAGTGCGCCGTTGACTGTGTAGATCAGGTCAAACGCATTGAAGTTGCCGACGAAGGTCAGGATCGAGCAAATCCCGATGGTGGGCAGGATAAGCGGCAGCTTGATTTTCCAGAACTGCGAAAAACCGGTCACGCCGTCAAGTTCCGCCGCCTCGATCAGCTCGTTGGGAATGGCGAGCATCGCGGCGTAAATCAGCATCATGGGAATGCCGACGTACTGCCAGACGGAAATCAGCGCGAGCGTCGTAAGCGCGGTCGCCTCCTGGCCGAGCCACGGGTGGAACCAACTGCGCAGCCCAACCGCGCCGAGCATGGTGGGCGCGACGCCCCAGAGCGGGCTCAGGATCAGCTTCCAGGTGAACCCAACAATCACGAACGACAGCATGGTCGGCAGGAAGAACGCCGTCCGGTAGAACGCCTGGCCGCGCAGCTTCGGCAATGACAGCAGTGCCGCGAGCGCGATGCCGATTGGGTTCTGCAGCAGGATGTGGAAGGCGAAAAAGTAAAGGTTATTGCGCAGCGCCGCCCAGAAATGCCCGGACCAGCGCGTGTCGGTGAACAGCACGTTGAAGTTGTCCAGCCCCACGAACACCGGCACGCGGTCGACGCTGCGGAACAGCGCAAGCCGTAGCGTGTCGATTAGCGGCACGATCATGATGGCTGTGTAAACCAGCAGGGCTGGCGCGAGGAACACCAGGATGTGCCACCGCCGGGTGCGGGTCGGCGACGCGGCGTCCTCGGCTGCGGCCGGCACGGCTACTTCGCCGGTTTATACCAACTGTCCAGGCCCTTTTGCAGCCTCTGCGCCGCCTGTTCCGGCGTCTCGGTGCCGTTGATCACGTTGGCCGACACGACCCAGGTCTCGTTCTCGAGGTTGGGCGTGCCGCGCGACAATATTTGGTAGGTCGAGCGGATCGTGGGGTTGCAGGTCTCGCGCCAGGACGCGAACGCCTTCGCCAGCGGGTCCGTCTGCTCGATGGCGCCGCTTTGCAGGCTGAAAAATCCCGGGAGGGCGTTGGAGTACAGCCGGGCGAACTCCGGCGACGCCACCCAGGCCAGGAACGTCTTCACGGCCTCGGGCTGCTTGGTCTTGCTGTTCATCCCGAACGCGATGTCCACATGGTCGGAGATGTAGCAAGGGTCGCCGGCCTTAAGTACTGGCGGCGGGAACACGCCCATCTTGAACTGCGCCTGGCTCGCGAACGGCGCAAGCTCCCACGAGCCGGCCGGGTAGATCGCGGCGCGGCCCAGCGTGAACAGGTTCTGGCTGTCCGGATAGGACTGCGCCTTGTAGCCGTCGCCCATGTAGGGTGCCCACCGGGCGAGCTGCTTGAACGGCTCGACCCACTGCGCATCGGTCAGCTTCTGCTTGCCCTCGATCAGCGCCTTGCGGCCGTCCTCGCCGTGCCAGTAGTTGGGGCCGATGTTCTGGTAGCCCATGGTGGCGGCCTCCCACTGGTCGGACGTGCCCATGGCGAGCGGCACGTAGGCGCCGTCGGCCTTGATCTTGTCGAGCACGGCAAAGAACTCGTCCACCGTCGCCGGGGGCTGCTTGATCCCGACCTTGTCGAACGCCTCCCTGTTGTAGATGAAGCCGCCCAGCACCGCGGCCACCGGCACGCAATACGTCGTTTTGCCGTCATCCGTGCTCCAGGCGGCCTTGGCGACAGTGCTGAACGCGGCCATGCCGGGAATGTCCTGGGCGCTGGCGAGCTGGCCTTTCTGGAACAGCTCCAGCGAGGCGTCGAACGGGCGGCAGGCGATCACGTCGCCCGCGGTGCCGGCGTCGAGCTTCGAGTTCAGCGCCGCGTTGTACTCCTTGGGAGCGGTCGGCTGGAACTTGAGCTTGATGCCGAGATGGCTCTTTTCGAACGCCGGGATGATCTTCTCCTGCCAGATCGGCAGGTCGTCGTTGCGCCAGCTCTCGATGGTGAGCGTCGCGTCGGCCGCGCGGACTGGCCCGGCCGCCAACAGCGCCGCACCGGACAGGACCCAGGTGGCGGTTCTGATCAAAGCGTGCATCCTGCCCTCTCCTTCAACGACCCAATATCCATCGTCGGTTACCGCCATGCGGCCTGTCAATCTGGACACAGAATTATGGACCATTGGAGTGCGTCCCTGGCGGTGGACAGTTTAGGCGATTTGGATTGCCCCTCTTTGC
>CAXTCN010000073.1:0-23424 GCA_964242575.1 uncultured Acetobacteraceae bacterium | reverse complement strand
GGTTCTCGCCGACATCCTCAACCACATGCCCGTCGCTTGATGCGAAAGCCCTGGGTCTGCGTGACCTGGGCCTGCATGAACTCGCCGTAGCGGAACAGCAGCGCGCGCAAGGTCGGATGTTCGTCCAGCGCGTGGCGGAACGCGCCAGCCTCCATGCGCAGCATGGTGCCGGGACCTTGCACCATGGACTCGACGTAAGAGGTCTCGACCCCGAACACGAGCGGCAACCCCACCATGCCCTCGCGGCCGATCAGTCCCACCTCGGCCGTCAGCCCGTCTTCGAGCTGCGCGATCAACGAGGCCCAGCCGGTCTCTGGGAAATGGACCGCCTCGACCGGCGCCTCAGCCCCGTAGAGGACTTGGCGCAGGCTGAGCGCGACGGGCTGCATCCGGGGCAGCAACTGCGCCAGCACGGTGGGCGGCAGGGCCGTGAGCAACTGGTTGCGCACGGCAGACGGATGGGGAACGGCTTCGGCCAATGCAGGCTCCTCGCGGCAACGGACGGGAGCACTGGCCTCTCACAAGCACCCGCGGCCGGGGCCGTGGCGGGTGACGGGAATGGATATGGGACGGCGACGGGCGGCGCACAAGCTTGAGGCGGACAGCAGCCCACTCCGGCCGTCCTGCATGACCGTCAGTCCGGTTGCTTCGCCACGGTCGGGAACCGGCCCACCAACCTGCTCCTGGCCCATACCTCGACCTGGCCGCCTGTCGCCACTATCTGCTGGGCGATTGCAATGGCCTGCTGGTCGTCCGCGCAAGTTGCATCGACGCTCCCCTCAATGCGGCCGCGTTCATCAAGCGGGTATAACCGGTAGGTTTCGCTCACCCCATGCTCCATGCCTCTAAGCCGGGAGGGTGACGACCTCTTGTGCCGACGCCTTGGGCAGACCCGTTCCGGTGATGCAGCGAGGTGTAACAAAGGTTGACGGAAAGCTACACCTTATAATTGCAGCGGCCGCCGTGGTTGCTACCCAATAACACGTTGGAGTGCCGCTGCCTACGCGGGATCTGGTAGCGGGGCCTGAGTAGAGGGCGTGCTTGCCCCGGGGCAAAGCGTGGTGTTCTCCAGCCCGCACGGGCTGAACGTCCGGTCCCAGGCGGTCGAGATCAGCCGCCAGGCGCCGATGTCGAGCGGATACGCCGGTCCGTCATCCCCTGTAGGCCACGAGGACCGCGCCGGCCGCGATCAGCGCGACGCCGATCCAGTTTAGGCCGGACAGCCGCTCGCCCAGGAAGGCGACGCCGAAGACGGCGACGAGCACCACGGAAAGCTTGTCGACTGGCGCGACGCGCGCCGCGTCGCCAAGCTTGAGCGCCCGGAAGTAGCACAGCCAGGACGCGCCTGTGGCGAGGCCTGACAGCACAAGAAAAGCGTAGCTGCGCCCAGACACCGAACCCGGCGACTGCCACCCCTCCGTCACGGAAAGGACGACCCCAAGCGCCAGCAGGACGACGATGGTGCGAATGAAGGTGGCGAAGTCGGAGCCGACATTCTCGACGCCGACCTTGGCAAAGATCGCCGTAAGCGCAGCAAAGGCCGCCGACAGCAGCGCCCAGACCTGCCATGACGATAGAAGGGTGGCCTTCATGGCATCGCTCCCTGTGCGAGACCCGGCTTCCAAGAGCGCGCCGATGAGGCCGAGATCATCCCACAGCCCGTCCTATTCAGCCCCACCAACGACATCCGTTCAGATGCCGTGCAGCGCCCAACGGATTAAAAACCCGACGGCACCGAGCGTGGCCACCCCGGCGGCCCATAGGCCCACGAACCACAGCGCCCGGCGCAGCGCCGGCATGGGCCGAAGCATGGCGCTAATGGTAGCCGGCGTCCGCCCGCACCTTGCCGCGGAACAGCCAGTAAACATAGACGGTGTAAATCAGGATTACCGGGATCAGCACCGAGGCGCCCACCAACAGGAACGCCTGCGATGAATGCGAGGCGGCCGCGTCGTAGATGCTAAGCGTGGGTGGCACCGCGTAGGGCCATAGGCTGATGCCGAGGCCGGCGTAGGACAACAGGAACAGGCCGAGCGCGCACACGAACGGCACCCCGTCATGCGACAGCCGGCCACGCTGCTCGTCGGTTTCGGGACCGTGCGCCCGGCGGTCGGCACGCGCCAGGGCGGTGAACAGCAGCCACGCCAGCAATGCCACCAGGATGGGCACCGGCGCGGCATACAGCATATTAGGCCACGTCAGCCAGCGCGCGCGGAACGCGGGTTGGAGGAACGGCATGATGGCGCTGACGACGCCGATGCAGGCGAGGGTAGCGACGCCCAGCCGCCAGGCTTGGCGGCGGGCCATGGCCTGGAGCGCGCCCTCGGTGCGCCAGACCAGCCAGCACGCGCCCAGCAAGCCGTAACCGAGCACGACCGACACGCCCGTGAAAACCGAGAAGGGCGTGAGCCAGTCCCACCAGCCGCCGGCGTAGGCGTTGTCCTCCACCTGGATGCCCTGCACCAGGGCGCCCAGCATGATGCCCTGGCAGAACCCCGCCACGTAGCTGCCCCAGGAGAACGCGCGGTCCCACCAAAGCTGCGCGGCTTTGGTGTCGACGCGGAAGCGCATCTCGAACGAGACGCCGCGGAACACCAGGGCCAGCAGCATCAGGATCACCGGCATGTACAGCGCCGGCATGATGACCGCGTAGGCCACCGGGAACACCGCCAGCATCCCGCCGCCGCCCAGGATCAGCCAGGTCTCGTTGCCGTCCCAGACTGGTGCCACCGAGTTCACCATTACGTCGCGGTCGGCCTTGCCGCGCACCGCCGGGAACAGGATGCCGATGCCGAGGTCGAAGCCGTCCATGCACACATACAGGAACACGGCCGTGGCGATCAGCAGCGCCCAGATTAAGGTGAGGTCCATCGCGGCTACTCCGCTGCTTGCGCTTGGGGGCGGCCCATGGCGGGTCCCGGGGTGATCCCGGCGCTGCGCACCGGCTGGCCCTGCGGCGGTCCCGATTCGGCCGGCTGGGGCGTGCTGCCGAACAGGCGGAACAGGAACCAGATGCCGGCGCCGAACACCAGGAAGTACACCACCGCGAACGCCGCCAGAGACGCGGCGACGGCCGGCGCCGCCACGGGCGAGACGCTGTCTGCCGTGCGCAGCAGGCCATAGACCGTGAACGGCTGGCGCCCGGCCTCGGTCACGATCCACCCGGCGCTCACGGCCACCAGGCCAGCCGGACCCATCGCCACGGCGGCGCGCAGGAACCAGGGATGCTCGTACAGCCGGCCACGCCAGCGCAGCGCGAACCCGGCGATGCCGAGGAAAATCATCAGGAAGCCAAGCCCCACCATGACCCGGAACGCCCAGAACACCAGCGGCACGTTGGTGGGCCGCTCGTTGGGCGGGAACGCCTTGAGGCCGCGGATTTCGGCGTCGAACGAGTGGCCAAGGATGAGGCTGCCAAGCTTGGGGATTTCCAGCGCGAACCGCGTTTCCTCCCGCGCCGCGTCCGGCCAGCCGAACAGGATCAGCGGCGCGCCGCGGTGCGTGTCCCAGTGCCCCTCCATGGCCGCGACCTTCTGCGGCTGGTGCTCCAGCGTGTTGATGCCGTGCGCGTCGCCGATCACCGCCTGGATGGGCGCCACGATCAGGACCATCCACATCGCCATGGACAGCATGAGCCGCGCTCGCTCGTTCATCCTGTCGCGCAGCAGGTGCCACGCGCCGACCGCGCCGACGATCAGCGCCGTGGTGAGGTAGGTGGCGGTGACCACGTGCAGGATGCGGTACGGGAACGAGGGGTTAAAGATGATGGCCCACCAGTCCTCTGGCACGAACCGGCCGTTCAGCAGGGTCGAGAAGCCCTGCGGCGTGTGCATCCAGGAGTTGGCGGCAATAATCCAGAACGCCGACATCAGCGTGCCGGTGGCGACCAGGCACGTCGCCAGGAAGTGCAGCCCGCGCCCGACCCGCGCCATGCCGAACAGCATCACGCCCAGGAACCCGGCCTCCAGGAAAAAGGCCGTCAGCACCTCGTAGCCCATGAGCGGACCAAGGATGTTGCCGGCCTTGTAGGACAGCACGGACCAGTTGGTGCCGAACTGGTAGGACAGCACCAGGCCGGACACCACGCCCATGGCGAAGTTCACCGCGAACACCTTCAGCCAGTACTTGAACACATCGAGGTAGACGGGGCGCCCGGTCCAGAGCCACAGGCCCTCCAGCACCGCCAGGTAGGACGCGAGCCCGATGGTGAAGGCCGGGAACAGGAAGTGGAAAACCACAGTGAAGGCAAATTGGAAGCGCGCGAGGTCAAGCGCGCTTGGAAGGATGTCCAAACCCATGGCTTTGCTCCTGCGCCGTGGTGCCGGAGGTAGGCTAACACACGTTGTCGGAGATTTGTACTACACGGGTTTGTGGACGGGGTTGCGCGTCGCCAGCAGGGACGCGAGCACGCCCAGCGCCAGGGTCAGGGGCGTCGCGTGCCAGCGCATACGGGCCGGGTCGGCAGGGTCTGGCAGGCGGACCATGACGTTGTCCGCGCCGACTGCCGCGCCATGGCCCGCAAGCTTCATTGAAGCCACCGGGCATGGTAGGCACCTCCGGCGAGTGTGAACCGGGCGCGCGAGCCGCCTGAACTGGAGAGCAGGCATGGGCGATTTCCTGGGTGACCGCCGGCGTGGGCTGGAAGACGCGTTCTTTGCCAACCAGGACGCGATCCTGCGGCGGCGGCTTGGCGAGGGCGACGCGGCGCGGGGGCGCAAGGACGCGCTCCGCACCGCGTCCGGCATCGCCGATGACGCCGTGCTAGACCGGATGATGGGCCTGGGCATCAGCCCGGACACGCTGACGGCCTTGTCGCTGATCCCGTGCGTCGTGGTGGCCTGGGCGGACGAGGGCATCGACCAGCGGGAGCGGGCGGCGATGCTGTCGGCGGCTGAACAGGCCGGGCTGGCGCGGGAGGGTCCGGCCTATGCGCTGTTCGAGGGCTGGCTGGCGAAGCGGCCGGCGCCGGAGTTGCTGGCGGCGTGGAAGGAGTACGTCGCGGCGCTGCTGCCGACGCTCGATGCAACGGCGCAGCATGCGTTCCGGTCAGAGCTGCTGGGCCGTGCGCGGGCGGTTGCGGCGGCATCGGGCGGCTTTATGGGCGTTGGGCGGACAATCTCGGCGGTGGAGCAGGCCGCGTTGGACGACTTGGAGCGTGCCCTAAGCCCAGCCGGCTCCTGAACCCAGTGCGGCGGGCGGCGTTGCCCTAACTTCGCCACCATCGCAGAAGGAACCCAGCACATGTCCGAACTGGTCGTCATCGGCTTCGACACCCCGCACGAGGCTGACCGGGTCCTGACCGAGTTGGCCCGGCTGAAGCGGGAGTACCTGATCGACCTGGAGGACGCCGTTGTCGCCATCCGGGACCCGGACGGGACGGTGCGGATTAAGCAGAGCATAAACATGGTCGGCATGGGCGCCACGCAGGGCGGACTGTCCGGGGCGCTGTGGGGCTCGCTGGTCGGCCTACTATTCCTTAATCCACTGATCGGCTTTGCGGTCGGCGGCGCAATCGGCGCGGGAACCGGGGCGCTGACCGGCAGCATGGTGGACTACGGCATCGACGACAACCTAATCAAACAGATCGGCGAAACGCTGCAGCCTGACACCTCTGCGCTGTTCCTGCTGATCCGCAAGGTGCAGCCAGAAAAGGTGCTGGCCGAGCTGTCGGGGTTCAAGGGCCGGGTCATCCGGTCCTCGCTGTCGCCGGACCAGGAGGGCCGCCTGCAAGCCGCGCTGGCGAAGCGGGACCCGATGCCCGCCAACGCCGGCCCACTCTAGCTCCAGCAAAATGTGCGCAATGCGGGAGCGGTTGCTGGATGCGTGACGGCCGGCGGCTAGGTGGCGGAACTCAGCGGCGTTGCCCGGCCTTGCCAACCGGCGGCGTCCATTCCCGGCGCTGGCGGGCGGTCCAGGCATAGCGTGGGTCGCCCTCGACCAAGTGCGCGTGGTCCGACAGGCGGTTGCGCGACAGCCAGGCGACGGCGGCCTCCAGCTCCGCGAGGCTCATCTCCGCCCGGCTTTTGTTGCCGTGCACGCGCTTCAGCACCGCGTTGTAGCGGTGGTACAGCCCGGGGCCGCGCCGGGCGCTGGGCGCGCCTTCGTCCTCCACCGCCTGGCCGGCCACCATCTCGCCGATGCGGGTGCGGAGGCGGCGCTCCACCAGGCTGGGCGGGTCCAGCAGCTCGGTCTGGCCCTCATTGTTTTCCGGGCGGATCAGCGCGAAGTCGGGGCCGGGCTTCAGCACGGCATAGTGCAAAGCGAGCGCATTGCTCTCCAAGGGCACGATGCCGCGCTCGCCGGGTTCCTGCTCCTGGATTTTCTGCAATAGCCACAGCGGCAAGCGGCCCTGCGGCGGCTTGGGTTTCTTGGCGAGCGTGCCCTGTTCCGTCTCGATGCGGTGGCGGAAACGCGCAAACAGCGGGTCATCCGGGTGGAACACCAGCGCCCGCTGCGTCTCGTATGGCCCGGCGTGCGGGTCCACCCGGGTGGCGCGGGCGATCATCTGTTCCAGCCAGGGCCGGCTGCGGATGTGGGTGAGCGCCGCCACCACCGCCACCTCCGGCGCGTCCAGCCCCTCATACGCCATCGCCACCGTCACCAGCACGACCGGGTCCGGGCGTTGGCGGAAGCTCGCGAGGATTTCCGGCGCCCGCCGCTCGTCGCTGGTGGCGATCTGCACGGAACCCGCCTGAGCGCGCGGCATCCAGGCCTGGATGGTTTCCAGGTAAGACCGCGCGGTCGCCTGGTCCGGCGCCACCACCAGCAGCTTGCCCAGGCCCTTGCCGTTGGCGGCGGCGCCGGCCGCCCGGCGTTCGGAGCGGATCGCCCGGGTGGCGTCGAACGCCTTGCGCAACAACTCGCTGGCGAACCCGGTGCGCAGCGCCGTGAACAGCGCCGGGCGGGTGGTCTCGGTGGGCCAGCCGTTGGCCAGCCGGTGCGGGCCGACCGTGGTGGGAGAGCCGTCCGGCTGCTTCACGTCATGGTCAAGCCAGCTTGCCTGCCCGTCGAGCGCCCCGAACAGCACCGGCAATACCGCGCGTTCTGCCAGCGCCTGGGCGCGGCTGTAGCCCACCACCGCCCAGCCCGGCGCAGCCAGATCCACCTCCCGCGTCGCGGCGCGCGGCCCGGTGCGGTATGGCAGCCATAGGATGCTGCGCCCGTCCGCGCGCTCCAAGGTGCCGGACAGCAGCAGGCGCAGCCGGGCCAGCTCGAACAACGGCAGCAGCGCGCGGCTCCAGCCGGCGGCCTCGTCAGACGGCGCATCGGCTCCGGCGGTAGCCAACGGGTCTGGCGCCACGTCCGGCAGCGCCGGCAGGTGGTGCACCTCGTCCAGCACCAGCAGGTAGCGGTGGCGGGCGAACTCGGCGCGGTGCAGGTCCGGCGCCGCGGCCACGCCCTGGTATGTCGTGACATAGCCCGCGAGGCCGCGGCACAGGTCCGGCGCGTTCTCGGCGGCGCGCACCGAGAGCGCATGGCCCAGGGCGGTGCGCCACACCGGGTCGGCGAACGCCTCCTCCGCTTGCAGGCGCAGGCTGTCGCGCGGGACGATCCAGCACACCCGGTCCACGAGGCCCGCCGCCATTAACTGGCTCGCGGCGATGACCGGCAGCAGCGACTTGCCGCCGCCTGGGGTCACGGCGGCGAGGATGTCGGAGATGTCATTGGCCTCGCCGGCGGCGATGGCGGCGACGATGCGGGCGACGTGGGCCTGATGGGTGCGAAGCGGTCGGGGCATCGGTCTCCGGCGAAGGGTCTGCTACACACCACTGCCCGCGCAACGCGAGTCGGGCCAACGCGAAAGGCACAATATGGCGGATGATTTCAATGCATTAATGCTCCGCCAAGATGGCAAGAGCGTCAGCGCCGCCATAGAGCGGGTGTCCCCCGAGCAGCTTTCTCCCGGTGAGGTGCTGGTGCGCGTCAGCCACTCCGGGCTGAACTACAAGGACGGCATGGTGCTGGGCGGGCTCGGACGCCTGGTGCGCGCCTACCCGCACGTGCCCGGCATCGACTTCGCGGGCGTGGTGGAGCGCTCGTCAGACCCGCGCTGGACGCCGGGACAAGGCGTGGTGCTGACGGGCTGGCGGGTCGGCGAGGTGCAGTGGGGCGGCTATGCGCAGCGGGCGCAAGTGAAGGCCGACTGGCTGGTGCCGCTGCCGGACGGCATGACGGCGCAGCAGGCCATGGCGGTGGGCACGGCCGGGTTCACGTCGATGCTGGCGGTGATGGCGCTGGAGGAGCACGGTTTGGCGCCTGGCGCTGGCGACGTGCTGGTGACGGGCGCGGCCGGCGGCGTCGGCAGCGTCGCGGTAGCGGTGCTGGCGCGGCTGGGCCACCGGGTGGTGGCGTCGTCGGGGCGGCCGGAGACGCATGACTACCTGCGCGGCCTGGGAGCGGCGGAGATCACTGACCGCGCCACGCTGGCGGGCACGCCCACCCGGCCGCTGGATGCCGAGCGCTGGGCCGGCGTGGTGGACGCGGTCGGCGGCACGACGCTGGCGACGGCGCTGACGCAGATGAAGTACCGGGCCAGCGTGGCGGCGTGCGGCCTGGCGGGCGGCAGCGACCTGCCGACGACGGTGATCCCGTTCCTGCTGCGCGGGGTGAACCTGCTGGGCATCGACAGCGTGATGTGCCCGACGGAACGACGCCGGGCCGCCTGGGCGCGGCTGGGCACGGACTTGGACTTGGGGCTGCTGGACGGCATGACCGAGGTGATCGGGCTGGAGGCGCTGCCGGAGTACGGGAAGCGTATCCTGGCTGGGCAGACCCGCGGACGGGTCGTGGTTGACGTCGATGCCTGAGCGGGCATGATCCCGCGATGAAACCGACCTTGCTGCAAATCTGCGCGCTGCCGCCCTCGATGGTCGAGGCCCTGCAACAGGGCTACGACCTGCACCGCCTGCCGGAGGGGGACGCGGCCGAGGCTTGGCTGGCCGGCCACGGCGCGGGCGTACGGGGGCTGGTGACCGGCGGGCATTTGGGCGTGCCGGACACGTTGTGGGACCGGCTGCCGGCGCTGGAGATCGTGGGCATCAACGGCGTGGGCTACGACAAGGTGGACCTGCCGCGGGCCAAGGCGCGCGGCATCCGGGTGACCAACACGCCCGGCGTGCTGACGGAGGACGTGGCGGACCTGGCGATCGGGCTGCTGATCGCGGCGCTGCGCGGCATCCCGCAGGCTGACCGCTTCGTGCGGGACGGGCGGTGGAGTGCCGAGACCATGCCGTTGGCGACCAAGGTGTCGAGGCGCCGGGTCGGGATCGTGGGCATGGGGCGGATCGGCCGCGCCATCGCCCGGCGGCTGGAGGGGTTCGACGCGCAGATCGGCTACACCGACATGGGCAAGATGGACGTGCCGTATGCGTTCTACCCCGACCCGGTGGCACTTGCGGCGGCGAGCGAGGTCCTGGTGGTCGCCGCCAGCGCCAGCCCGGCGACCCGGCACCTGATCGGCCAGGCGGCGCTGGAGGCGCTGGGACCGCAAGGCGCGCTGGTGAACGTGGCGCGCGGGTCGTTGGTGGACGAGGACGCGCTGGTGGCGGCGCTGCAGGCCGGCACGCTGGGCCGGGCGGCGCTGGACGTGTTCGCGGACGAGCCGCATGTGCCGGAGGCGCTGCGGGCGATGCCGCAGGTGGTGCTGACCCCGCACATCGCGAGCGCCACGACGGAGACGCGGGCGGCGATGGCGGCGTTGGTGCTGGACAACTTGCGAGCGTTCTTTGCGGGGGAGGCGTTGCCGACGCCAGTGGTGTGATACATGGCGCCGGCCTCGGACGAGCACGAACGCGAGGATACGGCCGGATGCGGCGCTAGTTCGACGTGCCCGCCTCAAACTACCGCGCGGGCGCTCGCTCGCGGCCTGGCAACCAACTCCGACAGGGGGGCCAGCCAGTTGGTTTCGCGCACCACTACCGCCTTGAGCAGGATCAGTATCTCGTCACCGCTGCTCGATTGGCCGGAGAAGGCACCGGCCAGAGGGGCGCCAGGCGTCGCGGTGATTGCAACGTCCGAGCCGGTGAAGGCCATCGACCAATCCGGAAAGTCGCGAGCCGAGATCGGCCCGGACTGCAGCACAACAACATCGCCATGCCGGTCATCGCACTGGATACGCTCGAACGTGCGCTCAACCGCGTCGAGTGGCCCTTCGAGCACTTGGGCAAAGTAGCCTTTGCTGAACAGAAGCCCGCCCGTGATGCCCTCGCGAGCGTTGTTCTCGCGCGACACAGCCAAGATGCGGTCGATGTTTTCGGCCATCGCCGTCGAGACGCCTGGGATGAGGTTTCGGCTGCAATAAAGCAAACGGTGGAGCTGGGTCATGGTGGACTGGATCTTTTCAGTGTGAAGCCTCTAGTGGAATGGACCGGCTGGCGGCGAACCCGCTAATCAAGCTGTCGATCTGTTCGGCTGGCACGGGCCGGCTGAACAGGTAGCCCTGCACCGACGTGCATCCTTCCGTGCGAATGCGGGCAAGTTGGTCCGCGGTCTCGACGCCTTCCGCAGTGGTCGACATGCCGAGGCTTACGCCAAGTGCCGCGATTGCACGGATGATGGCGTCCTGGCCGGCAGCGTCGCTCCTGTCCGTCACGAAGGAACGGTCAATCTTGATTTTGTCGAACGGGAAGCTGTGCAACTGGCTCAATGAGGAGTACCCAGTGCCGAAGTCGTCCATCGCTACCCGTATGTCCATCGCGCGCAGGCGGTGCAGTGTCGCCAGCACAACCTGCTCGTTGCGCAGCAGCGCGCTCTCGGTGATCTCGATTTCGAGTCTTCAGCCTGGCAGGCCGGAGGAGGCAAGCGCCTTGGCCACCATGTCGACCAGCCGGGCCGCGTCCACGAACTGGTTCGGCGAGACGTTGACGGCGACCGATACCTCTTCTGGCCAGCGCAGCGCATCGTGGCAGGCCTGGCGCAGCACCCACTCGCCAATCGGGACGATCAAGCCTATTTCTTCCGCGAGCGGGATGAAGTCGGCCGGCGAGACTAGCCCGCGTTCAGGATGGTGCCAGCGCAGCAGCGCTTCGAAGCCCAAGACCGAGTTCGATTCGAGGTCGATCTGCGGTTGGTAGTGCAGCTCGAATTCGCGCAGAGCCAACGCCTTGCGCAGATCGATTTCCAGTGAGCGCCGAGCCAGCGCTTGATCGCCCATCACCGTGTTGAAAAATCTGTGGGTGCCGCGGCCGGAGTTCTTTGCGTCATGCAGGGCAAGGTGGGCGCTTCGCAGCAACTGGTCGTAATCGCGACCATCATGCGGCGCGAGCGCCACGCCGACGCTGGCGCTGATGTTTACCGGGTGTCCCTTAAGCAGGTAGGTGCGGCCGAGCACATCGACGATGCGGTTCGCCAACTTGACCAGGCTTCCTGGCTCAGGCCCGGAGAAAACCATCAAGGCGAACTCGTCTCCGCCCAAACGGGCCAGCACGTCGTGCGAGCGCAACACGGAGCGCAAGCGTTTCGACACCAGGCAGAGCATTCCATCGCCGACCGGACGGCCCAGCGTGTCGTTCACTGCCTTGAACCGGTCAAGGTCGATCAGCATCACAGCCAGCCCAGCTTTGTCCAGCGCAACCCGGTCGCCCTGGTCGGCATCCTGCGCCGCCTCAGCCAGCGCGGCGGTGACCCGTTTGTGGAACAGCTCCCGGTTCGGCAGCCCAGTCAACGAGTCGTGCATTGCCAGTTCGACCGCACTGGCCTCGGCGGCGTGCCGGCTGCTGACATCGTCGAACGACGCCATCCAGTGGCCGCCATCCAACTGGGCGACATGCAGGGTGAAGAAGCGCGACTGCTGCCCGGATAGGACGGACAGCGTGACTCTCTGCTCCTCGGACGTGCTGACGGCGGCCGAACAGGCTGCGTGCGAACGCTGCACCGCGGCCTCGTCCAGCGCCACGCTGCCTTCGAGCAGGCTGAGCAGCGATGCGGCATCCCTGGCCGCCCGCGGATGGATGTCCAACATGGTCGCCAGCCGGTCGTTGGTGAACTGGATTTCAAGCTTTTCATCGAAGGTCAGCAGACCCGCACTTATGCCATTCAGTGCGGCACGCAGGTGCGATGCTGCGCAGGTCCGGTTCCGCGCATCGTCGCGCTTGATCGTGGCCAGCGGCACGGGCGGGGGGGAAACGAACACGCGATGGCTCCGCTAGAAGGATGGGGTCAGGGCACGACGTGCCTGCTTGCCTTGGACACTAACCCGCAATGCCTAACGGCCGCTTAACGTGAGCCGGCGCTCGAACGCGTTGCGGCCGTGAGGCCTGGATATCCGAAAATGACAGCGGGCCGCAGCGCGATGCCCTCACGACTGCAAGGCTTGAGGCTGGCCCAGCAGCGTCTCCAAACCGGCAGGTCACGACGGCCGTTGGCACCCCACGACATTCGCGGCGCCTGGCACTGAGCCTGGCATACCCGCCGGCAACGCCGTGCTGGAGTACACGCAGTCCCGCACGACGCCGCCCGCGTCAAAACTCACCGCCGCGCTGACCACGTCCGTCTCTCGGCGCGTCGCGTTCGTGGCAGCGCCGGCCAGCCCGAGCGCGGGTCCGGCGAGTCCCACGAACGGCACGAAAGCGCCGACCACGCCAGCGGCCGCGGCTGCGCCTCCCATGAGGTTGCGTGCGCCGGAGTCACTGCCCTTGGCCTCGTAAACCCAGGTCTCGCCGAGTTGGCTCTGCTCGGTGCGGCTCGGCCGGCCCAGTGCGGTGAACACGTCGGTTCGCGACGAGCGCCCTACCACGATGGATGCCATCCGGTTGCCGTCCAGGATTGCGGATGGCGGCGAGGGCTGCGAGCACGAGGCGCCGGCCAGCGCCGCCGTGATGACCGATGCCGCTGCCAAGCGCTTCGAAACGCCCTGCCGCCTGCCCGTAAAACCAGGGCGCATTCAGGCCTCAACCGGCTGCAAGGCGCGTTCGCGCTCAAGGCGCGCCCAGTCGGTGACGCGGCCCGGGTCGATGCCAAGTTCGGCCAGCACAGCCGCAGCCAAGTCCAAACCCGGAGGCGTGCTGCGGTCGATGACCGGTTGCATGCCGATGGCGCGGAACTGCTCGGCCGTTACGCCGTCCGGCACCACGGCGATGCGTTTCAGGGTGGGGTAGAGATGCCGGGCGATGGGGGACAGGCCAGCCGACACCTCCAGCGACGGCGCGGTCAGGACGGTGATCTGGCGGCCGTGCAGCGCCAGCGGCTCCCAGATGCGCGGGTCGCCCATGTCGCCGAAAATCACGTTGTAGCCGTCCGCCACCGCCTCGCTCAGCCGGCGCGGGTCGCGTTCGATGGCGCCATAGCCGATGTCGAACGCGGCCAGCGCGTCCGCCAGCGCCCGGCCGTGGCGGCCCATGCCGGCAATGAACACCGGGCCGGCGGCGCCTTGGGGCACCAGCTCCGGCTCGGACGCGCGGGCGCGGCGGCGGCGCATGGTGCCGGCAATCGAGCGGCCGGCCTCGGCCAAGGAGGGCGTCACGGCCAGGCTCAACGCCACGGCGGCGATCAGCACGGCGCTCTGGTCCTCGCCCACGGCAGTGCGGACGGCGGGCAGGCTCAAAATCACGAAGGCGAACTCCGACCCCTGCGCCAACAGGAACGCAAGCTGAGTGGACCCCGGCACGGACCAGCGAAAGGCCAGGCTGGACGCCGCATTGGTGAGGATCTTCACGAGCAACAGCAGCATCGCCACGCCGAGCACCGCCGGCCAGACGCGAAGCAGGGCGCCGAGGTCGAGCGACAGGCCGACCGAGATAAAGAAGAAGCCGAGCAGCAGGCCGCGGAACGGCTTGATCTCGGACTGGATCAGCGCGCGGTATGGCGTCTCGGCGATAATCATGCCGCCCAGGAACGCGCCCAAGGTGAGCGACAGGCCGATAGCGCCGGTGGCCCAGGCCGCCGACAGCGCCACCAACAGCGCCATGGCGGTGAACACCTCCTCGTTGCGGCTGCGGGCAATCACGTCGAACAGCGGGCGGACCACGACGCGCGCCAGCAGCACCGCGACCCCGAACGCCGCCGCCGCCTTCAGCAGCGCGAGGCCGGCGACGGGCAGCAGCGCCTCATTGGTGCCGAGCGCGCCGGCGACGATCAGCAGGAAGATGGCCGCGACGTCCTGGAAAATCAGGATGGCGGTGGCGGTGAGGCCGACCGGGCAATTTTGCTGGTGCCGCTCGGCGATAAGCTGCGCCACGACCGCGGTGGAGGACAGCGCGAGCGTGGCGCCCACGAGGGAGGCGGCGAGCGGCGACAGGCCGAACAGCAGCGCCACGACGCCGAGGCCCACGGCGCCCGCCAGCACCTGGACTGGGCCGAAGCCGAAGATGTCGCGCGCCTGCGTGCGGATGTGGGACAGCGAGAAATGCAGGCCGATGTCGAACAGCAGGAACACGACGCCAAGCTCGGCCAGCGTCGCGACGGTGCCGCTGTCGGACAACAGCGTGCGCCCGGCGCTGCCCAGGCCAATGCCCAGCAGCAGGTAGCCGACAATCGGGCTGAGGCCGACCGCGCGGGAGCCGACCGCGGCGATCACGCCGAACAGCAGCAGCAGGATTACGGGCATCAGCGCGGACAGGATGCCGTGGGCGTCGGCCATGCTTGCTCCTGGGGTTCATGCTGAGTTGGATCGTTGGCGGCGCGTTCGCCACCGGCCATCAAACCGGGTCCAAACCACGCAGGTCAAGCCGCCTTGCGGTCCGCTTCCACGCCGAACAGGTAGTCCACATCGTCCGCCTCCAGGCCAATAAGCTCGCCGGCCTCGGTGAACGCAACCTCAGCCAGGTCTGCCTTGCGCTGCTGCAACTCTAAGATGCGCTCCTCGACCGTGTCCGCGCCGATCAGCTTATACACGAACACCGGCTTGGTTTGGCCGATGCGGTGGGCGCGGTCGGAGGCCTGGTTCTCGACAGCCGGGTTCCACCAAGGGTCGTAGTGGATCACGGTGTCGGCGGCGGTGAGGTTCAACCCGCGCCCGCCAGCCTTGAGGCTGATGAGGAACAGCGGGACTTCGCCGGCCTGGAACGCGCGCACCGGCTCGGCGCGGTCCCGGGTGTCGCCGCGCAGCTCCACGAACGGGATGCCGGCCGCGTCCAGCCGGGGCTTGATGAGGTCGAGCATGGAGGTGAACTGCGAGAACAGCAGCACCTTGCGGCCCTCGGGCACCATCTCGCCCAGCATCTCCAGCAGGTCTTCCAGCTTGCTCGACCCCTCGACGCTGCGGGCGGACGCCAGCTTCACCAGCCGCGGGTCGCAACAGGCTTGGCGCAGCTTGAGCAGCGCATCCAGCACGACGATGCGGCTCTGCGCCATGCTGCGCTCGGCCACTTGGGCGCGCACCTTCTCGTGCAGCGTGACGCGGATGGCCTCGTACAGCTCGCGCTGGTCGGGCGCCAGGGTGATGCGGCGGAGGATGGTGTGCTTGGGCGGCAGCTCGGTCGCGACCTCGGCCTTGGTGCGGCGCAGGATGAAGGGGCGGATGCGGCGCACCAGTTGGCTGCGGCGCTGGGCGTCGTTGTTCTTTTCGATGGGGGTGCGGAACCGGCGCACGAAGCCCTGCCGCGTGCCCAGCAGGCCCGGCATCAGGAACGCGAACTGCGACCACAGCTCCTCCAGGTTGTTCTCGATGGGCGTGCCGGACAGGCAGATGCGCTGCCGCGCTTCCAGCCGGCAGACGGCGAGGGTGGCCTTGGCGACCGGGCTTTTCACCGCCTGCGCCTCATCCAGCACAACGATGTGCCAGGGCAGCGCCTCCATCTCGGTCACGTCGCGCGCCAAGACGGTGTAGGTCGTGATGGCGATGTGCACGCCGTCCAGCCGGCCACGGCGCTCGTGCCGGTCCAGGCCGTGCAGCACCACCGTGCGCAGGTGCGGCGCGAAGGTGCGCAGCTCGGCGGTCCAGTTGCTGATGAGGCTGGTGGGCACGACAATCAGCGCCGGCCGGTCCAGGCGCCCGGCTGCGTGCTCGGCCACCAGGTGCGCGATGGTCTGTGCGGTCTTGCCCAGGCCCATGTCGTCCGCCAGGAACCCGCCCAGCCCATGCGCGCGCAGGTGCTGCAGCCACTCGAAGCCGTGCTGCTGATAGGGGCGCAAGACGCCAACGAACGATGGGGGCAGGGTCGCGGGCGGGATGGTGGCCTCGTCGCGGAACCGGGCGACGGCGGCCTCGGCTAGGGCGGCGTTGTGCCACCGCGTAGTGACCACGTCCTCCAGCTCGATCACGGTCGCGGCCTCGGTCGGCGGCAGCACCAGCGGGCCGTCCGGGATGCGCCCGGCCGACTCGATCAAGTCGCCCATGATGCCCAGCAGCCGGCGGATGCGCTCGACCGGCAGCTTCACCACCCGGCCGTCCTCCAGGCTCGTGATCAGCTCGTCGCCCACCACCTGGGTCGCGTCGATGCCGCCGCGCTCCAGCAGGCGGCTCAGGATCGGCAACAATGGCAAACGGATGCCCTCGACCTCGATGCCGAAATCGAGCGAGAAGCCGTCGTCCGCGTCGGTGATCCGCACGTCGAACCCGCCCACCCGGCCGGCGGGGCGCGGCCCGGCCTTGCCGTCGATCCGGGTTTGCCAGCCCTGCGCCTGCAACGCGGGCGCGCCGGCGGCGATGAAGTGATGCCAACGCTCGGCCGCGTTGTCGCCGTGCAGCACGAGGACGCGCCGGCCCTTGGCGGAGGCGGTGTCGGCGATGCGCATCTGCACGAAGCCGTCGTTGCGGAGAGCCTCGAGCGCCGCAGCCTCGACGGCCGGGTCACGGCGGATGAAGGTGGGGCCGGCGGGGCCGTTCACGCGGATGAACTGCCGCGCGTCGTCCGGTCCCAGCAGGGTGCCGCCGTAGTCGAACTCCAGGGTCAGCGCGTCCACCATGACCGGGCGGCCGAACGCGTCGGGGCTGACGACGCGCTCCATGCGGACCACGGGGGTAATGGGCGCCTCAATGAACACGGGGTCCACGACGTCCGGCACGCGGAACGTGGCCTCGACCCGGCGCGGCGGGGCCTTGAAGGCGGGCGCCGTCGCGGCCCGGCGCCGCAGCCGCACGCGCCCCATCGCGCCCGAGGCCGCGTCCACGTACCAGGGGCCGCCGCTGCCGAGCAGGACCGCGGAGCCTTTTGGCAGCTTGGGCGGGGTGTCGGCGTCGAACACCCGCTCCGGGCCGGCCAGCAGCTTCTTGCCGGTTGCGGCCCAGCGTCCCTGGCCGGACGCCAACAGCAGGCGCGCCAGTTCCGGCAACGACACCGGGCTGATGCTGGCGCGGCTGGTGTCCCCGCCCATGAGCCGGGCCAGGGACCGGGCGGCGTCGCCGCTGCTGGGGGTGGCGAGAATGCGGCGCGGCGTGGTGGATTCCGGCCGTCCACTGGTTTCGCCCACCAGCAACGCCGTGAGGGTGCAGGCGTGCGGCGGCTCGGCGGGCGCTAAGTCGAACACCAGCCGCCGCCGCTCCGGCACCGGAGGCGGGGGCGTATTGCCGAACAGGCTGTCCGGCTCCACGGTGCGCAGCGCCGGGAAGCGGTCTAGCGCGGCCAGCAACGTCGCGGCCAGATGGGTGCAGGCCGGCGTGCGGCACGAGCATCGGCTGTCGAACACCGCCCGGCCGCCCCGGGCGCCGACCGTGACGGTCACGGTCCGGCGCGCGCCATCCTCCACGACGCCGGTGATGGCGTCGTCCGCGACCGTCACCTCCACGGCGCCGATCAGCACAAGGCTGCGGCCGCGCGTCAGGGTGCGGGCGTGAAAAATACGGCCGAGATCGTCAGCGGAGAACGGGGTCGCCATCCGGCATGGGTCCTTGGTGCGGCCGGGGCTCAAGCGTCCTGGCAGGCGAGCAGGCGGTTTAACGGCGTCGAGGCAGATCGTCCATGCGTCGTCCCAACGCGGCGGCGGATTACGCGACCCGCCGGACGGTCGCGCCGTGGCGGATCGCGATGGCTTCGAAGCGGTTGCGCAGCACGGGCTGCACCCGGCGCCATGTCGCCACGACCTCATGCAGAGCCAGGCGCGACCCCGGCGCATCCCTATGTCGGGCCGCGTCCTCGACATGCAACAGGCCGTCCAGCAATCCCGTCACGCCCAAGGTGCCGGCGACCCCGGCCAGATTATGCGCGAGGTGCGCGAGCGCGGGCAGGTCCGTGTCAACCAGCCGCGTCATCTCCGGCAGTCGATTGGCCATTTGGGTGCGGTAGTCCTCGATGCAGGACCGCGCCCGCTCGACGCCTACCTCTTGCACCAAGGTCGCCAGATACTCGTCGGCGATGTCGAGCGTGGCGGCGTCGGCGTCGTCCGGGGGCAAAGGGGCGGCCGCGGACCGGGCGGCAGATACGGCCTCCCGCAACCGCAGCGGCAGGCGGGACAGGTCGACCGGCTTGTGCAGCACCTTATCCATGGCGACCTCAAGGCAGCGCTTGCGAAGGCCCGCGCCGGTATGCGCCGTCACGCCGACGATGGGCGTGCGCTGGGTAGCCTCCGCCGCCCGGATGCGCCGCGTGGCCTCGATGCCGTCGATGCCGGCCATCTGCACGTCCATCAGGATGACATCGAAGCTGCCTTGTGCCGCAGCCTCGACCGCTTCCTCGCCGCTGCTGGCGGCGGAGGCCATGAAGCCGGCGCGCTCCAGCACGTCCACGAACAGCAACTGGTTGATCCGGTTGTCCTCCACCACCAACACGCGCAGCTCTGCGGGCGGCGCGCGGGGGTCAAGCTCCTGCAGCACCGAGCTCATGCCGAACAACTCGACGACGGCGCGCTCCAGGGCGCCGGCCTCGACGGGATGCAGCACCACCGTATCGGCGCGGTGGCGGAGCGCCGGCGCCAGCGCCGCGTTGCTCACCACCACCGTGCGGGTGCGATCCCCGCCCATGCCGGATTGCAGGCGGGCCAGCAGCGTCTCCGCCGGCAACCCCGGCATGGCGGCGTCCACGACAATCAGGTCGAGGCAGCCGTGCAGGAACGCGGAGCGCTCCGCGAGGCCCAGGGCCACGAACCCGTCCACCGCCGTTTCCACTCCGAAGCCCAGCCGCTCCAGGTGCGACGCGACCCTGCGCCGTATCCCCTCCGGCAAGCCCACCACCAGGGCCGTCCGCCCCGCGAGCGGGGCTCCGCCGGGCAGGGCGGGCTGCAGCCGTTCGGCCGGGATTTCGAAGGTGAACACGCTGCCGAGCGCCACGGTGCTGTCGAGCGTGAGCGTGCCCCCGAGCAGGGCAGCGATCTCGCGGCACAGCGTGAGGCCCAGGCCCAGGCCCTCCTGCCGCTGCGTCCACACGTCCCGGCCGCGGTGGAATTGTTCGAAGATGTGTTCCCGCTCCTCCTCTGGGACGCCCTGGCCGGTGTCCACTACGCGGAACTGCAACATGCCGCCACCGGGCGCCGTCACGGTTTCAGCCTCGATGGTGACGGAGCCGCTGGAGGTGTACTTGATGGCGTTGCCGGCCAAGTTGAACAGCACCTGGCGCAGCCGCGTCGGGTCGGTGTTCCAGGCGCCGAGCGCCGAGGGGTCGATGCCGACCCGCAGCTCCAGGCCCTTGTCCTGCGCTTGCGGGCGCAAGACCTCGCCCACCTCCTCGACCAGGGTCGCGACGTCCACGGCCTCCTTGTGGATTTCCGGTCCGTCCATACCGGCGGCGGCCACTTCGAGCATGCCGTTCAGCATCGCCAGCAGCGCCTCGCAACTGGCGCGGATGCGGGCGAGCCACTTCCGGCGGTTGTCGTCGAGGTCGCCGTCCATCAGCAAGCCAGCGATGCCGAGGATGGAGTTGATCGGCGTGCGCACGTCATGCCCGATGGCGGCCAGCACGCGGTCGCTCCGGCTGGCGGCCTCATTGAGCCTGCGTTGCAGCGCCCTGGTCTCGGCATCGAGGCCGCTGTCTTCCGGCGTCGGACGTGGCCGTGACCCACCGATCAGGCCAAGCCCGATCAGCGCCCCGGCGCAGACTGCGACCAGCATCAGAAAGGCCGGCGTGCGGTCCAGCCCGGCGGCGGCGTCCTGCGCCAGCCACAGCACCGGCAGCGCGATAAGCGCCGCAAGCCCGGCCAGCACGAGGGTTGCGCGGGCAAACCCTTGAAGGTCCAGGGCTCGGAACGGAAGTGCCATGCTGTGCCTCTCGCCATGCGCAGCGCGGGACGGCCCGCTGCAGCATCCGATGCTGTCGTATCGCAGGTGTCCGCGCCGTTGCCGAGCGCCCACACCGGCGCCCTTGTTGTTCATTACAGGCTTGGAGCGCGGCGCGTCCGTCATGGAAAGTTGAAAAGCGGTAGGCTGTGTCGATGGCAAGGCGGCATCGCGCAACCCAGCCGTTCGGGACGGCCTAGTTGCGGCGCCGGGAACATGCCGCCATACCAACCCGATGCGGAGCCTGATCCATGCCTGCCTGCTTGCCGCCCCATTCTGGAACGCACCAGCCCGGGCCGTGCCGCCGGACGCGACGCTGTGCCGGCCGGCCATTGCCGCGGCCGAGCGCCGGGCCGGAACTGCGCCCGGGTTGCTGGCGGCGATCGGCGTGGTCGAGAGCGGGCGCACCGACCCCCGCACCGGCCTGCGGCAGCCCTGGCCCTGGACCGTGACGGCGGAGGGCGTCGGCACGTACTACCCCACCAAGGCCACGGCGGTTGTGGCGGTGGAGGCGTTGCGCGCACGCGGCATTGTCTCGATCGACACCGGCTGCATGCAGGTGAACCTGATGCACCACCCCGCCGCTTTCCGCAGCCTGGACGAGGCGTTCGACCCGGCGCTCAACGCTGGCTACGCCGCACGTTTCCTCAGCAGCCTGTACGCTCGCA
This sequence comes from uncultured Acetobacteraceae bacterium, assembly GCA_964242575.1. GTDB lineage: Bacteria > Pseudomonadota > Alphaproteobacteria > Acetobacterales > Acetobacteraceae > JANPPS01. The sequence continues at coordinate 2,676 of CAXTCN010000073.1, read as the reverse complement.
CCGGCGCCTGGCCCGCGGCGGCGGCGGCCTACCACTCCATGACGCCGCAGTTCGGCGCCCGGTATGCGAAGCTGATCGCCGCGGTGTGGTCCGGCGCGCCGGTCCCGGTGACGGCCGGGCCGGCCGGGCTGCAGGTCGTGACCTTCGCGGATGGCGGCCAGCTCCGCATTTTCCGCGGCGCCGGCGAGAGCACGGGCAGGCGGGTGCTCGGCTTCCTGAGCAGTCCTTGATGCATTAAGGTGTTGAGCTGCCTCCTCGCCAATTTTGGAAATCCTGCATGACCCTGACCGCCAACGGCCGCACCGCGGACCATCCGATTGACACCCTGTTCCTCGAGCGTTGGTCCCCCCGCGCCTATGACGGCCAGCCCGTCCCGCGCGAGGACCTGATGACCATGCTGGAAGCGGCCCGCTGGGCGCCGTCCTCCTACAACTCGCAGCCCTGGCGGTTCCTGTATGCCATCAAGGACGGGCCGCACTGGGCGCATTTCCTGGACCTGTTGAAAGAAGGCAACCGCGCCTGGTGCAAGGACGCGGGCGCGTTGCTCGTGCTGCTGTCCAAGTCCACCATGGCCATCCCGGGCCAGGAGCATGAGGTCCCGTCGCACAGCCACAGCCATGACGCCGGCGCGGGCTGGGCCTATTTCGCATTGCAGGCGACCCGCATGGGCTACCAGGCGCACGGCATGGTCGGCTTCGAGATGGAGCGCGCCTTTGCCGAGCTGAACGTGCCCCTCGGCTACCGGGTCGAGCAGATGATCGCGGTTGGCCGCCGCGGCGACCCGGCGCGCCTGCCGGACGCAGTGCGGGCGCGTGAGCAGCCGAACGCCCGCCGCCCGCTGGCCGAAAGCGCGTTCGAGGGCGCGTTCCCGGCGGGCTGACGCTGGTCAGGGGGCGGTGGGGTTGAGGTAGCCGTGCACCGCCTGGATCACCACCGACCCCTCGCCGACGCTGGACGCCACCCGCTTCACAGAGCCAGACCGCACGTCGCCCACGACATAGATGCCGGCCCGTGCGGTGGCGTAAGGGGACGTTAGCGCACGGCCCTCCGCGTCTTGCCCGGTGCGCACGAAGCCCTTGGCGTCGAGGTCCAGGCAGCCGTCGAGCCAGCCGGTGTTGGGCTCGGCGCCGATCATGACGAACACGTTGCCGATGGGCCGGGTTTCGGGCTCGGCGCCCTTGGCCTGCCACGTCACGGACCGCAGCATGTCGTCGCCGTCCAGCGCCGTGATGGCGGTGCGGGTGTGCAGGGTGATGCTGGGCGACGCCTCGATCCGGCGCACCAGGTAGTCCGACATGGTGGCGGCCAGGCCCGGCGCGCGCACCAGGATGTGGACGTGCTGCACGGTGCGGGACAGGAACACCGCCGCCTGCCCGGCCGAGTTGCCGCCGCCCACCACAATGATTTCCTCGCCGCCGCACAGTTGCGCCTCCAGCCCGGTCGCGGCGTAGTGGATGCCCTGGCCCTCGAAACGCTCATAGTTCGGCAGGTCGAGCTTGCGGTAGCGTGCGCCGGTCGCGACCACCACGGCGCGCGCCGTGACGCTGCTGCCGCCATCCAGACGGAGCCGATACGGATATTCGCTGCAATCGAGGCCCACGACATTGCGCGAGATCGCGAGCTTTGCCCCGAACTTCTGCGCCTGCACCTGCGCCCGGCCCGCGAGCGCCCCGCCGGAGATGCCGGTGGGAAAGCCGAGGTAATTCTCGATCTTGGAGCTGGTGCCTGCCTGGCCGCCCGGCGCCACGCCCTCAATCACGATGGTGTCCAAGCCCTCGGACGCCGCGTACACCGCCGCCGCCAGCCCGGCCGGCCCGGCGCCCACCACCGCCACGTCGTGCACGTGGCCCACCTTGATGGTTTCGGTCAGGCCCAGGTCATCCGCCAGTTGCGGGATGGACGGGTTGCGCAGCACGCGCCGGCCGGAGGCGATCACCACCGGAAGCTGCTCGGCCTTCAGGTCAAAACAGGCCAGGAAACCGCCCGCGTCCGGGTCGAGGTCAGTGTCCAGCAAGCGGTGCGGGTAGCCGTTGCGGGTCAGGAAGCGTTGCAGGCGCAGCGTGTCGCCGCCGTGCGCCGGGCCGATCAGCACGACGCCGCCCTGGCCCTGCTGGATCAGGCCGACCCGGCGCAGGATCAGGGCGCGCATGATGGTTTCGCCGATATCCGGCTCGGCGCTGACCAGGCGGCGGAAGTCGGCTCGGCGGATGCGGACCACGCGCGTGCCCTCGGTGGCCCGGCCGCTGACCAGGATTTCCCGGTCGTTGAACAGGTCGAGCTCGCCGGTGAACTGGCGGACGCCGTGCGTGGTGAACACGTTCGCCGTGCCGTCCGGGGCCTCGTCGTAGATTTCGATGCTGCCGGCCAGCACGAACAGGAAGTCGACGCTGCGCTCGCCCCGGCGGAACACCACGGCGCCGGCGGGCACTGCCTCCTCGGTGCCGTAGCCCTGGATGCGGGCGGCCATCTCGGCGTTGAGCGTCGGGAAAATCTGCGCCTCGCGGGCATAGGCGCTGGTTGGGTCAGAGGCGGTGCGGCGCTCAAGACCGATTTCGTTCATGTTGCGCTTCCTGGGTCGGCAGGCTGTGGGCGCAGCACTCTAGGTCGGGGGTGTGGCGAGTGTCACCTAGTACCTCTGCACAGAGGTTTTGAAGGGTTGGAGATGGGCCACGCCTA
>CAXTCN010000072.1:0-23629 GCA_964242575.1 uncultured Acetobacteraceae bacterium | reverse complement strand
CCAGGACACGTTCGTGTTCAACAGCAACGGCGGCCAGAACGTCGTGATGGGCTTCAACGACGGCGACCTGCTGCAAATCCAGCAGAACATCAACGGCCTGAACGTCACCACCGCCGCCGACGTCGCCACCCACGTGACGGACGACAACGGCAACGCCGTCATCACCCTCGGCAACGAGACCATCACGCTGATCGGCGTCAAGGCCGAAGATATCCAGAACAACCCGTCCGGTTACTTCACCATCCACTAGCCAATCTGGGGGCCGCACAGCGCGCGGCTCCCAGCGCGACCCTCGCACGCCAGCCCAGATGAGGCCCCGACCATGCTGCTGCGCCACTTGATGCTGGACATCCCCCCGCCGCGCGCGGCCTTGCTGGCGGATGGCGTGGTGCTGCTGGCGATGCCCGAGGCCGGGGTGGACGGCCTGCCGGGCGACACGGTGCTCACGCCGCCGTACGGCACCGTCACCGTGCAGAGCGCCGCCGGGACCCACCGCATCGCCGCCATGCGCCTGCCGGCCGGCGTCACGGACAACCCGCTGCTGCACACCATCATGGCGCAAGGCCCGGTGATGCTGGGCGCCGACGCGGCGGAGCTGGCGGACGAACTGGACGCGGCGTCATGCCGGCGCCTGCTGGGCTTCCTGCTGGGCTTCTGCCGCACCGCGTTCGGGCTGGCGGCCAACGCCGGGTTCACTGAGACCTGCATCCGGCTGGCCCGGCTGTGCGCGCAGGACGCCGGCGCGGCCCAGCCCGTCGCCTACGCCACGCCGTCCTGGATGGTGCTGGCCGGCGTGCGCGCCCCGCCGGCCGCCACGCTGTACGTGCTGGGCGCGAACCGGGTGCGGCACAGCGCCGCGCCCAGCCTGGTTGACGACGCCGGCCTCCGCTTGATCGAGCCGGTGCAGGCCAATGACTTGGTGCTGGCGCTCAGCGACCAGCCGCTGCTGTGGACAGTGCAGGCCGCCGGCGCGCTGCCCGACGCGCTGCACCCCACGGGGCGCAATGGCGGGCCGTTGCGCATGGCCTGCCTGCGCGCCCTGGCGCCAGCCGGCGGCGCGGCGGCGGCGATGCTGCGGGAGGCGCAGATGCTGGCGCCCGCCAGCCCGCGCCGGCACGATGACCCGGCCTCCCCGCTCGGCGCGGCGCTCGAAGCGGCGTTGCCGGACGGCGAGGGCGGCCTGTTCCTGCGCGGCTGGCTGCGGGACCCGCTGAACCTGGTCGCGGGGGTCGAGCTGCGCACCCCGGGCGCCACCGCGTTCATCGGCCCGGAACACCTGCACCGCGTGCGCCGGCCGGACCTTGCCCACCACTACGCCCGCGCCGCCTTCCGCGACAACGACCCGCGGCCCGGCTTCGTGGCGCACGTCCCGGACCCCTCCGGCGGCCTGTGCGCCCAGCCCAGCCTGGCGCTGCGCCTGCAATCCGGCGCGGTCGTGCAGGCCACCGCGCCGCTGCGCCACCTGCCGCCCGCCGCCGCGCGGGACGCCGTGCTGTCCTGCGTCGCCATGGACGCGGTGACGCCTATTATATTGGACGAGTGCCTGGCCCCGGTCGCCGCCGCGCTGCACCGGCAGGCGCTGGCCACGCGCGGCGTCGTGGACGTGGTGCAGGTCGGCGCGCCCCCGAGCCAGCCGCCGGTCTCCATCCTGGTGCCGCTGTACCGCAACCTCGGCTTCCTGCGCTTCCAGGCGGCGGCGCTGGCGGCGGACCCCGAATGCCGCCGGGCCGAGCTGATTTATGTGCTCGACAGCCCGGAGCAGCGCGCCGAGGCCGAGCACCTGCTGCGCGGCCTGCACGCCATGCACGCGCTGCCGTTCACGCTGGTGGTAATGCCGTGCAACCTTGGCTACGCCGCCGCCAACAACGCGGGCGCTGCCTTGGCCCGCGGCTCGGCGTTGCTGCTGCTGAACTCGGACGTGGTGCCGGCGCGGCCGGGCTGGCTCGGCGCCATGCGCGCGGCGCTGGCCATGTCCGGCGTCGGCGCGGTCGGGCCGAAGCTGCTGTTCGACGACGGCTCCATCCAGCACGCCGGGATGTTCTTTGAGCGCGACGCCGACGGCACCTGGTTCAACGCGCACTACCACAAGGGGATGCCGCGCCACTGGCCCGCCGCGCTGCGCCGCCGCCGCGTGCCGGGCGTCACGGGCGCCGCGCTGCTGGTGCGCCGCGCGCTGTTCGAGGCGGCCGGCGGCATTTGCGAGGATTACATCATCGGCGACTACGAGGATTCCGACTTCTGCCTGCGGCTGCAAGCGGCCGGCGCGGCCATCGCCTACGTGCCCGAAGCGGAGCTGTACCACTTCGAGCGCCGCTCCATCCAGTTGCACGCGGGCTACACCGGGACCTTGGCATCATTGTACAACCGCCGCCTGCACCACCGTCGCTGGGACGCCGCAATTACCGACTTGATGGCCCAGCCCGGCCACCGCCGCGCGCAGCGGGCCGCGGCATGACCGACATCGGCACGTTGCGCCGCCACCTGGCCGCCAACCGCTTCCTGCCCGCGCCGCCGCCCGAGCTGATGTTCTGCGGCGACGGCGACTTCCGCGCCATCGGGGCCGAGTTCCTGGAGCGCCTGGTGCGCGACGCGGGCCTGGCGCCGGGCCACCGGGTGCTGGACATCGGCTGCGGCATCGGCCGGCTTGCGGTGCCGATGACGCAGTACCTGGATGATGCCGGCAGTTACGAGGGCATAGATCCGGTGCGCGCCGGCATCGAGTGGTGCCGCGCCACGATCACCCCGGTCTATCCGCGCGTGCGCTTCCAGCACATGGACCTGCGCCATCCGCTGTACAACCCGCACGGCGCGCTGGAGACGGCCAAGACCCCGCTGCCGTTCGCCGACGCGTCGTTCGACCTGGTGTGCATGGTGTCCGTGCTCACGCACTTGGACAGCGCCGACGCGCTGCACTACGCCGCCGAGGCCGCGCGGCTGCTGGCGCCGGGCGGGCGGTGCTTCGCGACCGCGTTCCTGATGAACCCCCCTGCCCGGAAGGCGCTGGCGGCGGGCCGCGGGCGGCTGGGCTTCGACCCCAACGGGACCGGCCCCACGTACCAGTCCAACCCCGACGCGCCCCTGGCCGGCGTCGCGTTCAACGAGGACGCGCTGCTGGAGAAGTTCATGCGCCCCGGCCTGCGCCGCCGCAGCCCGGCGCAGTACGGCCACTGGAGCGGGCGCGACCTGCCGAGCTTCCAGGACATCTGCATTTTCGAAAAGGGCTAGGGCCGATGCGCGTCATGTTCCTGCTGCACGCCCACCCGGACCTCCAGGCCGGCGGCACCGAGATTTTTGCCCGCGACCTGTTCCGCACCCTGCGCCGCTCCGGCATGGAGGGCCTGTTCGTGGCCGGCACCGCGCCGCACCAGCGTCCCCAAAGCCCCGGCACCCCATTCCAGACGGTGGGGCACGAGGCGGACGAGCTGCTGGTGTGGAGCGCCGGGTTCGACCCGTTCTACCTGTCGCAGACCGACCTGCACGGCGTCGCCCGGCCGCTCGGGGCGCTGCTGTTGGACCAGCAGCCCGACGTGGTGCACATCCACCACTTGATGACCCTGGGGGCGGAGGTGGTGGGCCTGGTGCGCCGGGTGCTGCCGCGGACGCGCATCGTCATGACGTTGCACGATTATTACCCCATCTGCGCCAATGACGGGCAGATGGTCACGACCGCCGGGGCGCTGTGCCACGCGGCGTCGCCGGACGCCTGTCACCGCTGCTTCCCGGACCGCAGCATGACGGATTTCCGCTTGCGCGAGCTGCATATCGGCGGGGCGCTGGCGCTGGTGGACCGCTTCATCGCGCCCAGCCGCTTCCTGCGCGACCGCTACGTCGCCTGGGGGCTGCCGGCCGAGCGCGTCTCCGTGGTGCCGAACGGCCTGCCCGACGTGGACCCTGCGCCGCCGCGGCGCACGGTGCGGCGGGACCGGTTCGCGTTCTTTGGCCACATCAACCGGTTCAAGGGCGCGACCGTGGCGCTGGACGCCTCCGCCCGGCTGTCGCGGGACGGCGTGGCGCACACGCTCGCGCTGCACGGCAGCGCCGCGCACCAGGCGCCGGACACGCTGGCCCGGTTCGAGCGCGCCTTGCTGGCTGCGCCGGACGCGCGGCACCACGGGGCGTACCGCCGCACGGACCTGCCGGGCCTGATGGCCGCGATGGACTGGCTGGTGTTCCCGTCGGAGTGGTGGGAGAACGCGCCGCTGGTCATCAACGAGGCGTTCCAGCACAGGCGCCCGGTGCTGTGCAGCGACATCGGCGGCGCGGCCGAGCTGGTGCAGGACGGGGTGAACGGGCTGCGCTTCCCGGTCGGCGACGCGGCGGCGCTGGCGCAGGCCATGCGCGGCGCCATCGAGCAGCCCGGCCTGTGGGACCGCCTGATGGAGGGCGTCGCCCCGCCGGTGGACATCGCCGAAAGCGCGGAGCTGCACCGCGCGCTGTACAACGAGCTGCTGGGCGCTGCCGCGCCGAGGCGCGCCGCATGAACGACGTTTCCGTCCGCGTCCGTGCGGAGCCTGCGTTGCAGGTGCTGGCGGTGTGGCGCGTGCTGCCGGAGGCGCTGCTGCTGCTGGGCCGCGCGTCCGGCCCGATGCCGGCCTCCGGCTCGGTGCTGGCCGCCCCCTCGGCGCGCGGCGCGTTCCGCTGCCTGTCCTGGCCGGTCGAACCCAACGACGCCGGGCCTCATAGCGGTGGGCACGCCTTCATCGCCGCCATCCGCCTGCCGGAGCGTGCCGACCCGCACGCTGGCGCGGCCCTCACGCTGCACGGCGCGTCCAGCGGGCCGCTCATGTTCGACATGCCGCCGATGTCCGCGCCCTCCGCCGCAAGCGACGCCGTGTTCGGCCAGCAGGCGGCGCGGTTGGCGGGCCGGCACGCGGCCGTGGCCGCCCGGTTCCTGCTGGACACGCTGTGCCCGCCCGGCTCCGGGGAGGCAAACCGCGACGTGCCCGGCCTCGCCACCATGCTGCGGGCGTTCCTGTCGCAGGCCGCCAAGCCGGACGGGCATATCGAGATCATGGCCGTGGCGTCGGAGGCCTGCGTGCTGTTGCAGGGCTGGGGCGCGCGCATCGCTGGGCCGGTGCAGGTGGTGCTGGCCGGCGCGTCGCTGCCGTGCTTCGCCGGGCACGCCGGGGAGTTCACCCGCACCGACACCGACGCGCCGGCGGTGGGCGTCATGCTGGCGCTGCCGCCCGCCGCCGCGGGGGCGCTGGCGGGCGTGGACCACGTTTTCATCCTGTCGGACACAGGCCTGCACAGCCGCACCGTGGCCGAGCACAAGCTGCTGGACCCGGCCGCCAGCGCCGGCCACATCCGCCACATGCTGCCGACCTTGCGCTGCGCGCCCCCGATGCAGGCGATGCTGCTGGAGGCGCTGCGGGCGCGTTACGACGGCCGCGACACCCTGGCCGGCAACCCGCACCCAGTCCGCGCGGCGCTCGATATGGCGACGGCGGCGCATGGCGTCGGCGCGTACTGCTCCGGCTGGGTGTTCGACCCGGCGCGCATCCTGGCCGCGCTGCACCTGTGCGGCTCGGACGGCCTGCACGTGCGCCTCGACACCGGATGGACCCGGGTGCCGCGCCCGGACGTGTCGGCCGCGTTCCGCGAGACGCCGGGCTTCCCGACGCCGCCCGACGCCGACGCCGGCTTCGCGGTGTTCACCCCCACCGCCCCCGGCCCGCTTGAGGCGCTGCATTTGCAGTTCACCTTCACGGACGGCGACCGCGCCTTCGTGCCGCTGCCGGTGGCGGACCCGGCCGACGCCGTGCTCCGCGCCCGCCTGCTGGCCGGGATCGACCTGTACAAGCCGTCCGGCCTGCCCATCATCGAGCGGCACGCCGCGCCGCTGCTGGCCCGGGTGCGCCCTGCGCCCAGCCCAGCGCCGCAGGTGCTGCTGCAAGGGCCAACCGGGCGGGAATGCGCCGTCGTCGTGCCGCTGCCCGCGCCCATCCTGCCGCGCGCCTTCCTGTCGGGGTTCCTGCATGAACCCGCGGACGGCCTGGAACAGCTCGTGCTGGCGTGCGGGCCGCAGTGGGACGCGGCCAGCCTTGAGGCCCTGCGCGGGCTGGTCGGCTTCTACGGCCTGCCCGCCACCATCCTGGTCATGGCCGACGCCGCCGGGCCAGCCACGGCGCTGCGGGCCGCCGCACAGGCGACGCAGGCAGGTTCGTTCCTGGTGGCCGGGCCGGGCGTCGCCGGACGGACGCCAGGCTGGCGGCACGCGCTGCGCCTGGCCGCCGGCCAAGCCGCGTTCGCGTGCCCGACCTTGCTGTACGAGGACTGGTCCATCCGTTACGCCGGCGCGGCTGCGATGAGCTTCCAGGACAGCGCCCCGTATGCCCAAGTCCAGGCCGTGCGGGCCGGTATGCCGGCCGGCTTGTCCGACGTGCGCCCGCCCATTCCGGCCGTCATGGGCACGCTGGAGTGCTGCCTGCTGCGGCGCGCGGCGCTGGCGGCGCTGGACGGCGAGGGCGCGCTCACGACCGACGCCGGGCTGGAGGCCGCGTTCTTCCTGCGCCTGCGCGCGTCCGGCACGGCCGGCCTGTGGGCGCCGTCCATCCAGGTCTATGCGCCGGAAGACCCAGAGCCGCTGCAAACCCGCGCTGCCAGCCTGGCGGACGGCTGGGTGCTGCGCGACGCCTGGCGCGGCAAGGGCAAGGGGTAAGGCGATGCGCGTCCTGGTTATCTCCCACGGCCACCCGGCGTTCTCCATCGGCGGCGCAGAGGTCGCGTCGCACGCGCTGTTCCGCGCCATCCAGGCCACCGCGCCGCACGAGGCGTTCTATTTGTCGCGCGCCGCCCCCACCACCCGCCGCCACGGCGCGACCCCGCTCATGAGCCTGCGGCAGGGCGAGCGCGAGGTGTTCCTGCACACCGACGCCTGGGACGACTTCTGGCTATCCAACAGCGGCCTGAATGACCTGACTGGCGCGTTCGCGGCCTACCTTCAGCACGTGCAGCCGGACGTGGTGCACTTCCACCACGTCATCGGCCTGGGCGTCGAGGCCATCGCACTGGTGCGGCGGCAACTCCCGGCGGCGCGCATCGTGCTGACGTTCCACGAGTACCTGCCCATTTGCCCGAACCACGGCCAGATGGTGAAAACCCAGCACCGCACGCTGTGCCACGAGGCCTCGCCGGCCGCCTGCAACGGCTGCTTCCCGAACCGCACGCCGTCCGAGCTGTTCCAGCGCGAGCAGCACCTGAAGAACCACCTGCTGCTGGCGGACGCGTTCGTGTCGCCCAGCCGGTTCCTGGTGGAGCGCTACCGCGCCTGGGGCCTGGCGCCCGAGCGGTTCCACGTGATCGAGAACGGGCTGGACGCGGCGCCCGCGCCGGCCCGCGCACTGCCGCAGGGCGGACGGCGCGACCGCTTCGCGTTCTTCGGCCAGCTCAACGAGTTCAAGGGGCTGCACGTTTTGCTGGACGCGGTCGGCCGCGTGCCGGACGACGTTTGGGGCGACGCCACGCTCAGCGTGTTCGGCGGCAACCTCGAATTCCAGCCCGAGGCGTTCCGCACCCGCTTCGCCGAGCTGATGCAGCGCGCCGGACGCCGCGCCCGCTTCCAAGGCAGCTACCGCCCACAGGACCTGCCGCGGCTGATGGCCGGGGTCGATTGGACCGTGGTGCCGTCGATTTGGTGGGAGAACTCGCCGGTGGTGATCCAGGAAAGCTTCCTGCACCGCCGCCCGGTGATTGCCAGCGACATCGGCGGCATGGCGGAAAAAGTGCGGGACGGCGTGGACGGGCTGCACTTCCGGGTCGGCAGCCCCGAGGACCTGGCGGACACGCTCGGCCGCGCCTTGCAGGAGCCGGACCTGTGGCCCCGCCTGGCCGCCGCCGCGCCGGCACCGCCCGGCCTCGACGCCTTCGCGCAGCAGCACCTGGCGCTGTACCGCGGCCTGGGCGCGCCCCCCGTGGCCCGGGCGCGCGCCGCACGCCGGGCCGCTTGATCCCACCCTATCACGACCCGTCCTATCACGAGGTGAATCGCATGAAGAAAATCCTGGTCATCAGCCCGTCCGGCGAAGTGTACGACCACGACTGCGTCCGCTGGTACTCCGGCATGAGCTTCGCCAAGAACCCGGACCACTACCACAACATCGGCGACGCCTTCGTGTTCGACAGCTCGCTCAAGCTGCTGCGGTACTCGCGCCTGGAGCCGCTCAAGATACGCACGCCCACCGACGCCGACATCGAACGCTACAACGCCGAGTACGACTACGCCTTTTTGCGCGGCTCCAACTACCTGCACCCCACTATGGGCTGGGACAACGCGCCCGCCGTGCTGGCGAAGCTGCGCATCCCGGTCATCGCCTTCGGCATCGGCGCGCAGGCCCCGTCCAAGGGGCCGCTCGTGCTGAACGACGCCACCAAGCGCGTGCTGGCGCTCATTGCCGAACGCTCGGTCTCGCTCGGCGTGCGCGGCGCATACACCGCCGACGTGCTGTGGTCGCTCGGCATCCGCAACGCCCGCATCATCGGCTGCCCCACCGTGTTCCGCAACAACGACCCGGCGCTCCGCATCGACCTGCCGCCGCTCGAAACCGTGCGCGAGGTCGCCTACACCTTGCGGCGCGAGGTGGACCGGACCTACGCCAAGGACGTGCAACGCTACCTGGACCTGCAGCGCGACACCATCCTGGACCTGGCGCAGCGCTTCAACCTGGACCTGCTGGCCCAGGGCGAGGTCGAGGAAAAGAACATCCTGTGGGGCGACGCGGAGCAGCGCGCCGGCGCCATCGCCAAGCTGCGCGCGATGAACTGGCTGCGCGGCGACGGCGACCCGCTGGAGAAGCTGTACGATGCCAACCTGTTCTATGCGGATTCGGTGGCGGAGTTCGAGCAGAAGGTGAGCCGCAAGCAACTGGTGCTGGGCTACCGGCTGCACGGCAACCTGCTGGCGCTGGCGAACCGGGTGCCGTCCGTCTATTTCACCTACGACAGCCGCACGGCCGAGTTCGCCGAGACGCTGCAAATCCCCAGCTTCGACGTGTTCTCCGGACGCGCGTTCCGGCTAGAGGACTTCTGGGACCAGGCGCTGTTCGAGCGGTTCAACCGCGCGTACTACCAGCGTTACCGCGAGATGCGCCTGTTCCTGGACGAGAACGGCGTGGACCACAAAATGGTGGACGAAACCGGCTCCACCGCCCAGCAGGCGCGTGCCGCATGAGCGTCGCGTTGGCGTCCAACACGGTGGCCGGGTACGTCGAGGCCATGACCGCGACGGCGGCGCTCGGCTGGGCCTGGATTCCCGGCCAGCCCGCGCCCCTGCCGGTCGAGCTGCGCCTGGGCGACCAAATGGTGGCCGAGGCCATGGCGGACGGCCTGCGGGACGACCTGGCGCGCAGCGGCATCGGCGAGGGCCGGCACGCCTTTACCCTGCCGGTGCCGGACGCGCTGCGCCCCCGGCTCGCGGAGTTGCGCGTGGTGGCGCGCACCCCGGACGGCGTCGCGGTCCCGCTCGGCGCGCCGCCGATGGAGGACAGCCTGGCGGAGCGGCTCGCGTCCCTGCACCGTGGCATGGAGTTGCTGGTGGGGTCGCAGCGCGTGCTGCACCGCAACGTGCAGGCCGCGCTGCTGGCGCAGGCGCAGGGCAGCCCGGACATCGCCGCCACGCAAGCGTCGCTGATGGAGAGCATCTCCACGCTGGAGCTGTTCGTGGTGCGGCTGGAACAGGGCATGGCGGGCCTGGCCGGGCCGCACGCCGAGCCGTCCCATCCGCGCTGGGCGCTGGCCAGCGTCGCCGCCGTCGCCACCACCGCGTTGCTGGCGTCCACCTGGGCGCTGGTCCGCGCCATGCCGGGCTGAGCCTCCGTGACCGACCCCAACCTCGCCGCCGCCACGCGCCGGATCGCGGTGCGCGGCGTGCTGGGCATCGCGCTGCTGAGCCTCGCGTGCAACCTCGGCACGCTGGCCATGCCGCTGTTCAACATGCAGGTGTTCAACCGCGTGCTGCCGACCCGCAGCACCGGGACGCTGGGCGTGCTGGCGATGGCGTTCGCGGTGGCGCTGCTGGTCTATGCCGTGCTGGACACGCTGCGCGGCATGGCGCTGGAGGCGCTGGCGGCCCGGCTCGCGCGGCGCCTCTCCTTGCCGCTGCTGCGCGCCGTCGCCACCGGCGGACGCGGCGCGGGGGCGGCGTCGGAGGCGCTGGCGGACCTCGAAACCACGCGCGGCTTCATCGCCAGCCCCGCCTGCACCGCGCCGTTCGACGCCATGTGGGCGCCGGTCATGCTGCTGGCGCTGTGGACGCAGCACTGGGGCTTTGCCGCGTTCGGCCTGCTGTCCTGCATAGTCCTCATGCTGATGAACGTGCTGGGTGACGCGCTGTCCCGGCGCGAGATGCTGGCCGCGAACGAGGCCTCCGCCACCGCCTTGCGCCGCGCGGCGGACGCGGTCGGCGCGGCGGAGGCGGTGCTGGCGCTCGGCATGTTGCCGGTGCTGAGCCGCCGTTGGCAGATGGAGCAGCGCCGCGCCGCCGGGCTGCTGCACCGGGCCATGCTGCGCGCGCGGGCCATCTCGGCCGCCACCGGCGCGCTGCGCATGGGCATGACCGGCGCGATGGTGGCGCTCGGCCTGATGCTGGCGCTGGCCGGCCTGGCCAGCAGCGGCGCGATGGTCGCCTCCAACCTGATTTTGGCCCGCCTGCTGTTGCCGTTCCAGCAGGCCGCCGCCACCCGCCGCCGCTGGGTGGACGCGCTCGCGGCGTGGCGGCGCATCCGCGCGGCGCTGGAGGCCGAGGCCCCGCTCCGCTACGTCCACGCCATGCCCGCGCCCGCGGCCCGGCTGGTGGTCGAGCGCCTGGCCTACATCGCCCCGCGCGGCGACCGTGCGCTGCTGCGCGGCGTGTCGTTCACCGCCGAACCCGGCGAGAGCGTCGGCGTCATCGGCCCGTCCTCGTCCGGCAAGTCCACCCTGCTGCGGCTTGTCGTCGGCATGGTGCAGCCCACCGCCGGCGGCGCTTACCTCGACGGCACCAGCACCTTTTTATGGGAGCGCGAGGACTTCGCCCGCCACGTCGGCTATGTCCCGCAAGGCCTGGCCCTGCTGGACGAGACGGTGGCGGAGAACATCGCCCGGCTGCGCGCCCCGGACTTCGCGGCGGTGCTGGAGGCGTCCAAGCGGGCCGGCGCGCACCGCGCCATCGCGGCGCTGCCGCACGGCTACGCCACCCGCATCGCCGGCGCCACGCTGTCCAGCGGGCAGCGGCAGCGCGTGGCCCTGGCGCGGGCGCTGTACAGCAAGCCTGTCCTGCTGGTGCTGGACGAGCCGAGCGCGTTCCTGGACGCCGGCGGCGAAGCGGACCTGCTGGCGCTGCTGGCCCGGCTGCGCGCGGACGGCACGACCGTGTTGCTGGCGACGCACCGCCCCGCGCTGCTGGCGACCGTGGACAAGCTGCTGGTGCTGCACGAGGGCGCGGTCGCCCACTTCGGCCCGCGCGCCGAGGTGCTGCGCGCGCTCGCCACCCCCCCGGTGCGCCTGGTGCGGGCCGCCCCCAAGCGCGAGGCCCTGTCGTGACCGCCCGGGTCGTGACCGTCCGCACCCGCGTGCGCCGGACCCTGCGCGCCGGGCTGGGGCTCGCGTTGCTGCTGACGGCGTTCGTGGATGTCGCCGTCATGGTGGTGCCGATCTACGACATGCAGCTTTACGACCGCGTGCTGCAAAGCCGCAACATGGACACCCTGGCGGTGCTGTCGCTGGCCTGCGTGGCCGGGCTGCTGCTGTACGGGCTGCTGGAGTACCTGCGCAGCGCCTGTTTCGTGACGATCGGCGAGGCGGTCGGCCGGCACCTGAACGGCGCGGTCCTGGAAGAAGGCGTGCGCCGCGCCGCCGGAGGCGACCTGCGCGCCGGGCCGGAGCTGGTGCGGGACCTGAACGAGCTGCAAGGCTTCCTCGCGTCCGGCGCGGTGGCCACGCCGCTCGACGCCCTGTGCGCGCCGCTGTTCGTGGCCGTGCTGTTCCTGCTGCACCCGGCGTTCGGCTTCCTGGCCATCGCCGGGGTTTCGCTGCTGGTGCTGGTCGGATTGCTGGCGGAGTGGCGGGTGCGCCCGGCGCTGCTGGCCGCGCAGGAGCGCCGCGCGGCGGCCGGCCAGGGCCTCACGCGCAACCTGGCGGAGCCGGAGCTGTCGGACGGCCTCGGCATGTTGCCCGCCATCGCCCGCCGCTGGACGGCCCGGCACGGCAGCGCGCTGGCCGGGCTGAACCACGCGGGCAGCCAGGCGCTGGCGGTGGCCGGGCTGGGGCGCGTGCTGCGGCTGGGCTTGCAGGGCGGGGTGATGGCGCTGGGCGCGCTGCTGGTCCTGGCCGGCGCTACCACGCCGGGCAGCGTGATGGGCGCGAACCTGCTGATGACCAAGGTGCTGGGGCCGTTCGACCAGCTCGTGTCCAGTTGGCGCCAATGGGCGCTGGCGCACGCCTCGTGGCGGCGCATCGACCGGCTACTGGCGGCCACGGCGCCCCTCCCGGCCACGCCGGATGCCGAAGCCCGCCCCGGCCTGCTGCTGCGGGACGCCGGCCTGCGCACCTTGGGCGGCCAGGTCCTGCTGCGCGGCATCGACTTCAGTGCCCCGCCCGGCACGCTGGTGGCCGTCACCGGGCCGAACGGCGCGGGCAAGACCACCCTGTTGCGCCTGCTGGCCGGGCTCGCGCTGCCCAGCACGGGCGCGGTGCTGCTGGACGGCCTGCCGGTGCACGGCGGCGGCGGCGGCGGCTTCCTGCCGCAATCCGTGTCCCTGCTTGACGGCAGCGTGGCGGAGAACATCGGCCGCTTCCAAGATGACGCCATACCGGGCGCAGTCCTGGCCAGCGCAGTCATGGCCGCCCGCCACGCCGGCGTGCACGACCTGATCGGGCGCATGGGCCGGGGCTACGACACCGCGCTGGCCAGCAACGGCGCGGCGCTGTCCGGCGGGATGCGCCAGCGGATCGGCCTGGCCCGCGCGCTGTTCGGCTCGCCCCGGCTGGTGGTGCTGGACGAGCCGGACGCGAGCCTCGACGCCGACGGCGGCGCCGCCCTGCTGCGCGCGCTGCGGGCCTGCTGCGACGCCGGCGCAGTCGTGGTCGTGACCAGCCACCGCCCGGCGCTGCGCCACGCGGCGGACCTGGTGCTGGAGCTGCGCGGCGGCGCCATGGCCTCCGCTGCTCCCAGCGACGTGCCCAACCCTGTCCGCCTCGCCATCGCCTGATTGGAGCAACCAATGTCCCAAGCCCTCACCACCGCCGACGCCCCCTGGCAGGCCGAGGCCGAGGCGGCTTTGCCCGAAGGCTCGCTCCGCCGCATCGCCGTGTATAGCTTGCTGACGCTGCTGCTGGGGTTCGGCGGCCTCGTGACCTGGGCCGCGCTGACGCAGATCAACAGCGCGGTGCCGGCGTCGGGCATGGTCGTGTCCGGCGGCAAGCGCAAGACCGTGACTCTGGTCGAAAGCGGCATCCTGCGCGAGCTGCTGGTGCGGGAGGGCGACACCGTAGCGGCCGGCCAGACGCTGCTGCAACTGGACGACATCCAGGTGCGCGCCGGGCGCAGCCAGGCCAGCGTGCTGTACTGGTCCGCCGTCGCCCGCGCCGGCCGCCTGGGCGCGGAGGCGCTCGACCGGCGCGAGCTGCCGGTCCCGGCTGCGCTGCGGGACGCCGCCGCCGCCGACCCGGCCATCGCAGCCGCTGTCGAGGCGGAGGGCTACCAGTTCCGCATCCGCTGGGGCGCGCTCGATGCTGCCGTGCGGGTGCAGGAGCGCAAGATTGCCCAGCAGCAGGCGCAGATCAGCGCGTTGCGGGCGCAGGCCGCCGCCGCCGGCACCCGTCTCGGCCTGACCCAGGAGGAGCTGCGCGGCGTCGATTTCCTGATGGAGAAGGGCCTGACCACCAAGCCGCGCCAGCTTGAGCTGCGCCGGGCGGAGGCGGATTTGCGCGGGCAGATCGGCCAGTTCGCCGGCAAGCTGGCGGAGGCGATGCAGGTCATCGCGCAGGTGGAGCTGGAAATCCTCAACGCCGCCGAGACCCGCCGCGCCGACGTGTCGCGCGAGCGCACCGAGACCCAGGCCGCCCAGGCGGACGCGGAACAGCGGCTGCGCGCCACCACCGACCAGTTGCAGAAGCGGGTGGTGACCGCGCCCGAGGCCGGCATCGTCACCGACATCAAGTTCTTCACCCCCGGCAGCAGCATCGTGGCCGGGCAGCCGGTGCTGGACCTGGTGCCGGCGTCGCAGCAGCTTTTGGTGGAGGGGACCGTCGTGCCGTCGGAGGTGGAGCACCTGACGGTCGGCCAGCGCGTGAACGTGCGGCTGACGGCGTTCAAGACGCACCGGGTTCCGGTGCTGACGGGCCGGCTCACGTATGTCGGCGCGGACCGCCAGGTGGACGCCAACAACCAGCCGATGTTCCTGGTGCGCGCCATGCTGGACCCAGACGCCCTGCAGGGCCGGCCCGGCGTCGTGCTGCTGCCGGGGATGCCGGCGGACATCATGATCGTGAACGGCGAGCGTTCAGTGCTGGACTTCCTGATCAGCCCAATCACCGACAGCATCCAGCACGCGATGAAGGAGGAGTAGCGGGGCCAGCGCGTCAAAATAACGACGGCGCGCAGGGCATGATAAATGTTTGACCAACTTGCGATCCAGCCTTAGGGCATGGTGCAGCCACGCTAGGCAGCCGGGCGATTAAGCGCGGCGCACCGGGGGAACACGCCAATGAACAAGGACGGCAAAGCACTGACGCGCCGCGGCCTGGGCGGCCTCGTTGCCGCCGCCGCCTTCGCCGGCTCCGTCCGCGCCCAGGCCGCGCCGATCCGCGTGGGCCTCATGCTGCCGTACTCCGGCACCTTCGCGCAGTTGGGCGACAGCATCACCCAGGCGTTCGAGATGCACCTGGCCGAGCGTGGCGGCAAGCTCGGCGGCCGGGCCGTCACCATCATCAAGCTGGACGACGCCTCCGACCCGGCGGCTGCGCCCCAGAACGTGAACCGCCTGCTGAACCGCGAAAAGGCCGACGTGCTGGTCGGCACCGTGCACTCCGGCGTGGTGATGGCCCTGGTGCAGGCCGCGCGGGAAAAGGGCGTGCCGCTGGTGATCCCCAACGCCGGCAACGTCGCCGCCACGCGGGAGCTGTGCTCCGAAAGCG
Organism: uncultured Acetobacteraceae bacterium; assembly: GCA_964242575.1. Lineage (GTDB taxonomy): Bacteria > Pseudomonadota > Alphaproteobacteria > Acetobacterales > Acetobacteraceae > JANPPS01. The sequence goes on along the minus strand of CAXTCN010000072.1, from coordinate 8,518 downwards.
TGTTCCGCACCTCGTTCAGCAACTGGCAACCGGCCTACGGCATGGGCCGCGCGCTGGCGGCGTCCGGCGTGAAGCGCGCGGCCTGGGTGTCCTGGGACTACGCGGCGGGCAAGGAGGCCGGCGAGGGCTTCCGCGACGGATTAAAGGCCGGCGGCGCGGAACTGGCCAACACCCTGACGCTGCCGTTCCCCGAAACCAACTTCCAGCCCATCTTGGCGCAGTTGCCGGGCTTGGGGGTCGAGGCCGTCGGCTCGTTCTTCGCGGGCGGCGGCGCGGTGCAGTTCGTGCGGGACTACGCGAGCGCCGGCCTGCGGGACAAGTTGCCGCTGTGCGGATCGGGCTTCCTGACCGAGGGGACGCTCGCCGCCCAGGGCGCAGCCGCCGAGGGCGTGCGCACCGCGCTACACTACGGCGACGGCCTGGACAACCCAAGGAACCTGGCGTTCCGCAAGGCGTTCCGCGAGAAGGCGGGACGCGAGGCGGACGTGTACGCCGTGCAGGGATACGACGCGGCGCAGTTGATCGCCGCCGGGGTGGACGCGGTGAAGGGCGACCTCGATGCCGACAAGGCGCTGTTCGCCGCCATGCGCGCCGCGCGCATCGACAGCCCGCGCGGCGCGTTCACCTTGTCGGCCGGTCACAACCCCGTGCAGAACATCTATTTGCGTGAGGCGCGCGGCGGCGAGAACCGCGTCATCGGCCTCGCCGCCGAGGCGCTGGCGGACCCCGGCACCGGCTGCAAGCGCGCCTAAGCAGGCCTGCGCTGCCTGTGCCACAGATGCCCTACGGGCGGCTCAGGCAGCACAAGCCTGCTTAGGTCTTTGTCTGTGCGCAAACCTATAGGAGTTTGCTTGGAATGACGGCCGGCGGCGTTCTGGTCCAGGTCCTGAACGGCATCCAGTACGGCCTGCTGCTGTTCCTCATCAGCAGCGGCCTCACGCTGGTGTTCGGCGTGCTGGGCGTCATCAACCTGGCGCATGGCAGCCTGTTCATGGTCGGCGCATACGTCACCTACTTGGTCGCCCGCGCCGGTTTCGGCCTGTGGCTGTCCTTGCCGCTCGCCATCCTGGGCGGCGCGGCGCTGGGCGTGCTGCTGGAGCGTTTCCTGTTCCGCCGCTTCTACCACCGCGAGCACCTGGACCAAGTATTGCTGACCTTCGCGCTGATCCTGCTGTTCGAGGAGGGGCGCTCCCTGATTGCCGGCAACGACTTCCACAGCGTCGCGGTGCCGGAGTGGCTGGATGTCGCGGTGCCGGTCGCGGCCGGGTTCTCCTACTCCGCCTACCGCCTGGCCGTGCTGGCGGCGTGCCTGGTTGTCGCCGCCGCGATGTTCTGGACCATCGAGCGCACCAAGGTCGGCGCGGCCATCCGCGCGTCCGCCGAAAAACCCGAGATGGTGGACCTGCTGGGCCTCGACGCCAAGCGCATCCACATGCTGGTGTTCGGCGTCGGCACCGCGCTGGCGATGCTGGGCGGCGCGTTGGCCGCGCCGCTCTATTCGGTCTATCCCAACATGGGCGACGGCTTCCTGATCGTATCGTTCGTCGTGGTTGTGGTCGGCGGCCTGGGTTCGGTCGCGGGCGCGTTCTGGGCGGCGCTGCTGATCGGCCTGGTGGACACGCTCAGCAAGGTGTTCGTGCCGGTGGGCGCAGGCGCAGCGGTTTATGTCTTGATGGCCGTGGTCCTGCTGTTCCGCCCGGCCGGGCTGTTCGCCGGAGGGCGCGCCTAGCCATGCAGGTCGCGGGCCGCGCCGGGCACTTGGCGCTCGCGGCCTCGGCGGTCGCGGTCGCGTGCCTGCCGCTGGTGGCGTCGCCGTACCACGTCGGCTTCATGGCGACCGCCCTGGTCGCGGCGCTGTTCGCGCTCAGCCTGCACCTGCTGGTGGGCGGCGTCGGCATGATAAGCCTCGGCCACGCCGCATTCTTCGGCGTCGGCGCATACACCGTCTGGTTCCTGACCCCCACCGGCGGCGACGCGCCCAGCATCGCGCTGACCCTGCCGGCCGCCGCGCTGATGGGCGCGCTGGCCTCGCTGGCAGTCGGCGCATTGGCGTTGCGCACCAAGGGCTTCTTCTTCCTCATGACCACCCTGGCGTTCGGCCAGATGCTGTTTTTCCTGTTCCACGACACGCCCCTGGGCGGCGGCGCGGACGGCGTGTTCATCACCCGCCCGGCGCTCGGAGCGTTCGGCTGGGCCTGGGACATTCCCCGGCGCCAGCGCCCGGCCGTGCTGCTGTGGCTCAACCTCGGCGCCCTCGTGCTGGTCTATGCGGCCCTGGCGTTGCTGCTGCGCACCCTGTTCGGCCGGGCGCTGCTGGGCATCCGCGCCAACGAGCATCGCATGGCCGCCCTCGGCCTGCCGTCGCTCCGCTACAAGCTGGCGGCGTTCGTGCTGGGCGGCGCGCTGGCCGGGGTGGCCGGGCACCAGTGGGCCATGACCGAGGCGTTCGTCAGCCCCGAGCTGCTGGGCTGGCACCGTTCGGCGCTGGCGTTGCTGATGATCGTGCTGGGCGGCGTCGGCTGGCTGCACGGCCCGATCCTCGGCGCATTGGGCTTTGCGGTGCTGGGCGAGGTCGCCGGGCTGGTGACCGAGCGGCAACGCCTGGTCGAGGGCGCGGTGATCCTGTTCGTGGTGCTGGCCCTGCCGCAAGGCCTGGCCGGCCTGCGGCTGCGCCGTCCTGCCCCAGCGCCAGTCACCGTGGTGGACCCGGCATGACCGCGCTGTTGGAAGCCGAAAACCTGGTGCGTCGCTTCGGCGGCCTGGCGGCGGTCGGCGGCGTGTCGTTGCAACTGCGCCGCGGCATCTTGCACGCGGTGATCGGCCCGAACGGCGCGGGCAAAAGCACGCTGGTCAACCTGCTGTCCGGCGAGCTGCCGCCGAGCGAGGGCCGCATCCGCATCGGCACCCAGGACGCGGCGGGCTGGCCCAGTTGGCGCTTCGCCCGCGCCGGCGTCGGCCGCTCGTTCCAGCGCACCAACGTGCTGCGCGACATGACGGTGGCCGAGAACGTCCGCCTGGCCGCGCAAATCGGCTGCACCCCGGCCCGGCGCCTGCTGCGCTCCGCCTCGCGTGAAGCGCCGCCGCAACGCATCGCCACGGCCGCGCTGGACCGCGCCGGGCTGGGCGCGCTGTCGCACCGCCCCGCGTCCATCCTGAGCCACGGCCAGTTGCGCCAATTGGAAATCGCCATGGTGCTGGCGACCGGCCCGCAAGTGCTGCTGCTGGACGAACCCCTGGCCGGCATGGGACCGGAGGAGGCCGAGCGCATCGCCACCCTGCTGCGCGCCCTGGCCGAGGACCACGCCGTGCTGCTGATTGAGCATGACATGGACGTGGTGTTCGCCGTCGCGGACCTGCTGACCGTCATGGTGGACGGGCGCGTGCTGGACGAAGGCCCGCCCGCGCACATCCGCGCCTCCGCGAAGGTGCAGGACGCTTATTTGGGCCACGCGGCATGACCGCGATTTTGGCCGCCACCGGCCTGCATACCTACTACGGTGCCAGCCATATCCTGCGCGGCGTGGACCTGTCGGTGATGCCGGGCCAGGCCATCGGCCTGATGGGCCGGAACGGCATGGGCAAAACGACGCTGATCCGCACCCTGCTGGGCCTGGTGCCGATGCGCGCCGGCCAGGTGCTGATGGACGGGCAGGACGTAGCCGGACGCCCGCCGCACCTCCGCGCCCGCCAAGGCATCGCCGTGGTGCCGGAGGGCCGCGGCGTGTTCGGCTCCCTGTCGGTGCGGGAAAACCTGCTGCTTGCCGCCCGGCCCGGCGCGGACGGCACGGTGCGCTGGCCGCTCGACCGCGTATTGGCGGCGTTCCCGCGCCTGGCCCAACGCATCAACCACCGCGGCGGGCAACTGTCTGGCGGCGAGCAACAGATGGTCGCCATCGGCCGCGCGCTGATGACCAGCCCGCGGCTGCTGATCCTGGACGAAGCCACCGAGGGACTGGCCCCGCTGGTGCGGGACGAAATCTGGCGCACCATCGCGCTGATCCGCGAGGACGGCATCGCCACCCTCGTGGTGGACCGCACCGTCACTGCGGTACTCAGCCTGGTGGACCGCGCGACCGTGCTGGTGAAGGGCCAGGTCGGCTACGACGGCGACCCGGCCACCTTGGCGGCGGACCAAGCCATGCTGTCACGCTACCTCGGCGTTTGACCCTGCCGGCGTCACGCCGAAATAGGCCTGGGACAACGCGATCTCGAACCGGACCGCGTCGAGCGCCAAGCGGTCGGATGCCGCGGTGAGCGTCTCCAACCGCCAGCCGACATCGATGCGCCGGTAATGCTCCGCCCGCATCTGGTCTTGGTAAAACAGCACGATGTGCCGCAGAGTCGGCAGCCGCTTGTAGAACGCCAGCTTGCCGCCGCGGTCAGTGTCCATGGTGGAGGGCGACAAAACCTCCACCACGACCAGCGGATCAGTTACATAATTTCGGGCCGATGCGGGACCGCATCGCACCAGCAAGTCGGGCCGGGGCTTGTCCAGGCCGCGGGCGTCATCGGACCGCTGCACGCGCATGCCGCCGAAATAGACCCGGCACTGTTGCAGGTCCATCGCCAGCTTGAGCGGCGCGCCGACGTTGGCGACGATCTGCTCGTGCGCCTCGGTCGGGTTGGTCATGGCCACGATGCGCCCGGCCACCAGCTCCCACAACGCATCGTCGCCCTGAACAGCGAGGAACGCATCGAAGTCGAGGATCGTCACGGGCGGGTCGTCGAGCACGGCGTGCGACATGAACGGTCTCCAGGCTGGCGTTACGGCAGCATACCCGCCGAGCATGGCCCCAAGCCAACTCCGTCTTGGCCTTGTAGGCTGGGCCAGGCATAACGTGCCGGGCCTGACCCCCGCCGCAACCAGGACTTCGCCCATGCCGCCGACCATCGAGGACGTGCGCCAACTCCCGTATCGCAAGGCGCGCTGCCTTGTCAGCGTGACCGCCCCGGCGCAGCGCCCCTCGGCCATCCAGCGCGAACGAACGCCGGAATGAACGCTGTCCCCGTCGCCGCCATGCCGCTGCTGTTCGTGGGCATCTGGGCGACCGGCTTCATCGTGGCCCGGCTGGTCGCGCCGCACGTGGACCCGCTCACGTTCCTGTCCTACCGCTTCCTGCTGAGCGCCGCGCTGTTCGCCGCCATCGCCGCCGTGGTCCGGGCGGCGTGGCCCCGCGGCCTGCGCGGCTGGCGCGACGCCTTGGTGGCCGGCGTGCTGATGCAGGGCATCTACCTCGGCGGCGTGTTCTGGGCGGTGCGGCACGGCCTGCCCGCCGGCATCTCGGCCTTAGTGACCGGGCTGCAACCGCTATTGACGGCGTTGCTGGCGTTCCCGTTGCTGGGCGAACGGGTGGGCGCGCGGCGCTGGGCGGGCATCGCGCTCGGCTTCGTGGGCGCGCTGCTGGTGCTGCAGCCGCAGTTGCGCGCCGGGCCGGGCGGCTTGCTGGTGACGCCGTTGCTGGTGTGCGGCGCCGGCATGGTCGCCATGACGCTCGGCACCATCTGGCAAAAACGCACGGCCTCCACCGCGGACCTGCGCACCAACGCGGCGGTGCAGTTCATCGGCGCGGCGGCGGTCGCCATCCCGGTCGCGGCGCTGACCGAATCCGGGCAGTTCGACGCCACGTGGCAGGCCTGGACCGGCCTGGCCTGGGCGGTGTGCGGCCTGTCGTTCGGCGCAATCTCGCTGCTGCTGATCCTCATCAAGCGCGGCGCGGTGGCCGGCGTCGCCAGCCTATTCTACCTGGTGCCGCCGGTGGTGGCGCTCATGGCGTACGCGTTGTTCGGCGAACAGCTCTCGGCGTTGCAGGTCGCGGGCATGGTGGTCGCGGCCACCGGCGTCGCCGTCGCCAGCCGAAGTTGAATGGAGGGTTGCCGCATGGGTTCAAAAGACATTCGCATCGCCGTGGCCGGGGGCGGCATCGGCGGCCTCACGCTGGCGCTGGCGCTCAGGCAGCGCGGCCTGCGCGCTGAGGTGTTCGAGCAGGCGGCGCAACTGGCCGAAGTCGGCGCGGCGGTGGCGCTGTCCGCCAACTCCACCCGGGAGCTGCGCCGCCTGGGCGTGCTGGACGGCGTGGCCGCCGCCTCCACCGAGCCGACCGAGCTGATCTACCGCAACTGGCGCGACGGACGGCGCATCGCCGCGCACCCGGTGCGGCAGGACGGCCGCTACCAGGAACGGTTCGGCGCGCCGTACTACGGCATCCACCGCGCCGACCTGCAACGGGTCCTGAGCGGCGCACTGGGTGGCGAAGGGCTGCACCTGGGGTACCGCCTGGCCAGCGTGCAGGACCTGGGCGGCGTCATGGGCCTTACGTTCACCAACGGCCACACGTTCGAGGCGGACCTCGTGGTCGGCGCGGACGGCGTGCGCTCCATGGTGCGCCGCTTCGTGACCGACGGCGAGGGCACCCACTACTCCGGCACCAGCGCGCTGCGCGGCATCGTGCCCACGGACCGGCTGCCCTCCCTGCCGGACCCGCAGGCCATCCAGTTCTGGATGGGGCCGGACGCGCACCTGCTGCACTACGCCATCGGGGCCAACGGCCAGGACGTGAACTACTTCGCCGTTATGGAGGGGCCGGACGCCTGGCCGCAGCCCGGCAGCGCCACCACGGGCATCGACCCCGCCGACGCGCTCGCCGCGTTCGAGGGCTGGCACCCCGCCGTCACCGAGATGGTCGCCGCCACGCCGCACACGTTGCGCTGGGGCCTGTTCGTGGTGCCGCATTTGCTGCGTTGGCACCGTAGCCGGGCAGTGCTGCTGGGCGACGCCGCGCACGCGATGGTGCCGCACCACGGCCAGGGCGCCAACACCACGATCGAGGACGCGATCACGTTGGCCGAGCTGCTGGTGGGTGCCGGGCCACGCGACATTGACGCCGTCATGCCGCGCTACCAGGCGTTGCGGCGCGCCCGCACCCGCAAAATCCAGCGCAGTTCATGGGCGACCAACGGCCTGCTGCACCTGCCGGACAGCGCCGATCTCACGGAGCGGGATGCGGCGATGGCGCGGTTTCCGGACCGCTTCGGCTGGATACACGAGTTCGACGCGCTGCGCTCGGCGCGCCAGCCCGCCATGCAGGCCGCGCAGTAGGCATGGCGGCGCACCCCGACGGCATCCTCCCCGGCGTCGCGGCGATCCTGGCGCGGGCCGCCAAGATGGACCCGGCCCGCATCACCCGGGACAGCCGGCCGCGCGAGGATTTCGGCATAGACTCGCTGGCGATGATCGACCTGATCGTCGAGGCCGAGGACGAGTTCGGCGTGCGGATACCGGACGAGGACGCCGAGCGATTCCGGACGGTCGGCGACCTGGCCGACTTCATCGGCAGGGGCGGGGCAGGCTAAGCCAGCGCCGCCGCGTCGCCGGCATCCGGCAGGTCGACGTTCTCATAAAGCTCCGGGACCGGGATCGCCGCGCCGATCTCCGGCATTTGCAACACGTCGCCGGCCGTGAGCGCGGTCGCTCTCCAAGCTTCCGCCTCGTGCTCGCGCTCGAACACGGCGAGGCCGGCGCTGGCGCTCTCTAGGATGACGTAGCGGCGGATCGACGGCACGGCGCGGTACTCGCGCAGCTTGTCGATCCGGTCAGTCCGGCCGGAACTCGGGCTGAGCACTTCGAACACGATGACCACGCCGGGTATGAGGCGGCTGCTGCCCGGAAACTTGGAACAGGTCACCAAGGCATCCGGGTAGCGGACGGCATCGCCGACGGTGGCGACGCCGACGTCCGGCCTCAACGGTTCACAACCACTGCCCTTCAGGCGGGAGCGCAGCGCGGCCCAGAGGTTTTGGCATATCCGGTTGTGGTTGGGCGTGCCGCCCGTGATGGCCACCGGTCGGAAACCATCGAACTCGTGGCGCACGTCCTGCGCCTGCGCCCAGTCAAAGAACTGCTCGCGGGTCATGGGCCGGCGGCGGAGTGCGACGCTCATGGCGGGAGCATAGCACGCCACGGCTTCCCGTTGTTGCCCTCAGCCGTCGTCGACCGTCACGTTTCCGGCCCGGCCAGCTTGGGGCGGCAGGCGGCGTCCAAATCCAAGCAGCGGCTGCACTCCGGCAGCACTGGCCCCGCACCGTGACGCTTGAAGCGCTACAACGCATCGCCCCTATAACATCCAGCACAACGCGATTTCATGGTTAAAGGTTAATTAAAAGTAATAATGGACGAAAGTTAATTAAGGGTAATATTAAAGTATCATCTTCGTGATTCGCGCTAAATTCCAGCAAAATATTAATATTACTAATCAAAGCTACACTTAGATCGCCTCTCCATATAACAGGAGTATGATGCGATGGACATACGGCGTCGAGTGTAGCAGCGCAGTATGCGAACGTTACATAAATAGGAGAACTAACGTGACTTTTTCACCTTCTGTTAACATCAGCACCGAGGCACAGCGTTGGAGTATTGCCTCACCGCCCGTTAATCCCCGCCTCTCTATGCATGATCGGCTGCCGCGCCGGCTGCAGCCCTTCCTGACCTGGCTCACCGCGCAACCCGCGCCAGGCGAGC
>CAXTCN010000071.1:0-23834 GCA_964242575.1 uncultured Acetobacteraceae bacterium | reverse complement strand
GAACACGTGCGGCTCGGCCGGCTTGATCCAGGCGCAGCTCACGCACTGGAAGCCCCGGGGCTTGTTCTGCTCCTGCAACACCAGCGCGCCGCTGGCCGGGATGCCCTCGCGCGCCAGGATGCCGGCCAGGGACTTGACCGAACCCCAGCCGCCGGCCGGGCCTTCATAGGGGGTGACGCTGGGCTTGTCCGGCATCCCGGTGCTCCTTTTCATGGTGAGGCTGAGGCTTGCGCCTGCGATGAAACCCATGCTGCCGGCCAGTCTCGCTGCTCAGCGCGGGGTCGGCACGGTTTGCGTGGCGCCGCTGGGAGAAGCGCGGCCAAGCGGCCCCACATGCTTTGAGAAAGGTTTCGCGCCGTTGCCGGTGCACGGTCAGTAGAATGGGCCGCCGCCGAACGGACCACCCCATGGCCCGTAGTTCCAGTCGGACTGGTTCAACTGCGCCGTCAGCGCCTGCTCGTCGGCCAGACGGCGCTGGAACGCCTCCTGGCGGTAGCGGCCAAAGGCTGCCTGGTCGCCCACATACAGGCAGGCGCACACCAGCGGGTCGGCATAGACGTAGCGGACCGTGCTGCCGCGCATGTGCTGCACGACCTTGTTCGCCGGCAAGGTGCGCAGCGAGGCCGAGCGCTCGGGCGTGTTCGCGGGCAGCACGGTGAAGCCCGCGGCGGACAGCAGGTTCTCCTGCTCCTCGGCTCGCTGCTGCGGCGAGGCGCACGCTGCGACGGCAAGGCACGCGGCCAGGGCTGCAAACGGGGTCAGGTGACGCATGGCGCGCGCCACTGCCTAACGAGCGGCCACGTGTTTAGCCACTTGCCGCTGAGGATGAATGTGCCCGGTGGCCTCCACGGGCGGCTGGTTGCGCTTTGGACTGGCTGGCGGTTCATCAAACCAGCCCGATGCCTTTGCCTACGGCTGCACCGCGAAGCCAACGCAGCCCATGCTGGACCAGCGCTTGACCGCTAGCGTGTTGGAGCCGGTGGGTTGAGCACGATACGCCCTGGCGGTGGGGTTTGGACCGGAGGGCCAATGCGGGTGTTGGCGAGGTTCGCACCCGGACGGTTGAATTGCAGGGTTTCGACGCCTGGAGGAAGGCTGTTTTCTGACATGCTGCCAGAGCTGGCTGCGTTTGGCGAAGGGGGGCTTGTCGTGCTGGCCAAAGGATTTTGGGCCTGAGCCGGCAAGGCCATCAAAGCAGTCGCCAGCAAGCCTATGGAGAAAAGGGTTTCGCGCATGGTGTTCATTCTCTTTCCGAGACAGGGTTGGCACGCACGGTCTGCTGCACGCAAAACGTGTCGCTCAGCCAGGAATAGTGTTTTGCTCCTGGGCCAGAAGAAGGTTCGAGTTGTCGTGCGCCCAACTGCTGCAATCGCAGTATCATACTGTAATCCGTTCCGCGACGTTTGGAGTATGCGCTTCAGGACTTCCCGTATCCCGCATCCCATGCTCTCACTCAGTGAAGGATCGAGGGTTCCACGTTCTTGCTGCAAACACCCTGATCCATCACCTACAGCACGCAACAACCTAGAATTTTGGAAGGCGGATGTGGAGGTTCGGAAAATACCTACTGGATTGCTTCCGCCAGGTTAGGCAATCCGACCCGTTGCAGTTCGCTGGGCGTCCATCCGGGATCATGTTGCTGCCTTGCATGGCTTCCGCAGCATGAGGCGGATGGATGCGAGGCGCAGGAACGCGGTGATCGCTCACCTGGGGCTTGGATGCCGCCCTTCAGCACCCAGCCCCTGCGTCGCCCGGCGGGACACGACCGGCATGCGATGTGTCGAGGCATCCCGCCACCTGACCCTGGCTGAGGGATAGGTATTTTCCGAACCTGCCCTGCCGGGGCCCGTCCAGGCATTATTCTTTTCCCGTCAGTGCAGCACTGGCTGACACTTCAGCCGGACAGGAGCAGCAAGGTCATGAACACGGCAAGGCGCATCAGGAATGGACGCAGGGCAGCCCGTTGCCGGCTAGCGTCGGCCGCTTGAACAGCGCCGGGGCAGTCCGGACGCCCGTGCAGCGCGGCAACGCGGGATGAGGGCGGCATTCTGGATACAAGCAGCGCGACGCCCGGCGGCGCCGGCCCGCCGCATACCGGGCCGGCGCCGGTAGATGGTCAACTTCTTCATCGTCCGCCCGGTTTTCGCATCGGTCGTGGCCATCATCATGGTCCTGGCCGGCGCCATCGGTTACGTGCTGCTTCCGGTCGCCCAGTTCCCGGAGATCACGCCGCCGCAGGTGGTGGTCAGCGCGTCCTACGGCGGCGCCAGCGCCCAGGTCGTGGCCGACACCGTCACAACGCCGTTGGAGCAGCAGATCAACGGCGTGGAGGGCATGGCCTACCTGTCGTCGGTCAGCGCCAACGACGGCACGTCAACCATCACCATCACCTTCGACGTCGGCTACAACGTGGACATCGCCGCGGTGGACGTGCAGAACCGGGTGTCGCAGGCCACGGGGCAGTTGCCGGCCGTCGTCACCCTGGGCGGCATCACGATCCAGAAGAAGCAGCCGAACATCACGCTGCTGGTCAACCTGACCTCGCCCGACCGCTCCGTCAACACCATCGGACTCAGCAACTACGCCTACCTGCAACTCGTGGACCCGATCAAGCGTCTGGCTAGCGTCGGCGACGTGACGATCATTGGCGAGAAGCGCTACTCCATGCGGGTTTGGCTCAACCCGGAGCGCCTGGCCCAGCTCGGCGTGACAGCGCCCGAGGTGCAAGCGGCGATCCTGGAGCAGAACCTGCAGGTCGCGGCCGGCAAGCTCGGGCAGGCGCCGTCGCCACCCGGCCAGGCGTTCGAGTTGCAGATCAACACGTTGGGCCGCCTCGCGGATGTGAAGCAGTTCGAGGACATCGTCGTGCGCGCCGGGGGCGGCACCAGCGCCATGGTGCGCTTGAGCGACCTGGGCCGGGTCGAACTGGGCGCGCAAGGTTACAACTCGAACGCCTATGCCGGTGACGCGCCGACAATCCTGCTGGGCATTTACCAGCTCCCTGGCGGCAACGCGCTCGCCCTGGACAAGGCTGTCCGGGCCAAGATGCAGGAGTTGTCGGCCGAGTTCCCGCCCGGCATCAGCTACGACATCAAGTACGACACGACGACGTTCGTTTCCGCTTCCTTGTACGAGGTCGTCATCACGCTCGCTATAGCGATGGGGCTGGTGTTCGCGGTGGTGTTCGTGTTCCTGCAATCCTGGAGGGCGACGCTGATCCCGGCAATCTCGATTCCGGTCTCGCTCATCGGCACCCTGGGCCTGATGAAGGTCGCCGGGTTCTCGATCAACATCGTAAGCCTGCTCGGCCTCGTGCTCGCCATCGGGCTTGTGGTTGATGACGCCATCGTCGTGGTGGAGAACGTCAAGCGGCAGATCGACAAGGGCAAGACGCCTCTCGATGCGGCGAAGGCGGCCATGGAGGAGGTGACGGGTCCCATCGTCGCCACGACGGCGGTGCTGATGGCGGTGTTCGTGCCGGTCGCGTTCCTGCCGGGCATCACCGGGCAGTTGTATCGCCAATTCGCGCTGACCATCGCCATCTCGGTCGCGCTGTCGGCCTTCAACTCGCTCACGCTCAGCCCGGCGCTGTGCGCGATCCTGCTCAAGCCGGAGTCCGGGAAGCCTGGGTGGGCGTTCCGCAAGTTCGACCAGGGCTTCGGCTGGTTGGCAGACCGCTACTCCCGCAGCGTGCGCACCACCGCCCGGCTGTGGCCGGTGATGTTCCTGCTTCTTGCCGGAACTATTGGGGGCACCTACCTGATTTTCCGCGACGTGCCGTCGTCCTTCGTGCCGGTCGAGGACCAGGGCTACTTCTTCATCGTCGTCCAGCTTCCGAACGGCTCCGCGTTGGCGCGGACCGAGGAGGTCGTGCGCCAGGTCCGCGCCATCGTGCGGGAACGGCCGGAGCTGGAGGATGTCATCTCCATCGCCGGCCTCGACTTCCTTTCCAACTCGCAGCAGCCGAACTCCGCCGTCCTGTTCGCGATCCTGAAGCCATGGGGCGACCGGCCCGGCAAGGAGCACAGCGCCCAAAGCATCGTCGCCGCGATCAAGCCCCGGCTGCTGGCCCTGCCCGCCGCCATCGCGCTCAGCTTCGACCCGCCGGCCATCCCGGGCCTGGGCACCACGGGCGGCTTCGAGTTCGAGGTCGAGGACCACGGCGGCAAGGGAGCGGCTGCGCTGGACGGAGCCGTCCAGGCATTGCTGGCCGAGGCGCGCAAGCAGCCGGAGTTGGACGGCCGGCAGTTGCTCACGACGTTCAGCACCTTGACCCCGGAGCTTGAGTTTGTGCTCGACCGCAGCAAGGCGAAGCAGCTCGGTCTCAAGCTGTCGGACGTGTTCACGACGATGCAGGTCTTCTTGGGATCGCTTTACATCAACGACTTCAACCTGTTCGGCCGCACGTTCCGGGTGATCGTGCAGGCGGAAGGAGACGCGCGGGCCAATCCGCTCGACTTCGCGCGCATCTTCGTCCGCAATGCCGGCGGTGGGCTGATGCCGCTTGACGCGTTGGGCACGCTGCAGCCCGCGACAGGGCCAGCAACGGTGCCGCACTACAACCTGTACGGCTCGGCGCAGATCAGCGGCAGCGCGGCAGCCGGGTTCAGCTCCGGCCAGGCAGTAGCGGCAATGGAGCGGGCCGCTGTCGCAACGTTGCCGGAGGGCTTCGGGTTCGAGTGGACCGGCGTCGTTTACCAGCAGCTCAAGGCAGGATCGACTGCCACCCTGATCTTCGGGCTGGCGTTCGCCTTCGTGTTCCTGTCGCTCGCCGCCCAGTACGAAAGCTGGGCCATGCCGTTCATGGTCCTGCTTTCGGTGCCGTTCGCGCTGTTCGGCGCCATGTTCGCCCTGTGGCTGAGCGGCCTGGACTTGGACGTATACGGCCAAGTCGGCCTTGTCATGCTGATCGGCCTGGCCGCAAAGAACGCCATCCTGATCGTCGAGTTCGCCAGGCGCCTGCGCGACGAGGGCAAGGAGGTGATTGAGGCGGCGATGGACGCCGCGAGGCTGCGGCTGCGCCCGATCCTGATGACGGCGCTGGCGTTTATCCTGGGCGTGTCGCCTTTGGTGGTCGCAAGCGGCGCCGGGGCCGCCAGCCGGCAGTCGCTCGGCACGACGGTGTTCGGCGGCATGGTGGCCTCGACCGTGCTCGGCCTCGTGTTCACGCCCGTGTTCTACGTGACCATCGAGTGGCTGCGGGAGCGCGGCAAGCCGGCTGCGGCGCCGGGCGGCGCGGCTGCACCCCAAGCGGCGGAGTAACACCCATGCCCGACATCAACATGCCAGTCCCCGGAGTTCGCGATGCGCCCCTGGCCGTCCCGCCGGATGCGCCCGGCGCCGGGCCGCCAGGGAAGCGGGGACATCGCGCCCTTTGGATCGCGCTGGGCGTCGTGCTCGTCCTGGCTGCCGGCGGAGGAGGCGCCTGGTGGTGGTTCAAAGGCCGGACGCCCCCGCCAGCCCCGGCCGAGGCGCCGATGAAGGTGCCAGTCGTGACCGTCGCTCCTCGCACGGTGCCGGTCTACCGCAGCTTCCCCGCCGCGACGGAGGCGTTGCGGTCCGTCACCATCCAAGCCCTTGTCACCGGCTACCTGATTGAGCGTGGGGCGGCTGACGGGGCAGACGTGCAGCCCGGCGCGCTGCTGTACCGCATAGACCCGCGTGACTACCAAGCGTCGCTGGCCCAGGCGCAGGGGCAGCGCGACCAGTCCGTCGCAAGCCTGAGCTACTCGCGGGCCAGCCAGGGGCGGAACCAGACCCTGGCGCGCGACGGCTGGGTATCGAAGGACACGTCCGACCAGGCGACCAGCACGTTCCAGGCGGGCCAGGGCAGCGTGGCTGCCAATACCGCGTCCATGCAGGCCGCGGCCGTGAACCTCAGCCGGACCGAGATACGCGCGCCGTTCGCCGGGCGCATCAGCCGCAGCCTGGTTCACGAGGGCAGCCTCATCAGCGTCGCAGGCACCACGCTGAACAACCTCGTGCAGCTCGACCCCATCCTGGTCAGCTTCAACCCGGCGGAGGTCAACCTCGACCAGATCGCGCGCGAGCAAGCGCGCAAGCCCATCGAAACCGCCGTATCCGTGGGCGGCGGCACGCCGGACCATGCCGGCACGCTCACCTTCATCGACAACCAGGTGGACCGCACAACCGGCACGATCTTGGTTCGGGCCACCATCGCCAACCCGGACCGCATCCTGCTGCCGGGGCAGTACGTGACGGCGCGGCTGCACTTGGGCGACCAAGACGGCGCGCTGCTGGTGCCGCAGACCGCGGTCGGCGCCAGCCAGATCGGGCGCACCCTGATGGTCGTGGGCGAGGGCGGCAAGGCTGAGCAGCGCATGGTCAAGCTGGGCGACACCCACGGCGACATGGTCGTCATCACGGACGGACTGAAAGCCGGCGACCAGGTCATCACTGGGCAGTTGCAGAAGCTGAAGCCCGGCGCGCCGGTGCAGGTGGAGACGCCTGACGCAGCCCCGAAGGAAGGGGGCTGACCCTCGTTGGCTTCGTGGCTGGCCGGACTGTTTCGGTGGGCAATCTTGCGGCCGACCGGCTTTCGCTTGTGGCACGGGCGCTGGCCGGGGTGCCGGCGTAGGCTTGCCGCCCTGTGTCGCTGGACGGAGTGCCGCACCATGCGTGAGGTGGCCGGCAATCGTCGTGTTGCATAGACCCGGAGAGCAAGTGCAGTAACCCCAACCCCGTCTGGGGTCAGGCGGTGCGGACGTAGTTCGGGCGTCCGAGCTCCACCATGCGGTTGAGTGCATGGACGGCGATGTCCACCTCGGTCGCGCGCCGTTCGTCCGTGCGCGAGCGCATTGCGTCCCCGATCACCTGCTTGAACCGACCGATCGCTGCCTCGGCTCTGGCCCGCGTCGTGTAACCGGACGCCCTCTGCCAGGCCATGCGGCCGTGCTCAGCGACGTGCTGCAGATGGCGGTCGCGCTGCGTGGGCGCGGTCTCGGCCGTGTCGCTGGGCACTGCATTCGCGCGTGGTGACACGACCACGGCCGCGTCAGGATGGCGCTCGGCGACGCTGTCGTAAACGCGATCTTGGTCATAAGAGCCAACACCTTGATACCCTAGGGAGCTATTCGGTGCGCCTGGCCGAGGGGGTCACGGTCACTGATCCAGGGCACCCGCTTTATGGACGCCGGTTCACGCTGGTGTCGGCAATCCCAGCTCCGGGTGCGGGAGGCTACGTCCATGCCGCCTATCAGGGCGACACAGCGTTGCGCCTGCCGATAGGCGCGACGAGCCTGCATCCGCTGCCGCGCGACGCGACGGAGACTAAACTCGCCCTTGCGGCGATCCATGACCTGCTTCGCCTCGCAGCAGAGGGTGAACACACATGGCGGTTCGCTGAAAGGCAGGGCGTCACGGGCCAGCGGTCAAAGCAGGCTGGACGCCATGTTGACGGACAGCGCCACGATGGAAGTGTTGTACGCGAAGCTGACCACATCATGCATCGTCGCCAGCCGGCGCAGCTTGCGGCTGGTGATCTGCACGTCGAACACCTGGAACGTCATGCCGAGCACGACCGCGAAGTAAAAGAAGTCCCAATAGTCCGGCGGCAGCCCTCCGAGGAACTCAAGGCCGCCTTCCATGGCGCCCGACAGGCCAGGTGTTTGATAGAACTCGTGCGCGTAGCGAAGCGCGAACAGCGCGTGGGTGACAAGCCAGGACAGCAGCAGCGTCGGAGGCAGGAGGTTGTGATCCATGGATACCCTACTCTGCCCGTGCTGAGCTTCCATCGGGCCGAGGCGCCGCACTCAGCGCAACCGCGACCAACTCGGCAAGATAGGCACGGCTCAGGCGGACCATTGATGGATCGAGGGCAAGATAGCCATCCGCCTCCGTCGGCAGGCGGGTCGCCCCGGGTAGCACGGCTCCTTGCGCGTCCAGGCCGGCAACTCGAAGGCAGCGCAGCAGATCACCCAAGGCTGCCGCGCTGAACAGCGGGTCGTCCACCGTCCAGACCAGCCGCAGCTTCGGCCGTCCTGGCTTGGCCTGTCCCGCCAGCACGGCCAGCGGCAGCAGGACGTTGCCGCAGGCCAGCACTCCAGCGCAGCCTGCCGCCGCCTGCCCGAAGGCAAGCTGCAGCACCATGTGCTGCACGCTGCCGACGCCGGCCAGCACGAGGCGGGAGGAGTCGAGGCCAGCCCGCTCCAGCCTGCCGGCAACCTCCTCCCATACCTCCTTGGCCCCAGTTTCGTCGGCAACGCGCAATGCCAAAAGGACTGCGGCAGGAACAGCCGGCGCCCAAGCACGGGTCAGCCCGAGCGCGATATGCTCGGCACCGGCCTGGTGCAGCACAACCACAAGCGCCGTCTGCGCCGCCGTACGCTGCCGGCCTGGTTCGGGGAGGGGGTGGTCCATAAGGGCCTCATTGGAAACGCCGCATCTTCAGGCGTTGCAAGTGCAAGCTGGACGGGGCCGGGCCGCACGGCTAATTCGGATCGGGCAATGTGACATGCCCGCCCGGCATACCTCCATTGGGCGGACGTGGGCACAACCTGGCATCCCGCCCTGTGCCTTGTCCGACCCGGAGGCTGTCCGTGAACTGGCGCACGCTCGACCTGAACCTGCTTGTCGTGTTCGACGCGGTTGCGCAAGCGCGCAGCGCCACCCGCGCAGCCGCTAAGCTCAACATGACGCAGCCGGCGATCAGCCATGCCCTGGCCCGGTTGCGTGCAGCGTTGCGTGACGAGCTGTTCGTCCGCACGCCGGACGGCATGGAACCGACGCCTTTTGCCGGACGCCTGGCCGGCCCCGTCCGGGCCGCGCTGGACGGGCTGGGTGCAGCGCTGGACGGCGCCGCTGCCTTCGACCCCGCCACTGCGGAGCGCAGCTTCACAATTGCCTTGGACAACCGGGCCGCGCTGGTCATCGCAGCCCCAGTTGCCACAGCCATGGCGGCAGAAGCGCCAGGCATCAGCCTGGACCTGCGCCCAAGCGGCACCTTGGATGTGGCGGAGCAACTGGACCGTGCCGACCTGGACCTTGCCCTGGGCAGCCTGGCGGCCCCGGGCGAACGTTTTTCGGACTTGCGTTTGTTCGAGAACGGTTATGCCGCCCTCATGCGCCGAGGCCACCCGTTGGCCGGAGGCGGGGCACTCAGCCTGGCCGCGCTTGGCGGCGTGCCGCACTTAGCCCTATCCTCGACGGGAGAGGGGACGGAGTTCGTGGATGCGGAGCTGGCCCGACACGGCCTGGCCCGCCGCGTGGCGCTGCGCGCGCCCCTCCTCGCCGCCGCCACGATACTGGCGCAGTCGGACATGGTGGCTGTTGTCGGCGAGCGCACAGCACGGGCGTTTGCTGGCATAGCGCCTTTGGAAGTGGCGGCATTGCCGTTTGCCTCGCCGCGGCTGGTCACGGCCATGCTGTGGCACCGCCGGCTGGACGACGTGCCGGCGCATCGATGGCTTCGCGCCCTCGTGTTGCGCGTGGCGCGGCTGTCCTAGACTGCTTCTCGCCGCGTTTACGCGCGGCGGCAGTCCCTGTCCTGGCATGGCGCTCCCGTGCAGCCCACCGCAGCGACCTTTCCCAATCACCAGGTTCCGCCCGGCTGCCCTGGCTTGGGAAGTTTGTGGTTAAGGGACGCCCGCGGCAGCACCTTGCGGGTAGCTCGGCTCCCACCCGCCGCCCAGCGCCTTGTAGAGCGCCACAAGGTTCTGGCTGACGGTGGCCGTGCTGTCGGCCAGTTGCTGCTCCGCCTCAAGCACCGTGCGCTGCGCCGTCAGCACGTCCAGGAAGTTGGACACGCCCTGGCGGAACCGCGACTGCGCCAGACCCAACGCCCGGCGGCCCTGCACGGCCTGCGCCTGCAGCCGCGCCCGCCGTTGCTGCTCCGCGGCATAGGCCAGCAATGCGTTGTCCACTTCCGTGAAGGCTTGCAGCACCGTGCGCTGGTAATTGATGGCCGCTTCCTGCTGCTGCGCTTCCCGCAGCTCCACCGTGCGGCGGATCCGCCCGCCCTCGAAGATTGGGATGGTGATGCTCGGGCCGAACGAGTAGGCCGCGGCTGCGATGTTGCCGAGGTTCTTCAGCTGCGTCGCCTGCAACGACACGCTGCCGGACAGGGTGATGCGCGGGTAGAAGTCTGCTTGCGCCACGCCGATGTCGGCCGTGGCCGCATGGAGCTGCGCTTCCGCCTGGCGGATGTCGGGACGGCGCCGCAGCAGGTCGGATGGCAGGCCGACCGGCACGCTGGGCGGCACCGGCGGCACCGGCGCCGCCGGGGACAGCTCGCCTTGCAGGGCGGCCGGCGGCATCCCCAGCAGCAGGCCGATGGCGTTGATGCCCTGCGCCGCCTGCTGCTCCAGGAGCGGCAGGGCAGCCGCCGTGCTTTCCACCTGCGCGCGGGCAGTGGCGACGTCGAGGTCGGTGGCCAAGCCGCCGCGAGACCGGGCCTCCGTCAGGTTCGCGCTTTCCTGGGCGGATTGGAGGTTGGCGCGGGAGATGCGGATGTTGTCCTGCGTGCCGCGCAGCTGGATGTAGTTGCGCGCGACCTCCGACACGGTGGACACCAGCGCCGCCCGCTGCGCTTCACGCGAGGCTTCCACGCTGGCATCCGCGCTTTCTATGCCCCGGCGCACCCGGCCCCACAGGTCCAGCTCCCACGAAGCGTCAAACCCGCCTTGGAACAGGTCGAACGCGGGGATGCCGCCACGGGACGGGATGGCGCCGCCCTGCGTCCCGGCCAGGCCGTTGGATGCGGTGCCCGGCGTCGTGCCGCTGCTGCCGCCGGAGAACAGGCTGGTGGCGCCTTCCTTGCTGACCTTTTGCCGGGTGGCGGACGTGTTGCCGTTGAGCTGAGGGTATAGGCTGGCCGCCGTCACGCCGCGTTGCGCGCGGGACTGCGCCAGGCGCGCGGCCGCAACTCGGACATCGAAGTTGCCGGACCCGGCGCGGCGGATCAGCCCGGTGAGCACCGGGTCGTTGAACGCCGACCACCATTCGGGGTCCACCGGCTGGGCGCTGGGCATGGAGGCTTCAAGCACCCGGGTTGGCGGGGTGCGGGGCCGGCTGCTGAACCACGAGCCGGGCGACCACACGCTGGGGCGCTCGAAGTCCGGCCCCACGGTGCAGCCGGCCAGCACGGCGCAGAGAACGATCCAGCGCACGGAGTCAGTGCCCACCGGCCGGCGCTCCCTTGGGCATCTTGGGCAGGAACAGCGCCAGCGGCGCGACGCACAGCGCGACCACGGCAAGGATCAGGAACACGTCGAGGTAGCTCAGGATCGTCGCCTGGTCCTGCACTCGCTGGGCGATACCGGTCAAGGACGTGCCGAAGCCGTAGCCGTTGTAGGGCGTGATGTGCTCTGCCAGCCGCGCATGATGGAACTGGCCGCGCCATTGCAGCTCCGTCGTGGCGACCGACACGCCCCAGCTTCCCCCAAGGTTGCGCATGAGGTTGATGAGCGCGCTCGCGTCCGGGTTCTTGCCCGGCGGGACCCCCGTGAACTGGACCGCCGACAAAGGGATGAAGATGAACGGAAGCCAAACCACCTGCAGCGCCCGCGACAGCGACGCATCGAAGAAGGAGATGCTCAGGTTCAGCCCGGAGGCGTGGTAGAGCGCACCCGCCGTGCCCAGCAGCGCCATGAACACCAGGTACTTCGGCTCGATAAACCTGCCCGTGACCACCCCGGCCAGCGGCATGATGAACAGGGTGATGATGCCGCCCAGCCCCAAGGTCAGGCCGGCAGTCGTCGCGTCGTAGCCCAGCAGCTCCTGCGTCAACTGCGGCAGAAGTTGGGTGGTCGAGATGATGATGAAGCCAAAGGCAAACATGACGGCGCAGCTTATGGAAAAGGCCGGGCTGCGGAACAGGCGCAGGTCCATGACCGGCTGCGGGTGCAGCAGCTCCCACACGACAAGCGTGACGAGCGAGATGACGCACACGACGGTGAGCGTCGTGATCCACGTTGACGAGAACCCGTCCTCCCGCTCGAACCGGTCCAGCACGATCTGCAAGCAGCCAAAGCCAAGGATCACCAGGAGGAAGCCGATGTAGTCAACCTTGAGGCCGCGGGCGAGCAGCTTGCGGCGCTCCTGCTGCACGAGCGGGCTGTCGTACACGAACAGCCACGTCAGCGCGAGCGACAGCACGCCGACCGGCAGGTTGATCAGGAACACCCAGTGCCATGAGTAGTTGTCGGTGAGCCAGCCGCCCAGCACCGGGCCGATGGCCGGCGCGGTCACGATGGTGAAGCCGTACAGCGAAAAGGCGATGGCGCGCTGCTTGGGCGTGAAGCTGTCGGCGAAGATGCTTTGCTCCGTGGGCGCGAGACCGCCGCCGCCGAGGCCTTGCAGCACCCGGAACAGCAGCATCATCCATAGGCTGGTCGCAAACGCGCACAGCACGGAGCTGACGGTGAACAGCGCCACGCAGATCATGTAGAACCGCTTGCGCCCGATCACGTTGCTGAGCCAGCCGCTGATCGGCAGGATGATGGCGTTGGACACGAGGTAGCTGGTGAGGATGTAGGTGCTTTCATCCTGGCCCGCCGCCAACGACCCGGCGATGTGCCGCAGCGCCACGTTGGCAATGGTGGTGTCCAGCACCTCCATGAATGTTGCAATCGACACGATGACGGCCAGGAGCCAGGGCGAGTTCGGCCCGGCCGCGGAGCGCGGCAGGTCCGGGTTGGCGGCGGCCATCAGCGCACCGTCACGCGCGGCACGGTGGACATGCCCGGCGCGAGGCGGCACCGGGCGGCGGCGCCCTTGTCCGTGAAGCGCAGCCGCACCGGCAGGCGCTGCACCACCTTCACGTAGTTGCCGGTCGCGTTCTCGGCCGGCAGGGCGCTGAACACGGAGCCGGAGCCGGCCTGGAAGCTTTCCACCTTGGCGGGGAGGTCCTGGCCTGGGCAGGCGTCCACCCTGACGCGCACCTCCTGGCCCACCCTCATGTCGGCAAGCTGGGTTTCCTTGAAGTTCGCCGTGACCCAAAGGTCGTCCTGCACCACCGCAAGCAGGGACTGCCCAGGGCTGACGTAGTTGCCCAGCTCCACCGTGCGTTTCGTGACCCGTCCGGCAGCCGGCGCGGTGATGCGGGCGTAGGACAGTTGCAGCTCGGCACTGGCCACGCCCACGTCGGCCTGCGCGAGGGATGCCTGCGACGCCTCGACGGCGGCGCGCTGCGCCTCGACCTGCGCGCGGGCCGCTTGAATGGCCTGGCGGCTGGCGTCCAGGCGGGCGTTGGCGGAGCGCGTGGTGGCGCCGGCGGTGTCCAGTTGCTGCCGGCTGATGGCCTTGGGGTCCACGGCCCGGTAACGCGCCAGGTCCGCCTGGGATTGGCCCAAGTCCGCCTCCGACACGCGGGCATTGGCGCTGGCCTGGTCCAGGTTGGCCTGCTGCAACCCGACCTGGGCGCGCGCCTGATCCAACTGCGCGGCGGCCTGGACACGCTGCGCCTTGGCCTGGTCCAGTTGCACCTGAAGGTCACGCGGGTCCAGTTGCAGCAAGAGTTGCCCGGCCTTCACGGTTTGGTTGTCCTCGAACGCGATCTGCGTCACGCGGCCAGCAACCCGGGTCGAGATTTGCGAGATGTTGCCGTCAATGAAAGCGTCGTCTGTGCTTTCAAAGTGCTGGGAGTGGAGATAGTACAGCACGCCTGCAACGACCAGCGCGGCAAGGACCAGCAGCCCGACAGTCCAATACAGCGCCTTCTTCCAGCGCGGCATCGGCTTCGTCTCATCAGCCTCGCCTTCGGCGTCGCCGGGCTCGGCACCGCCCTTCTTGCCGTTCTGGCCATCCGGCTTGGCGTCATCCTTCTGCCGGGCATCGTGCTCCTGCGCGGGCTGCGGGTGTTGGCGGGGAAGGCTGGGGCGCGCCTGTCCCCAATCCATCGAAGGCGGCACCAGTGGCGCATCGCTTATGCGCGAGCTGTAGCCCCATCCCTCGCGCAGCTCGGCGCCAGGGCGGGCATTAGGCGAGCCGCCATTCATCATATTGACGCTCCAGGAAAAATTCAGTGCTGACACGCGGGAAACCCAAGTCCCACCATACATCCTGAGCTGGATGTTGGACTGTACGGTTCAGTTTTGCAAGTGAAGAGTTTTATGCCACAAGGGCAGCAAGGCCGGCCTGCAAGCCGGCCAAGGGAGAGACCACCGCATGACCGCTGCTACACCGGGCCGAAAGCGGAGCTTGATCCTCGACAGCGCCGGCGCCGCATTTGCCGAACACGGCTACGAAGGCGCCAGCATGTCCGCCATCACCCGCACCGCTGGCGTGTCCAAGGCCACCGTGTACGCCTACTTCCCCAGCAAGGCCGAACTGTTCTGCGCCTATGTGCAGCGCGAGTGCGAGCGCAACCTGAAGCATGTGTTTAGCGCCATCCCCGCTGGGCAAGGCCTTGCGGACACGTTGCGGGAGATTGGCTTGCGCATGGTGGGCCTGATGCTGTCCCCTACGGGATTGACGATGGACCGGATGGTGGTGTCAGAGGCTGGAGCGTTCCCTGAGCTGGCCCAGGCCTTCTTTGCGGCTGGTCCGGCGCGTGGCATCAGCACGATGGCGGCTTGGCTCCGCACCCAGGTCGAAGCCGGGTCGCTGTTTGTTGAAGACCCGGACTTTGCAGCCGAGCAGTTCTTTACTCTGTGCCAAACCCGGGTGATCATGCGCCGCCGCCTGCGCCTGCCAGACGCTTTGCCGCCTGGCGCGGTGGAGCGCGTGGTGGATGCGGCCGTTCATATGTTTTTGGCGACATACGCCGTTTCAGAAGCCGGCACGCGATAGCCGGGGGTGGGCTGCTTGCGGAGCCGTTGGCTGAAGCTGGTGCAACAGGGCCAATGCACCTGGTGCTGTCCCACCGTTTGCCCAAAGCTGCACGCCAAGCGACGTGCTGGCAGCAGGGTGCGACTCCGGCATCCGCTACGACGACCGCCTCGAGCAGGACGTGATCGCGGTGCCGATTGGGCCGCGCGTGCAGCGGTTCGCCACTGCCGCGGCGCCCGCCTACCTCGACCGGCACGGACGCCCCGGCCACCCGCGCGACCTGCTGGCCCATGCGTGCCTGCGCGGCCGCTTCAGCAGCGGCAGCCTGACCAGCCCCTGGGAGTTCGAGCGCGCGGGCGAGGTGGTGCGCGTCGCGCCGTAGGAGCCATTGGTGGTCAGCGTCAACGGCGGAATTGACTTAGCCTGCTGACCCAGGCCAAACCGATATTGACAACACACTGTCAAAGACGCACATCCATGTCATGATGCGAACCGATATCGGCAAAGACGACATCTTCACAGACCTGGTCCTCACGGTGTTCCGGTTGAACGGGCACCTGATCGAGACTGGCAACCGGCTGGTCGAGGGCGTCGGGCTGACGACGGCCTGGTGGCAGGTCCTGGGCGCGCTCGCCTTGTCGCCCACGCCCCTGCCGGTCGCTTCCATCGCCCGCAACATGGGGCTGTCGCGGCAATCGGTCCAACGCACGGCCGACCTGCTGGAGGAACGGGGGCTGGTCCGGTTCGAGCCGAACCCGCACCACCAGCGCGCCAAGCTCGTCGTGCTTACGCCGGAAGGAGTGGCCGCTACCGAAGCCGCCGACGACCGCCAGCGTCCGTTCGGGCGTGGCCTGATGGCAGCAGTCGGACCCGAGCGCCTGGCAATCGCCCTGGATGTCCTCACGCAGATTGACCTGCACCTGGCGAAAGCGGCTGGGGCGGCGGGCGAGGATGCCGAACAGGAGGAAGCAGCATGATCAAGTTTCAGGAAATGGATGGGCTGGTTCAATAGAGGAGCAGCTTGCAGAGCAAGGCGGCGAGCCTGTCGTCCTTGTCAACATACTGCACGCGGCGCCCGATGAGGCCGACGCGCTGATCGCTGCCTGGACGGACGATGCCTATCACTTCAAGGCGCAAGACGGCTTCATCTCCGTGCAACTGCACCGTGGCACCGCGGGCAGCACGACGTTCATGAACTACGCCGTTTGGCAAAGCGTGGCCGCGTTCCGGGCCGCGTTCACCAGTCCAGAGTTCCATGCCAAGCTGAAGAACTACCCGGACAGTGCAGCAGGGTCCCCGCACCTGTTCCGCAAGATGGCCGTGGACGGGTTGTGTATCGCTTGATGCGAAGTTTTTAAGAACGGACCGAGGCGGGACTTGGCACTCAATTCGGCCCTGCGGCGCGGAAAACGGGGCACCCAAACTCCAGCACCACGCCGGCCGCTCCCAGCTAGCGACCGGCACAGACAACTCCAGAAGGCAACCGCGGACAAGCGCCGCATTGCGCCACCCAAGCAATCGCCTGCCGGGCGGTGGAAGGACCTGACATGCCAACGCCTATCCTGGCCGGACGGATCGCTGTGGTGACGGGGGGAAACTCCGGCATCGGGGCCGCTTGCTCCACTGCCCTGGCGGCAGCGGGCGCCGACGTCGCCTTGTTCTGCCACGACCTCGACGAGGAAGCGGCCCGCGTCAGCACCGAAATCCTGCAAGCCGGCCGGCGCGCGGCGTCGCTCCGCGTTGACGTCGGCCGGGAGGAGGATGTCGAGCAAGGCTTTGACAAGGTGGCCGAGGGGCTTGGGTTGCCCGACATCCTGGTCAACTCGGCCGGGTTGAACATGTCCGGGACGGCGGTGGCCGACATGGACACGGCGGCGTGGGAGTGGATGATCCGCACCGACCTGACGGGCTGCTTCCTGACCTCCCGCCGCTTCGTCCGCGGCTTGCGGGCCGCGCGACGGCCCGGCGCCGTCATCAACATCACTTCCATCCACGCTTTTGCGATGCAGGCGGGGGGCGCCGACTACACGGCGGCCAAGGGCGGGCAGGCGAACCTGACGAGCACCCTGGCACTCGAAACCGCGCCACTCGGCATCACTGTCAACGCCATCGCGCCGGGCATGATCCTGACGGCCATGAACCAGCAGGCGATGGACGACGACGCACACCGCGCCAAGCTCGAAAAGCTGATCCCTCTTGGGCGCGCGGGACGGGCGGACGAGGTGGCACGGCTGGCCGTGTACCTGGCCTCGCCCGACGCATCGTACATCACCGGCGCCACGGTCGTCATTGACGGGGGCCTGTCCCTGCTGGTGGGGCAGGGGGCCTGACCTGCCAGCCCGCGCGCGGGCGCTTTGCAACGCAGTTGAACCAACCACGAACATTGAGGACGTGAGGAAATGGCCATGGAGCAGGCGGAGCTGGACGTACTGATCATCGGCGCGGGGCCCTCCGGCATGACGCTGGCCGCGGCGCTGCATCGCCAAGGCGTCCGGTTCAGGATCATCGACAAGGACGACAAGCCGACTGACCTGACCCGCGCCCCCGTGCTGTGGCAGCGCACGCAGGAGATCCTGGCCGCCATCGGCATACGCGACATGTGGCTGCCCGAAGCCGACGAGATGCGTGAAGAAAGCCTGCACTTCTACGGCAAGGCCGCCGGCGAGGTCCCGGTCACGGCGGTGAACAGCCCCTACCCGAAGGCGTTGTATGCCGGGCAGGACGTGACCGAGCGCCTGCTGGACAAGCACCTGTCGGACGCTGGCTGCGCCGTGGACTACCGCCACGAGGCCGTCCTTTACCGGGAGGAGGATGGCGGGGCCTGCGTGACGGTCCGCGACGCCAGCGGCGTGGAGGAGCTTGTCCGGGCGCGCTGGGTCGTGTCCGCCGAAGGGTCCAAAAGCGTGGTGCGCCATGCGCTTGGCCTGGACTACGAGGGAGAGAAATATATCGGCTACCGCATCCACATCGCGGACGTGCACGCAAAGTGGACGCTGGCCACCCCTGTCGGGCAAACCTTCTTCTACGTCGAAAAGCACGGCTACATGGGAGGCCAAAGGCTGCCGGGCCATCCCGACCGCTTTTACTTCTACATCCTGACCAAAGACGAGCACCCGGACGACGACAGCAACGAGCTGGACATCAAGGAAGCTGAGCGGCTGGTCCGGTTGTTTTCCGGCGACGATGATGCGACGCTGTCCGACCCCAACTGGCTCGACACCGCGCGCTACCGGCACGGCTTGGCCGACACTTACCGCAAGGGCCACGCCATGCTCATCGGCGACACCGCCCGCAGCGCGCCGCCCTTGTACGGGCAGGGCATGAACTACGCCATGCACGACGCCTGGAACCTGGCGTGGAAGCTGGCCCACGTCGTGAAGGGCTTGGGGCCGGAAGCGCTGCTGGACACCTTCTCGGACGAGCGGCGCAAGCTGGGCGCGGAGCTGGACGCCCGCATTGACAGCACCTTCCGGTTCGTGACGGAGCCAAAACCCTTGCAGGCCACGCTGGTCGGCGCGGTGATGCCCGCGCTGCTGACGAGCGACCGTTTCAAGCACTCCTTCGGCCAGCAGTTCTCGGAGATGGACCTCACCTACGACGGGGTCGGGCTGAACGAGGCGGCGACCTCTCTTGGCCACCTCAAATCCGGGTGGCGAACGCCGGCGCTGTGGGTCAAGCGCCTGCCGGACTGCACGCTGGCCAACCTCTTGGACCTGTTCGACGGCACGGCCTGGACGCTGCTGGTGATCGCACCGGCGGAACACGGCGGGAAGGACGCGCAGGCTCTGGTGGACTATGCCCGCGCCAAGCAGGCTAGCTTCCCGCGCACGCTGCGCCCCGTGCTGCTGTCCCAGGGTCCGAAGCGCCCGGCAACTTTTCCGTTCGAGACCGTGGTGGACGCGGAAGGGCGCTTCGTCCGCGAGCACGGGTTGCCGGCGGCGGGCCTGCTGCTCGTCCGTCCGGACGGCTACATCGCCTGGGCCGCAAAGAACGGCACGGAAAAGCTGGACGCCTACCTGGCCCATTGGCTGCGCTGACCGGCACGTCCGCGCTTGGCACCACCCTGCTGCCGGCGATCCCGGCAACATCGGAAGGCAGCATCGGAATGAGCAACGCCCTTGCGGTTCTCCTTGTCATCGAGGCTTTGCTGTTCGCCCTCACCATGGGCCTTGCCGGGACGGGGAAGCATCCGGTCGCTGGCGAATACGTCGGCACGGCGTTCCACCTGCTCCTGCTGCCGGTTGTCGCCGCCTTGCCAACCCTGCCGGCGGGCCAAGCGGCGGGCTTCCTGTGGGTGGGGTGCGACGTGGTTGCGGGCACCGGACTTATCTGGTCGTCGCGCCACGCCGGGCTTGCGGACGCAATCTACACGCCGGTCCGGATGGCGGGGCACCTGTTTGCCGCCATATGGGTCACCCTGGTTTCGCTCCATCTGGGTGCTTTTGGTGTTTTCGTGGGATTTGCGCTCGCGTTCTCCTTTGCCGCCTACACGCTGGCCGCCGGGCGCATTCCCGAAAAGGCGCTCGCTGTGCCGGGGCTGCTCATGTTCGCGTGGCTCCTGCTGCTGTCCTTCCATGTGCACCAACTTGCCGCCTGAACCGGAGGGAACCGTGAAAGTCATCGCCTTGGAGGAGCACTACTGCCCGGCCGAGGTTTCCGCGGCATGGCGCGGCTTGCCAGCCGACCTGCAGGACCCCAGCCAGGCGGTGTTTGACAACGACGAGACGAACCGGCGCCTGGAGGACCTCGACGAGCTGCGCCTCAGGCGCATGGACGCCATGGGCGTGGACGTGCAGGTGATGACCCCCGCGACGCAGGTGCTGGACGCGGAGCCGGCGGTGCGGCTGGCGCGGCTCAGCAATGACAAGGCGGCAAGGGCGGTCGCAGCCTACCCGGGCCGACTGCAAGCGTTCGCGGCCCTGCCGACGCCCGACCCGAAAGAGGCCATGCGGGAGCTGGAGCGGTGCATCGACACGCTGGGGATGAAGGGCGCAATGCTCAACGGGCGGACGCGGGACCGGCCGCTTGACGCGCCCGAGTTTTTCCCGGTCCTGACAGCGGCGGCGCGGCTGGGGGTGCCGCTATACCTGCACCCGCAAATCCCGGTGAAGGCCGTACGGGACGCCTGCTACATGGGCTTTGGCGAAACGGTGGACGCGGTCTTCGCCGCGGGCGGGTGGGGTTGGCATGCGGACGCCGGCACGCAGGCGCTGCGCTTGATCCTGTCAGGCGCCTTTGACCGCTTGCCGGAGCTGCAAGTGGTGCTTGGGCATTGGGGGGAGATCGTCATGCTTTATCTCGACCGGATCGGGCCCGCGCTCGGCAAGGCGGCTCAGGGCAAGCTGGGCCGGACAGTGGAGGAGTACATGAAAAGCAACTTTCACGTGACGCCGAGCGGGATCATGTCGCAACGCTACCTGCGGAACGCGGTCGAGGTCATGGGGGTTGACCGGATCATGTTCTTCGTGGACGACCCGTATGTGTCCGTCCCGGATGCCCGAAGCTTCCTGGCAGACGCCGGGCTGTCGGCAGGAGACATCCCCAAGATCGCGCACGGGAACTGGGAACGGCTGACCGGGGCGGCAAATGCCTGATGTTGGCGACGCCGCGCCGGATATGCCGAACTCCGTGTCCGGGGTGCGGCCCGCCTCCATCCCGCGGCCAATCGAGGCGCATGGGATCATTGGCGACCAGGGCACGGCGGCGATGGTCGCAGACGATGGCGCCGTGGACTTCCTGTGCTGGCCAGGCCTCGACGGCCCAAGCGTGTTCGCGGCGCTGCTCGATCCGGAGCGCGGCGGCGCTTGGACGCTGGCGCCCGCGCTCGATGGCGCCCGGCGCCGCCAAATGTACCTGCCCGACACCAATGTGCTGGTCACGCGCTTTTCCTCGCCGGACGGCGTGGGCGAGATCACCGACTTCATGCCCTTCCCCGAGCCGAGTGGTGGCGGTCCCCGGCTGGTCCGGAGGGTGCGCGTCGTGCGGGGCGAGTTGGCCTTCCACCTGCATTGCGCGCCTCGGCTTGACTACGGCCGCGCTGAAACCCGGGCCGCGGCGGAGAGCCATGGCGTCGTTCCGCGCCGCGGACGGCAGCGGTCCCGCGTTGCGCCTCGTGGGGTCCGTGCCGTTGCAGGTCGAGGCGGGCCGGAACGGCGACGCGGGCGTTGCGGCGTTCACGCTCTGCGCCGGTGAGGGCGCCGACTTCGTGCTGCTCGGCGCGGACCAAGCCTCGCCTGGACCCGGCGAGACCGAGGCCCTGTTCCGCGCCTGCGTCGCGCATTGACAGGGCTGGGCCGGGCGCATGAGCTACCGTGGCCGATGGCGCGAGGCCGTCACGCGGTCGGCCCTTGTGCTTAAGCTTCTTACCTCCGCAAAGCAGCGGGTCCATCGCGGCAGCGGCCACGTTCGGCTTGCCCGAGGCGTCCGGCGGCTGCCGCAACTGGGATTACCGCGCGACCTGGATCAGGGACGCCTCGTTCACGGTTTATGCGTTCATGCGGCTGGGCTACACGGATGAGGCCAACGCCTTCATGCAATGGGTCATGGCGCGTGCCCGGACCTGCGGCGACGACGGCTCGATGCAGATCATGTATGGCCTCGACGGGCGCGGGCGCCTGGACGAGGCGGAGCTGCCGCACCTGCGCGGCTACGGCGGCGCGCAACCTGTGCGCATCGGCAACGCCGCCCACACCCAGGTGCAGCTCGACATTTATGGCGAGCTGCTCGACGCCGGCTACCTCGCCAACAAGTATGGCAAGGCGATCCCCAACGAGGGCTGGCGCTACGTGGTCCGCACCGTTGACTACGTGTGCGCGCATTGGCGCGACCCCGACCAGGGCATTTGGGAGGTGCGCGGGCCGCCTCGGCATTGGCTGCACTCACGCCTTATGTGCTGGGTGGCGGTGGACTGCGCCGCGCGGCTCGCGCTCAAGCGCTCGCTCCCGGCCCCGTTCGCCCACTGGCGCGAGGTGCGGGATGAAATCCACGCCAGCATCTGGGACGAGTTCTGGGACGCGGACCGCGGCCACTTCGCCGCCGCCGCAGGGGGCACCGGCCTTGACGCCGCGATGCTGATGATGCCGCTCGTGCGGTTCGTGTCGGCGACGGACCCGCAATGGCTCACAACGCTTGATGCGATCGGCAAGGAGCTGGCCGAGGGTCCATTGGTGTTCCGGTATCGCACCGCCGATGGCCTCGAAGGCAAGGAAGGCGCTTTCACCGCCTGCTCGTTCTGGTATGCGGAGTGCCTGGCGCGCGCGGGCCGGCTTGCGGACGCGCGCCTCGTGTTCGAGGCGATGCTTGGCTTCGCCAGCCCGCTCGGCCTCCACTCGGAGGAGGTCGGCTTGTCGGGCGAGCAGCTTGGCAACACGCCTCAGACGCTGACCCACCTCGCCCTTATCAGCGCTGCCTTCTACCTCGACCGTGAACTGTCCGGCCCTGGTGGTGGCGGAGCGCATGACACGGCCTTGTGGCGGCCCTAGAAGGGCGCTGTCGCGTGAACACTTCACACTCCGTTATGATCCCGCAACTGCAAAAGAGCCGTCAAGCTCAAACAGCAAAAGGTTGCACCATGAGCGATCTGAAGCTCGACATTGCTTTCTGGAACTACGACCGCACGCGCGCATTGGCTGACGGCACAATCAAGATCAACGGCGTGGACGCCAGTTACCACAGCGCGCGCATCGTGCCCGAGATCTTCGAGCAGATGATCCGGCACAGGGCGTTCGACGTGTCGGAGCTGGGCATGACGTATTTCCTGCGCGCCCTGGAGGTGGAGCCGGAGTTCCTCGCCATCCCGGTGTTCCCGAACCGGGCGTTCCGGCACTCGGCCATCTACGTCAACAAGGCCAGCGGCATCAGCCGCCCGGCGGACCTCGCTGGCAAGCTGGTCGGCGAGCTGGCGCTTTACGGCCATGACGCCGGGGTGGTGCCCAAGGGCATTCTGTCGGACGAGTATGGCGTGACGCCGGGCCAGTGCCGTTGGATCGTCGGCGGGATCGACTTCCCGATGAAGCCGGTGGACTTCGTGCCGCAACCACATCCTGCCGGCGTGGAGGTGAGCTGGGCCGCCCCGGACGACGATCTGGGCAAGATGCTTGAGGCAGGCGAGATTGACGCCCTGATCTCTGCGGACATCCCCGAATGCGTGCTCAAAGGGTCGCCAAAGGTCGGGCGCCTGTTCGAGGACTACGAAGCGGCCGAGCGCGAGTACTACCGGCGCACCGGCGTCTTCCCGATCATGCACACGGTCGTGATCCGCAAGCGGCTGGCCGACGAGCATCCGGAGGCCGTCAAGGCCGTCTACCAGGGCTTCTGCGCCGCCAAGGACGCCGCCATGGAGCAGCTCGTGCGGGGCATGACGTTCAACAACATGGCCGTGATGGTGCCGTGGCTGACCAAGCGCATCGAGGAGGACCGCGCTGTGCTGGGCGAGGACTGGTGGCCCTATGGCAGCAACCGGCGCTGGGCCCAGCCGTCCGGTTCCGGTGCGTCGGTCGTGATCGCGGCGATGACGGCCTCGCGCCGAACCAAATTACAGATGAGGCAGCACCAGAATGGGCCGGTGTCACCTACCCGCGCCAGTTCCTCACGTCCCTGTCGCCAAACATGCTGCGTTTGATGCCTGCCGTGAACCCTGAATAGGGAAAGGCGGCGTCCAGCGCGCTGGCAGCATCCAGCTTACTCCGTGCTTCTTCGGTCAGGTACAGATCGAGCGCGGCGACGTTGCTTGTTACCTGCTGGGGTTTGCTTGCCCCAAGCAGTAGCGCATCAACGCCGGGCTGCTCCATCGCCCAGGCAAGTGCCACGCTTGCAAGCGGTGAGCCGGCTTCGTCTGCGACCTGCTTGAGCGTGTCCAGAATGCGCCAGTTGCGCTCGTTGAACTTGCTCCCGCCGAACGGGTTGCCGCCGTTCAAGCGGTTGCCCTCCTCCCGCTTGTCGTCCGGTCCGTACTTGCCGGTCAGGAAGCCGCCGGCCAGGGGACTCCAGGGCACCAGGCCCATGCCGCATTCCCGGGCGAGCGGCACGTGCTCGCGCTCGGCGGTGCGCTCGACTAGTACTTCTGCACAGAGGTTTGACTATTTGAGCGTATCCAGGATTGAGCGTGG
>CAXTCN010000070.1:0-23836 GCA_964242575.1 uncultured Acetobacteraceae bacterium | reverse complement strand
TCCTCGCCGACATCCTCAACCATATGCCCGTCGCTTGATGCGAAAGCCCTGGGCCGCGGTAGGTGTTGCATGGCGGGCGATGCATCGCTCTTATAGAGTCATGAGGCTCGTTGCTTATTGGTTCCACGAGGTCAGGCTATGACGCCCGGAGCCGTTAGCCTCACCGACCTGCGCGCAGCCATGAACGGCGTCGTGCGAGTGCTGGTACCCGGTTGGCGCGCGGACGTCGAGGCCTCGGCCTCAGCGCTTGAAAAACTGCTGCAGGACGGCGCGCCGCTGTACGGCGTGAACACCGGGTTCGGCAAGCTTGCCTCCACCCGCATCTCGGCGCACCAGTTGGCGCAGTTGCAATTAAACCTGCTGCGCAGCCACGCCGCCGGCACCGGGGCCATGCTGCCGGCGCCAGTGGTGCGGCTGGTGCTGGCGCTGAAGGCGTTGTCGCTGGCGCGCGGCGCGTCGGGGGTGCGGCCCGTGGTGGTGGAAACCCTGCTGAACTTGCTCCAGGCCGGCGTGCTGCCGTGCGTCCCGGCCAAGGGATCGGTTGGCGCGTCGGGGGACTTGGCGCCGCTGGCCCACCTCTCGCTGGTGCTGATCGGCGAGGGGGAGGCGGATGTGGGCGGACGCGTGCTGCCCGGCGCCGAGGCGCTCGCCCAGGCTGGCATCACGCCGCTCGTGCTCGGGCCGAAGGAAGGGTTGGCGCTGCTGAACGGGACGCAGGTGTCCACCGCGCTGGCGCTCGCTGTGCTGTTCGCGGCCGGGGACCTGTTGCGGGCGTCGCTCATGATCGGTGCCATGAGCGTGGACGGCGCGCGCGGCAGCGATACGCCGTTTGACCCGCGCATCCATGCGCTGCGCAACCAGCCGGGCCAAATCCGGGTGGCGGCCGCGTTGCGCGCCTTGCTGGCCGGCAGCGCCATCCGCGACAGCCACCGCATCGGCGACATCCGGGTGCAGGACCCATACTCGCTGCGCTGCCAGCCGCAGGTCGCCGGCGCGTGCCTGGACCTGTTGGACCAGGCCGGCGCGGTGTTGCTGCGCGAGGCCAACGCCGTGACCGACAACCCGCTGGTGGTCGATCAGGAGGTGCTGTCCGGCGGCAACTTCCATGCGGAGCCGGTGGCGTTCGCCGCCGACATCCTGGCGCTGGCGATGGCCGAGCTTGGCTCCATCAGCGAGCGGCGGACCACGTTGCTGACCGACCCGGCGCTGTCCGGCCTGCCGGCGTTCCTGGTGCGGGACGGCGGCCTCAACTCCGGCTTCATGCTGGCGCAGGTGACCGCGGCGGCGTTGGTGGCGGAGAACCGGGCGCTCGCAACCCCGCGCAGCGTCGATACCGTGCCCACCTCGGCGAACCAGGAGGACCACGTCAGCATGGCGACCGGCGCGGCGTTGCGGCTGGCGGAGATGGCTGACAACCTGTGCGGCATCCTGGCGATCGAGTGGCTCGCCGCCGCCCAGGCCATCGAGTTCCACCGGCCGCTCCGAAGCAGCGCACCGCTGGAGGCGGCGCACGCCCTGTTGCGGGAGCGGGTTGCCGCATGGGACCAGGACCGCGTCATGGTGCCGGACATCGCCGCGGCGAAGGCGTTGCTGCAGCAGGGCCGGTTATCCCCGCTCGCTGAGTTGCCTGCCGCATAGCCGTGTCCCATGTGCGGCCCCTCGTTATGCCGCAGCCGCCGCCATATTCCGGGTCATGCCAGGAGATCGCCCATGAACCGTTCCATCCCGCTGTGGCCCGTCATGCTGGCGGCGCTGCTCGCCCCTAGCCTTGTGCAAGGACAGCAGGCCGTTGCAACCGGAGCGCCCACTGTCCGCGCCGAACAGCCCTGGGCGCGGGCCACGGCGCCGCAGCAGAAGGTGGGCGGCGCCTACGTGACCCTTACCAGCACAGCCGACGACCGGTTGCTGGGCGGCAGCAGCCCTGTGGCCGGACGGGTCGAGCTGCATGAGATGCGCATGGACGACGCCGTCATGCGTATGCGGGAGTTGGCGGGTGGCGTGCCGTTGCCAGCCGGCCAAGCCGTTGCGTTCACTCCCGGGGGCAACCACATCATGCTCATGGACCTCCGTCAGCCGCTGGTGGCCGGACAAACGATTTCCGTGCAGCTCCGCTTCCAGAACGCGCCGCCGCTCGACCTGCAGATGCGGGTAGCGCCCGTGGGCGCGAAGGGGCCTGGCATGGAGGGCCCTGGCGCGACTCCGGGGCACGCGCATTGATCGGGCGGCGCAAGCTGCTGCTGCTGGCTCCGGCGGCGGTGCTCGGGACGGGGTTGGCGGGCGCGGCGGCCTGGCTGTCGCTGCGCCCGGACGAAGGGATCATCCCGATTGGCGGCCCGTTCCGCCTGCGCGCGGCGGACGGGCGGGAGGTGACCGACGCCGATTTCCGCGGCCGGCTGATGCTGGTGTTCTTCGGTTACACCAACTGTCCTGACGCTTGCCCGACCGCGCTGCAGGACATCGCCAACGCGCTGGACCTGCTGGGCGCCGAGGCCACGCGCAAGGTCGCGGTGCTGTTCATCACCGTGGACCCGGAGCGCGACACGCCTGCGGTGGTGCAGGACTACGTCAGCGCCTTCAACGCGCCCATCACCGGGCTGAGCGGCACGCTGGACCAAGTGGCGGGGGCGGCGAAGGCGTACCGGGTCTTTTACGCCAAGCATCCGAAAGCGGGGGGCGAGTATGACATGGACCACAGCACGATAATCTACGTGATGGACGCCCGCGGCCGGTTCGTCGCCAACTTTACCCACGAGACCGCGCCGGACGTGATTGCCGCCAAGCTGCGGACGTTGCTGGGCTGAGGGCGGCTACAGCGGCTTCTGCCGCTCCACACCGCCCGGACGAATGATGCCGCGGGCGCGCAGGCACGCGAGGGTGGCCCGTTGCCGCGCCGCCTTCACGTTGTCCTGGTTCTCCGCCAGGAAATCCGGGCTGCCGGCGCCTTTCAGCAGCAGCGATTTAACCTCCGGGTCCTCGTTCGCCTCCGCCTTGCACGCCGCGACCTCGGGCGGGTCTTGCGTCGCGCATGCGGACATCAGCAGCAGAAGCAACAGGATGGCCCTCACCGGTGCAGCATCCAGTCCTCGATCAGCCGCCGGGCGATGCTGTCCCGGCGCGGCAGGCTGAAGCCGTAGGCGTCCGGCGCCTGCAGCTCCGAGCGGCTGAACCAGCGCGCGTCGCGCAGCTCGTTGGTGTCGATGGAGATATCCTCCGTCAGGCCCTCGGCGTAGAAGCCCAGCATGATGCTGGCTGGGAACGGCCAGGGCTGGCTGCTGTGGTAGCGGACAGCGCCGACGTGGACGCCGCTTTCTTCCAGCACCTCGCGCGTCACCGCCTCCTCTAGGCTCTCGCCGGGTTCGACGAAGCCGGCAAGCGTCGAGTACATGGTGGTTTTGGGGAACCGCTGCGAGTGGCCCAGCAGCACGCGGTCGTGCCGGTGCACCAGCATGATGACGGCCGGGTCGGTGCGGGGGAAGTGCTGCGCGCCGCATTGCAGGCACGTCAGGGCGTGCCCGGCGCTGCGCGGCTCGCACCGGCCGCCGCACACCCCGCAGAAGCCGTGCCGCAGCCGCCAGTGCATCAGGCCGCGTGCGAGCGCTAGGATGGCGGCGTCGTTCGCGGCCAGCCCGGCGGTGACCTGCCGCAAATCCTCGAACCGGCCGATGTTGCGCGGCAGCAGCGGCAGCGGGTCCTCGACCCCGCTCACGTCCAGCGCGAACATAGCCCGCTGTTCCATGAGGCCCAGGAACGCCCACGGCCCGCCCGCCATGCGCAGCGGGGAGGCGATCTCTCCGGTCAGGAACACGGCCTCGGGCCGGGCCTCGTCCAGGCCGCGGAACAGCGTGCGGGCGCGCCAGACCGGGACGAACAGGCTGCTGCGGTCCAGCAGGCGGTCGGCGATCCATGCGTCGTCGTCCCGGCGCTCCCCGGCGCGGTCCAGCGGGTTGCCAGTGTAGGCGTTTGGGCGGCTGGCAATGATGAAGGTCATTTCCCCTGCGTTTCGCATGGGGGGGACCTTGTGCCAACCCCCGGTGGCCGTGTTATGACACGCGCGGGAGGTCGGCGGCGGACGGGCGCCTCGCCAACCCGGTCAGGTCCGGAAGGAAGCAGCCGCAACGAGTTCGTGCCTGGGTCGTTTGTTCGGCCTCCCACCCCTCGGCAACACGCAGCAGGAGACCAGGGCGCGTATGTCTGGCCTGCTCGGCGACATCCTGCCGGACCCGGAGCCCACGGGACCCGGACTGTTCGGCGACCCGGCGCCCACGCCCGCTGCGCCGTACCGCGTGCTGGCGCGCAAGTACCGGCCCACTACGTTCGATGACCTGATCGGGCAGGAGGCGATGGTGCGCATCCTGCGCAACGCCTTCGCGCTCGGCCGCATCGCGCATGCCTGGATGCTGACCGGCGTGCGGGGCGTGGGCAAAACCACCACGGCGCGGATCATTGCCCGGGCGCTCAACTGCGTGGGTCCAGACGGCGCGGGCGGGCCGACGGCGGACCCGTGCGGCGTGTGCCCGAACTGCGTCGCCATTCTGGCGGACCGGCACCCGGACGTGGTCGAGATGGACGCCGCCAGCCGCACCGGCGTGGACGACATGCGCGAGGTGATCGACGCCGCGCGCTACCGTCCACTACAGGCGCGGACCAAGGTGTTCATCATCGACGAGGTCCATATGCTGTCGCGCAACGCGTTCAACGCGCTGCTGAAAACCTTGGAGGAGCCGCCGCCGCATGTGAAGTTCATCTTCGCCACCACCGAAATCCGCAAGGTGCCGGTAACGGTGCTGTCGCGCTGCCAGAGGTTCGATCTGCGCCGGGTCTCGGTGGCGGAGCTGGTGGGGAAGTTCGGGCGCATCGCCGCGGCGGAGGGCGTGGCGATTGCCGGGGACGCGCTCGACCTGATTGCCCGCGCGGCGGACGGGTCGGTGCGGGACGGGCTGTCGTTGCTGGACCAGGCCATCGCGCAGGGCGCCGGCGACGCGGACGCGATTGACGCCGCGATGGTGCAGGACATGCTGGGCCTGGCCGACCGGGCCAGCGTGTTCGAGCTGATGGAGGCGGTCATGGCCGGGCGGCCGGACCAGGCGCTCGCGATCACCGACCGGGCGCATGAGCGGGGGGCGGACCTCGGCCTGATGCTGGGCGACCTGCTGGAGCTGACGCACACCCTGACCCGGCTGAAATCCGTGCCGGACCTGCGCGATGGGACCGAGCTGCCGGAGGCCGAGCGCACCCGCGGCGCGGCGATGGCGGACCGGCTGACAATGCCGGTGCTGGGCCGCACCTGGCAGATGCTGCTGAAGGGCGCGCAGGAGATCGAGACCGCGCCGGACCGCCGTGCGGCGGCGGAGATGGTGCTGATCCGGCTGTGCTACGTCGCGGACCTGCCGTCGCCCGGGGACCTGGTGCGGCAGCTTACCGACGGCGCAGCCAAGCCCGTGCCGCCTACGCCGGCTCCGCCGTTCGAGGGCGGCAGCGTCCGTGCCGTCGCCAATGGGGCCGCGCGGCTTGACCCTGCGCCGCAGCCCGCCGTCGAGGGGCCGCGACTGGAGAACTTCCGCGACGTGGCGATGCTGGTTGCGGAACGGCGGGAGCCGCTGCTGCACGGGCACCTGCTGCACGCCGTGCACCTGGTGCGGTTCGCCGCGCCGGTGATCGAGCTGCGGCCCGAGCCGAAAGCGCCGCGCGACCTCGCGCCCCGCCTGGCCGCCCTGTTGCTGGAGGCGACCGGCACGCGCTGGACCATCGCGTTGTCGCAGGAGCCTGGCGAACCCACCTTAGCCGAACAGGGCGTCGCGGCGGACACTGCCCGGCGCAGCGCGGCGGCCGAGCATCCGCTGGTGCGGGCGATCCTGGACGCCTTTCCCGGCGCAGAGATCGCGGCCGTGACGGACAGCCGGGCGGACGTGTATGGCCTGGTGGACGAGCCGCTGGGTGAACCAATGGGCCGGGAGTTCGCCCCGCTCGACGCCGATACCGTTGACACTATGGAGGATGGACCATGAAAAACCTCGCAGGCCTGATGAAGCAAGCCAGCCAGATGCAGGCCAAGATGCAGGAGATGCAGGCCAAGATGGAGGCCGCGGAGATCGAGGGCCAAGCCGGCGCAGGCATGGTCAGCGTGACCATGACCGGCAAGGGCGCGCTGAAGCGGCTGCGGGTCGATCCCAAGCTGCTGGACCCGGCCGAGGTCGAGATGCTGGAGGACCTCGTGGTGGCCGCCCACGCCGACGCCAAGCGGCAGATTGAGGCGCTGATGGCGTCCGAGATGGAGCAGGCGACCGGGGGCATGCAACTGCCTGATGGTTTGAAGCTCCCGTTCTGAGGTTATGGGCGGCCCGGAGATTGAGCGCCTGATTGGCCTATTGGCGCGGCTGCCGGGCTTGGGTCCACGCAGTGCGCGCCGGGCGGCGTTGCGGATGCTGCAACAGCCGGAGGCGCGCATGTTGCCGCTCGCCGCCGCGTTGACGGACGCCGCGCGGGCGGTGCGTCCGTGCCGGGAGTGCGGCAACCTCGACAGCCGCGACCCATGTGGCGTGTGTACCGACCCGCAGCGTGACCGCGGCTTGGTTTGCGTGGTGGAGGGCGTGGGGGACCTGTGGGCGCTGGAGCGCGCGAGCGTGCATCGCGGGCTGTACCATGTGCTGGGCGGCACCCTGTCAGCGCTGGGCGGCACCGGGCCAGAGGACCTGAACACCGCGCCGCTGCTGTCCCGCGTCGAGGCCGGGGGTCTCACGGAGGTGATCCTGGCGTTAGGCGCAACGGTAGACGGCGCGACGACGACGCACTGGTTGACCGAGCGGCTGCACCGGCTTGACCCGGCGTTGCGCGTCACCCGCGTCGGCCAGGGCGTGCCGATTGGCGGCGCGCTGGACGTGCTGGACGACGGCACGCTGGCGGCGGCGTTGCGGGCGCGGCGGGTTTAGCCTCCGCCGACCTGCCGCAGCCAATCCTCAAGATTGTAGAAGTTGTCGATCCGCGCCACGCGGCCGTCGCGCAACGTGAAGAACGCGCCGGCCGGCAGCACGTAGGTCTGTCCGGTCGCCTCCGGCAGCCCGGCGGCGGTTTTCTTGTAGGTGCCGTGCACCACGAACTCGGCGGCGGCGCGGGTGCCGGTAGGCTCCGTCAGCACCACGAGGTCGCTGAGCTGTTCCGCGTAGCTCTCGGACATTCCGGCCATGAAGCGCGCAAAGGCATCCCGGCCGATTTCGCGCTCGCCCTGGTTGATGCCGTGTTCGACGTCCTCGGTCAGCAACGCGAGGAAGGCACCAGTGTCGCCCGCGTTGAACGCGGCGTAGTAGGTCCGCACGAGCGTCTCGGCCTCGGTCATCACGCCTCCTCAAACTGGTTGGTGTCCAAAACTGCCACCGGTTTTTGGCCGGACCAGCCGGGCGGCCAGTCGCGGAAGTTGCGCACCGCACCGTCCTGCCGCACCGCGTCGAGCCGCACCGGGTCGAGGTCGGCCCACAGCCAGCCGGTCTCGTCGGCGCCCTCGGCGATGACGCCGTCCTCCGGGAAACCGCGGTCGGCCGGGCCATAGACGCCGGCACGGCCGCGGTTGCTGTCGAGCGTCGCGAGCCACGGGGCGTCGCCTACGGTGGGCGCGACGGCGACGAAGCACTGGTTTTCGACGGCGCGGGCGCGGGCGGACAGGCGGACGCGGTTGAAGCCGTGCAGGGTGTCGGTGCAGGTGGGCGCCAGGATCAGCCATGCGCCGGCTTCGGTTTGCGCCCGCACCACGCTCGGGAACTCGACATCGTAGCAAATGGCGATGCCGATGCGGCCCCACGGCGTCTCGAACACCCGGTGCGGGTCGCCGGCGCCGACGTTCCAGTGCTCGGCCTCGAACCGAGTCATGACCTGCTTGTCCTGGAACGCGGCCCGGCCGTCCGGGGCGATCAGCGGTGCGCGGTTCACGATGCGCTCATTGGTCCGCCACGGCAGCGTGCCGGGCGCGAGCCAAACGCCGTGCCGCTGCGCCGCCTGCCGCATGATGGCCAAAAGGTCAGTGGACACCGCGCAGACCGCGTCCCGCTCGGCCACTGGGTCCGTCACCGTGGTGTAGGCGGCCGCGATCTCCATGCTGGCGTACTCCGGCATGACCAGGAGTTCGCCCCCTCCCGCCGCGCCGGCCATAACCAAGCGGTCGAGCTTCTGCGCATACTCCGCCAGGCTGCCGACCCGGGTGACCGGGTACTCCAGCACGCCGATGCGCAGCGTCATGCGAGGTCCTTGGTCCAGAACTGCATCGGGTGGTCCGTCTCCGTGTCCTGGCCCACGTCGCGCCAGCGCATGGTACAGGTCAAGCCGGGATGCAGCGCGAAGCCACGGCGGCGCCAGAACCCGTCGAGCGGCACGGCGTCCGGCGGTCGCATCGGGTGGTCGTCGGGGCGCTGCACCGCGCAGAACGCGGCGTGGCCGTAGGCGCCGAACGAGCGGGCGTGCGCCTCCCGCCGCTCAAAGAACGCGACGCCGAGACCGGTGCCGCGGAACGCGTGCAGCAATACGCTCTCGCCGAAGTAGAACCATCGCGCGGGGTCCAGCCCCGCCGCCTGGAACGGCGCGACCACGTTGGGCGTCTCGTCCGACATCGGCAAACAGGAGGAGACGCCGACCGCTTGGTCCCCGTCCCACGCGATCACCAACGCCGCCCGCGGGCAGGCCGCGTAGGTCGCGATGTACTCCGCCTCATACGCGGCATCGCCGTCATAGAGGTACGGCCAGTCCCGGAACACGATCCGGCGCAACTGCGCCAAGGCCGGGACGTGCGGCAGGATCGCGTCGCCGACCGCGATGGTGACCTCCGGCATCAGCTACTGCCGATCAGTATCCCCGCCGCCAGCACCAGCGCGCCGCCCAGCATGACCTTGGCTGCGGCCGATACCGGCGGCGTGTCCATATACTTCCACTGGATCCAAGCGATGGTCAGCAACTCCAAGACGGTTACGGCACCGGCTAGCGCAGTCGCGGTCCAGAAATCAGGGATCAGGTAGGGCAACGTGTGGCCGACGCCGCCCAGCGTGGTCATGACGCCGCACACCAGGCCGCGCAGCAACGGCGTGCCGCGGCCGGACAGCTTGCCGTCGTCAGACAGGCCCTCGGCCAAGCCCATCGAGATGCCGGCGCCGATGGAGGCTGCCATGCCCACCAGGAACGCGTCCCGGCTGTTCTGCGTGGCGAACGCCGCCGCGAACACCGGCGCCAGCGTGGACACCGAGCCATCGATCAGGCCGACCAAGCCAGGCTGCACAATTTGCAGCACGAAGCGGCGGCGGGCGCTGTCATCCTCGTTGGCACGGACCTCGCCGGGCAGGCGCTTGGCCTCGATGGCGTCGGCGGCGTGCTGGTGCTCGATTTCGGCGGCGGCCAGGTCCCCCAGCAGCTTGCGGATGCCGGCGTCGGAGGTGCGGCTGGCGGCCTCGGCGTAGAAGCGACTGGCGTCCACCTCCATCTGCCGCGCTTGGCGCCGCACCGCGTCGATGCCGAGCGGGCGCACCTGCCAGGCCGGGCGGCGGGACACCGCGCCGCGCACGTCCTGCCGGCGGACCAGGGGGATGTGGGTGCCGAACTTCTGCACGTAGGTGTCGATCAATACCCGGCGGTGCTCGCTTTCCTCGGCCGCCATGTCGTCGAACACCTTGGCGCTGTCGGGGTACTCTTCCCGCAGGCTCTCGGCGAAGTCGGCGTAGATGCGGCCGTCCTCCTCCTCGCTGCTGATGGCCAGAGCCAGGATTTCTTTCTCGTCCAGGTCGGTGAAGGTGCGCATCCGTTCAAAATGGTAAGTGGCCGCGAAACGGTCAACCCGGCTGCGAAATGATGCGAACGGTTCGCAGTTGCACTTGGTCTATGCGGCAGCTTAATGGGCTGACCGGTGCCGCGCCAAAAGGAAGGCGAAAAGTGACAATCGATCTCCGAAACCCCCTTCAGGCAGCCCACCTTGTGCGTGAGGCGCTTGGCCTGTCGCCGCATCCCGAAGGTGGGCATTACCGCGAGTTGTGGCGTGACCGTCCGGCCTCGGGCCAGCGCGGCGCAGGCACCAGCATCTTGTTTCTCCTGGCGGAGGGGGAGCGGTCGCACTGGCACAGGGTCGATGCGGCCGAGGTCTGGCTCTGGCAGGCCGGCGCGCCGCTGCTGCTCGGCATTCATGGAGGCGCCCAGCAGGACTTGCGGCTCGGACCCGACCTGACCCGCGGCGAGGCGCTGCAAGCCGTCGTGCCCACGGGAGCGTGGCAGGAAGCGCGCAGCCTCGGCGCCTGGAGCCTGGTCAGTTGCGTCGTCGCCCCGGCATTCGAGTTCGCCGGGTTCGAACTGGCACCGCCCGGCTGGTCGCCACCTGCTGGCTGACCAAAGGTCCAGCCTCGGCAGTCAGTGCCGGAAGTGGCGCATGCCGGTCATGACCATGGCGACGCCGGCCGCGTCCGCCGCTGCGATCACCTCGGCGTCGCGCATCGACCCGCCGGGCTGGATGACGGCGGTGGCGCCGGCGGCGATGGCGGCTTCCAGGCCGTCCGCGAACGGGAAGAACGCGTCGGACGCCACCACGCTGCCCTCGGTCAGCGGACGGTCCAGCCCCGCGGCGCGGGCGGCCTCAGCGCCTTTCCAGGCGGCGATGCGGGCGCTGTCCACCCGGCTCATCTGCCCGGCGCCGATGCCGGTGGTGGCGCCGTCCCGGGCATAGACGATGGCGTTGGACTTCACGTGCTTGCAGACCCGGAACGCGAACAGCAGGTCCAGCAGCTCCTGGGGCGTCGGCGTCCGCTGCGTCACCACGCGCAGCGCCTCCGCCGCGACCCGCCCGGCGTCGCGGGACTGCAGCAAAAAGCCTCCGGACACGCTGCGGAACGTCATTCCCGGCGTGACCGGGTCCGGCAGGCGGCCGGTTAGCAGCAGGCGCAGATTTCTCTTGCGCGACAGGACGGCGCGGGCGTCCGGGTCCGCGTCCGGCGCCACGATGACCTCGGTGAACAGGCCCGCGATCCGCGCCGCCGCTTCGCCGTCCAGGGTGCGGTTCAGCGCCACGATGCCGCCGAACGCGGATTGCGGGTCACAGCGCAGCGCCTGGTCCCAGGCTTCCGCCAGCGTGGCCGCGGTCGCGACGCCGCAGGGGTTGGCGTGCTTCACGACGACGACGGCCGGGCCATCGAACTCGGCCACGCACTCGAACGCGGCGTCGGTGTCGTTCAGGTTGTTGTAGGACAGCTCCTTGCCTTGCACCTGCTGCGCAGTGGCGATGCCGGGACGGTCGTTATTCACGTAGAACGCGGCCTGCTGGTGCGGATTCTCGCCGTAGCGGAGCGTCTGGCGCAGCGTGCCGGAGACTGTCGCGCGCGGGGGAAACGCCGTGTCCCGCGCGAACCAGGCGGCGATGGCGGCGTCGTAGGCGGCGGTTCGGGCATAGGCTTCGGCGGCGAGCCGGCGGCGGAGCGGCAGGGTCGTGCCGCCCGCGGCCAGTTCGTGCAGCAGGCTTTCATACTGCGCTGGGTCGGTCAGGACCACGACGGCATCGTGGTTCTTGGCGGCGGCGCGGATCAGGGCGGGGCCGCCGATGTCGATGTTTTCGACGCACTCCTCCGGCCCAGCGCCGGACGCGACGGTGGCCTCGAACGGGTACAGGGTCACGCACACCAGGTCGATCGGCGCGATGCCGTGCGCCTCCATCTGCGCCAGGTGCGCAGGCAAGTCGCGCCGGCCGAGGATGCCGCCGTGGATTTGCGGCGCCAGCGTCTTGACCCGGCCGTCAAGGATTTCCGGGAACCCGGTGTGCTCCGACACCTCGCGCACCGGCAGGCCCGCGTCCCGCAACGCGCGCGCGGAGCCGCCGGTGGACAGCAGCTCCGCGCCGTGCGCCAGCAGCGCCTGGGCCAACGGCAACAGCCCGGCCTTGTCGGACACGGAAATCAGGGCACGGCGAATGGGTGCAGGGTCCATGCCGCCGCGCATAGCCCTTACAGCCCCAGCAGGTCCAGGGTGCGGGCCAGCACGGCGGCCTCGGTGTAGTGCGACAAGGCACGCACGCGCCCGGCCTCGCCCATGCGGAAGCGGAGCGCGGGGGCGGCGGCCAGGCGCTGCAGGGCGGCGGCCAGCGGAGCCACCGTCGCGGGCGGGACCAACAGGCCGGTCTCGCCGTCGGCCACCTGTTCGCGCGGGCCGCGGATATCGGTTGCGACCACCGGCAAGCCGGTCAGCATGGCCTCGATCACCGACATCGGCAGGCCCTCGAAGTGGCTCGGCAACGCAAAGATGTCGGCCGCTGCCAGCAGGTCCGGCACGTCGGTGCGGTAGCCGAGCCGGCGCAGGCGGGGACCAAGCCCGGACCCGGCGAACAGGGTCTCGAGGTCCAGGCCATGGTCGCTCGATAGGCGCTCGCCCACCACCCACAGCTCCGCGCCGGGCACGTCCTGCATCGCGGCCAGCAGCTCCGGGTAGCCTTTATGCCGGACCAGGCGGGAGACGATCATCACCACCACCCGGTTCTCGGGCACGCCCAAAGCCGCGCGCACCCGGGTCCGGGCGGC
This sequence comes from uncultured Acetobacteraceae bacterium, assembly GCA_964242575.1. GTDB lineage: Bacteria > Pseudomonadota > Alphaproteobacteria > Acetobacterales > Acetobacteraceae > JANPPS01. Next base: position 11,321 of record CAXTCN010000070.1, on the reverse strand, counting down.
GGGGTTAGGGCGGAACCGCGCCGGGTCCCGGCCGTTGCCGACCGCCGTGGCGTGCCGGGCGATGCCGAGCCGGCGCGCGTCGGCGGCCTCCTCAGTGGAGACAGTGAGGTAGGTGTGCGTCAGCCGTCCGCCGAGCCACTCCATGCTCAGCGCCAGCGCGCGGCGCCAGGCCGGGCCGGGCTGGTTGAACAGGAACCCGTGGCAGGTGTAGGCGACGTGCGGCACCCCAGCGACCCGCGCCGCCAGCCGGGCCAGCAGGCCGCTGATGGGCATGTGGGCGTGCACCATATCCGGCCGCTCCGCCCGGATCAGCGCCAGCAGCGCGCGGAACGCCCGCCATTGCGCCATCGGCGACAGGCTGCGCGCCAAGGGCAGCGCCACGACCCGCAACCCCTCCGCCCGCGCGTCATCCAGCAACGGGCCGTCCGCCGAGACGCCCACCACCTCGTGCCCACGGTCCCGGGCCGCGCGCATCAGCGGCAGCAGGAAGTGCCGCAGCGAGAAATCGACGTTGGTGACCTCGAGCAGCTTCAGGTCAGAACTTGCCGAGCTCGATGTAGGCCCGCTGCGGGTCCATGCCGGCCAGGATGGCGGTACGCACGCGGTTCTCGGTGCCGATGGCGTCCTCCGCGGCGGCCACCACGGCGTCGGCGATGTCCTGCGGCACGCGCAACGCCCCGTCCTGGTCCGCCAGGATGTAGTCGCCGGGCGTCACCGCCACGTCGCCGATGCGGATGTCCACCGCGACCGCGGACGGCAGCCAGTACCCCACGATGTCCCGCGGAGTGTAGCCGCGGCACCAAGTCTGGAAGCCCATTGCCACCAGGAACCGGATATCGCGAGCGAACCCGTCCACCAGGCAGCCGCGCAGGCCCTTCAGCTTGAGCGTCTCGGTCGAAAGCTCGCCCATGTGCGCCACGGTGCGGTCGTTCGGCTGGCTGACCCACACGTGCCCGGCCGGCGCCTGGGACAGCAGGCTGGTCCAGGCCAGCAGGGTTTCGTGCGGATCGGCGTCCGGGTCCACGCGGCCCTCGATGGTGAAGGCGGGGCCGGCCATCGGTTGGTCCGGCAGGATGGGCCGCAGCTCCGGCGGGAAGGTAAAGTCCTGCAGGCCCATGCCGCGCATCACGTCATGCACGACGCCGGTGTAACAGCGCGCCATCCGGTCGCTTAAGCCGTGCATCCTATTCCCCATGCTGCCGAACCACCTTAGCCTAACGGGGCGGCGGGGCTACAGGGGACGGAGGGCGCTTGGGAAACGGACCACGGCTTACGGCAATCGGCCTTATGAGCGGCACGTCGGCGGACGGCGTGGACGCGGCGCTGATCGAGACGGACGGCGTCACGGTCGCGCGGACAGGCCCGGCGCTCACGCTGCCCTACCCGGACGCGCTGCGCCGGGCGCTGCTGGACGTGATGCAGGACCCGGCACGAGCCGAGCACGACGCGCTGACGGAGCTGGAAGCCGGGGTCACGCAGGCGAACGCCGCCGCGGTCCGGCAGCTTTTGGAACGCACCGGGCCAGTGGATGTGGTGGGGATGCACGGGCAAACGGTGCTGCACCGGCCGGAGCGGCGCTTCACGCGGCAGATCGGCGACGGCGCGGCATTGCACAAGGCATTGGGCATCCCGGTGGTGAGCCGGTTCCGTGACGCCGACGTGGCGGCCGGCGGCCAGGGCGCGCCATTCGCGCCGTTGTTCCACGCGGCGTTGGCAGAGGGCCTGCCGCAGCCGCTGGCGGTGCTGAACCTCGGCGGCGTGGCAAACGTGACGTATATCGACGGCGATACCTTACTGGCGTTTGACACCGGACCGGCCAGCGCCATGCTGGATGACTGGATCGGCCGGCATACCGGCGCGGCATTCGACGAGGGTGGACGGATAGCCGCCAGCGGCCAAGTGGACGCGGCGCGGCTCGCGGCGATGCTGGCGCACCCCTATTTCGGCCGGCGTCCGCCCAAGTCGCTGGACCGCAATGAGTTCTCGTTGGAGTCGGTGGCCGAGCTGTCGCTCGCGAACGGCGCGGCGACGCTCGCGGCGTTTACCGTCCAGTCCGTAGCCCGGTCGCTGGACCACCTGCCGCGCGCGCCGCTGCGCTGGCTGGTAACTGGCGGCGGTCGCCACAACGGAACGCTGATGGCGCTGTTAAAGGACGCGCTGGGCGTTGTCGAACCGGTCGAAGCGGCGGGCTGGGACGGCGACGCGTTGGAGGCGCAGGCCTTCGGCTTCCTGGCGGTCCGCTCAGTGCACGGCCTGCCGCTCAGCGTGCCGGGCACCACCGGGACGCCACGCCCGATGCCGGGCGGGGTGCTGCACTCATAACGGCAATGCCGATTGCGGCGCGGGCGCCGGGCCAGTGCCGCCATCCTGTGTTGGCGCGGCTCCGCCGCGACGCGTCTGTTCGTGCCGGGCGGTGAAGCGCACGTCGCGGTCGCTGTCCCGCGCCAGGATGGCGTCGAGCGCGCTGTCGTCCAGCTCCCGCCACAGCCGGCCGCGGTACGGGCCGAACGGCACCCGTACCAGCAACGCCGGCTCTGTGGACCATGCGATCAACTGGTCCAGCCCCACCAAATCCAGCATGTCCCGCAAATGGTGAGCCGTCACATAAGCGTCCGGCCCCGCCCGATGCGCCGGCAGGCCGAGCGCGCGGTCCAAGCCAGCCGGCCGGCGCTCGTAGCGGATGGCCTGGTTCGAGTGCGACGGCAGCTCCGGCCATACTCGCAGGGCGCACTTGTAGGTGCACACCCACGGCAGCCCGCCAGTCAGCGCGTCGGTGCACCAGCGCCGCTCGAACTCGATCCGGTGCGCCGCCAGCGCCGCCAGGCCCGGCGCGGCCAGCACCGGCGGCGCAGTCACCAGCCAAGGCGGTTGGCCGGCCACGTCCTCGTCGATAATGTGGTGCACGGCGGCGGTGCGGGACGGGATGGGCCGCTGCGGGTCCACGAAGCGGGCGCCGCGGCCGTCGGTCACGCGCCAGCCGTCCGGGTGCGCCGCCACGTCCTGCCATCCCAGCTCCACCACGGCGTCAAGCGGTGGGCGGGAGCCGGTGGTTTCCAAGTCGATGACGCGGACGGTCTGTGGCATGGCTGAGATATGGGGTGGGTCCGTCCCATGGGTATGGCCCGTCATGCCGGCCGCGTCTCCCGCAATGCCAGCAGCCCGACGGTCGCGGCCACGCCCGCGGCAGCCAGCGACAGCAGCGCCGCCACATGGCCGGCCTCATCGGCGATCCAGCCGGCCAGCGCCGTGCTCAGCGTCGCCCCAGCCCCGGCGGCGAGGCCCAGCAGGCCCATGCACAGGTTGAACCGCCCGGTCCCCCGCGTGAGGTCCGCGGCCACAAGCGGCATCAGCACGCCCAGCACGGCAGCGCTGATGCCGTCCAGCATCTGCACCAAAATCACCGTGGCCGGGTCGCTGCTGAGGGACAGCAGAACGCCGCGCAGGGGCAGCGCGCCGAAGCCCAGCAGCAGCAGCGGCCGGCGTCCGATCCGGTCGGCTGCGCCGCCGATCCAGGGCGATACCGCTGCCACGATCCCCTGCGGCGCCACGATGCACGCGGCAATAATAAGGCTGGCCCAGCCCCCAGCGCCGCGCGTGAGCTCACCGGCGATCAGCGGCAGCATGGCTGCGTTGGATAGGTGGAACAGCGCAATGCAACCCGCGAACACGGCCAGCCGGCGGTCCAGCAGCGCAGTCAAGGCTTGCCGCATCTTGGGTTCCAGCGGCCGTCTCGCCTGCATGGCCGCGCCCGGCGGCAGGCTGCGCAGCGTCAGCAGGCTCAGCAGCATCAGCCCGGCGGTGGCCCAGAACACCGCGCCGCTGGACACGAAAGTGCCGATCCCGCCCAGGATCGCGGCGGCGGCGGCGCTGCCGAGGGCCGCCCACCGCGCGTTCCGGCCCAGCCGCTGCCCTAACCCTCCGTGCCCGGCGAACTCGAGGCTGAGGGCCGCGATGGCCGGGCCGATCATGCAGCTAGCGAAGCCGTGCAGCACCTCGGCCACCAGCACGGACGGACGGCTGGGTAGGGCGGCGAACAGCAGCGCGCTGATTGCCACCGCGATGCCGCCAGCCGCCACCGCCAGGCGCTTGCTGCGCAGCCGGTCCACCAGCGCCCCGGCCGGCACCTGGCTTGCCATCGCGGCGATGGTGCCGACGCTTAGCGCCTCGCCGATGTCGGATTGGGTCCAGGCCTCGGTCGTGAGATAGACCGCGATGAAGGCGCCGAACCCGGTTTGGCTGCTGGCAACCAGGGCGTTCAGCCAATCCAGCGCGCGCCCCGAACTGGTCGCGCCAAGCCCGCGCACTAAGCTGGTCACGGCGGGGTAGCGAGCATCACCGGCCCTGGGCCAGACTTCCACTCCGGCATGGCGGCGATGGCGGCCGCGTCCAGCTCCAACGTGATGCGCTGGTCGGCCGGGCTGAAGCGGAGCGCACGCCACGCGACCGCGACCCGGCGCTTGCCCACGCCCAGGAAGCCGCCGAACTCCAGCACCGCCGCACGGACTTGCCCATCCTGGTCCACCAGCACGTCAATGATCCGTGCGACCGTTCGTTCCGCCGCGTCCGGGGCCGGGCGGCCGAGCACTGCGCGGCCCAGGATCGATGTCGCCTCGCCCGCCAGCATCGGCTCTTGCACAGGCGTTGGGGGCGTTGGCTGCACGGGAGGCGTTGGCTGCGCTGTAGGTTCTGGCTGCGCGGAAGGCGCCTGTTCCGGCGGTGGCGCCGGTTGGGCCAGGACAGGGCTCGCGAGCAGCAGCAGCACGACCCACCTCATTTCATTCCCCTCATGCAAGCCAGTCCCGCGCCATCCGCAGGAAGGCATCGGCCGCCCGGGCCGCCGGCCGTTCCGCGACGGCCGCGACCACCACACTGAACGGCTCGGCCGGTGGTGCCAAGGGACGGGACGCGAGGCCCCACGGCACCGCCTGCCGCATGGCGCCGAGCGCGAGGCCCAGCCCGGCCAGCACCAGGCCGTGCACCGCTGCCTCGTCCGCGCCGAGGTGCCGCGGCATGTCGCCGCACCGGTGCTCGATCACCAGCGCGTCCAGCGCCCGTGACAGCCGGCATCCACCAGCGCGCGCCACCAGCCGTTCCCCCGACAGCGCCGCCGCCGGCACCTCCGCATAGCCGGCCAGCGCGTGCCCGGCTGGCATCAGCACCGCCAGCCGGTCCTGGTACAGCGGCCAGCAGCTCATCTGCTCCGCCAGCGCGTCCGCGTCGTCCAGCACCGCCACGTCGATTTGGTCGTGCAGCAACCACTCGTTCAACGCTGCTGCGGTCCCGTGCTGGACCGTCAGCCCAAGCGTTGGGAGCCGCCGTTCGAGGTCCTGCAGCACCGGCCCGAACAGCGCGGCCGGAACCTGCGCGCCGAGCCCCAGGCGGAGCGGCGCGTCCTGCGTCACCGCTTGAACGCCGCGAACACCATTTGGTCCCGGTTCTCCTGCATGAGCGTCTGCAAGCTGTGCAGGCTATCGAGCCCGAGGCCGCCCGGCACCCCGGTGTCGGCGTCCGCAACGATGTCCCGGTAGCTCGCGCCGCCCACCCGCTCCCACTTGCCGGCGGGCTTGCGGATTTCGACGTGCACGACTGTCGCCTTGAACAGCATCCGAACGATGGCGTGGTCCGGCTTGCTCGGCTTCGACAAGGTCAGCGCCCCGTCCCGCTCCCGCCACCCGTTCTTTGCCGCCCAGGCCGTAAGCTCGTCCTTGTCCATCTGATGCCTCCCTAAAGTGCCTTTGCCCCGCCTCTGCATTCCGCTGGTACTGCGCTAGGCTATTCCTACCGACGGGAGAGCGCCAATGCCGGACACCATGGCCCAGGATACTGTCAGGGCGGAGCTGATGCGCGCCGCCGCCGAGGCGCTGGCCCGGACCGCCCCGGCTCTGCCGGACGGCGCGCGCCTGCTTATGCAGCACCTTTACGCCGCCATCCCAACCGCGGAACTCGCCACCGACAGCCCGGAGCGCCTTGCCACCGCCACTGCCAGCATGTGGTCGTTCGCGCTCGACCGCCCGGCCGGGCAGGCGCGGGTGCGGGTCATCCAACCAGGTCCCGGCGCCGGCGTGCGCGCCGTGGCCGAGGTCGTGACCGACGACATGCCGTTCCTCGTGGACAGCGCGCTCGCGGCCGTGACGCTTGGCGGCCGCGTGGTGCACCAGCTCCTGCATCCCGTCGTTCCAGTGGAGCGGGACCCGTCCGGGCGGCTGCTCGCCATCGATGAGGGCGGCGCGCACGAAAGCATGATGCGCATCGAGTTCAGCGGCGTTCCCCGCGGCGGCGAAGGGGCGGGCGTCGAGGCGGCGCTGCGCCAGGCCATGGCCGATGTGCGAATCGCGACCTCGGACCATGCCGCCATGCTCACGCTGCTGGACCAGGCGCACGCGGAGGTCGCGGCGGCGGGCGCCACGGATGTCCATGCCGCGCAGGAGTTCCTGCGCTGGCTCATGGACGACAACTACGTCCTGCTCGGCCATCGCCATGTGGCCGTGGACGCGGACGGGACGCTGCGCATCATTGCCGAGGAGAATCTCGGCCTGCTGCGCGACCCGGCGACCGTGGCGTTCGACACCATGCGGGATCTCGCGGCCGTCCCGCCGGGCGTGCGCGCCGCGTTCCTGCTGCCGCTGCCAGTGTCGGTCGCCAAGGCCAACTTGCGCTCGACCGTGCACCGGCCGGCGCACGGCGACGCCATCGTCACCCGCATTTTTGGCCCGGACGGCGCGATGGTTGGCGTCCGGGTGTTCTACGGCCTGTTCGCCGCCACCGCGTACACCCGCAACCCGCGCTCCATCCCGCTGCTGGCGCAGAAGGTCGAGGCGATCCTGGCCAGCTCCGGGGTTGACCCGCGCAGCCACGACGGGCGCGCGCTGCGCCAGACGCTCGACACCTGGCCGCGGGACGAGCTGTTCCAGGCGCCGGAGGCCGCCATCCTGGACGGCGCACGCCGCGCGCTGGATTTGCATCTCCGCCCGCGCGCCGCGTTGGTGGTGCGGCAGGACCCGTTCGAGCGCTTCGTCTCCGCCATCGTGTGGCTGCCGCGCGACGTGGTTGACACCCGGCTGCGGGAGCGGGTGGGCGCGATGCTGTCGCGGGCCTACGCCGGACGGCTGTCGGTGTTCTACATCGCGCTCGGCGACGCGCCGCTCGCCCGCATCCACTACATCATCGGCACCACGCCGGGCCAGGTCCCGGTGGTGGACACGGCGGCGCTGGAGGCGGCGGTGGCCCAGGCGGCGCGCGACTTCCGCGACCGCTTGGCCGAGGCGCTGGCGGAGGCGGAAGGGGAGGCCACCGCCACCCGCCTCATGGCCCGCTGGAGCGACGCGCTGCCGTCCGGGTACCGCGACACGGCGACCGCCGCGCAGGGCGTGGCGGACGTAACGCTGGCCGAGCGCGCCGCCGAGACCGGCCGGGCCGCCACGCGGCTCGACCGCCAGCCAGGCGCAGCGCCGGAGCGGCTGGCGCTGCGCCTGGTGCAGCCCGGCGGTCCCCTGGCGCTGGCGGATATCCTGCCGCTGCTGGAAAGCCTCGGCCTCCGCGCCATCGAGGAGGTGCCGTTCTACCTGGACCGTCCGGACGCCGCGTTGCTGGTGTTGCACGTGTTCACCGTGCAGGCGGACGCGCCGCCCGCCGACACGGTGTTCCCGGCGCTGCTGGACGCGCTCAATGCCCTGCTGGACGGGCGCGCGGAGGCGGACGGCTTCAACCGCATGATCCTGCGCGCGGGCCTTACCTGGCGGGAGTGCTGGCTGCTGCGGACCCTGTACCGCTGGCTGAAGCAGGTCGGCCTGGCATTCAGCCAGCTCAGCGTGGAGGCGACGCTCGCTTCGCACCCGGAGGCCGCGCGCATCCTGGTGGACCTGTTCCACGCTCGCTTCGACCCTGGCGGCGCGCCTGGCGCGGAGGCGGCGCTGGACGTGCGGTGGGCGGCGCTGCTGGACAGCGTCGCCAATCCGGACGAGGACCGCATCCTGACCCGGCTCATGACGCTGCTGCGCGCCGTGCTGCGCACCAACTACTATGCGGACAAGCCGTATATCGCGCTGAAGATCGCCAGCGCCGATGCCGGCGAGATGCCGTTGCCGCGGCCCTGGCGGGAAATCTTCATCCACTCGCCGCGCATGGAGGGCTGCCACCTGCGTGCCGGGCCGGTGGCGCGCGGCGGCATCCGCTGGTCGGACCGGCGCGAGGACTTCCGCACCGAAATCCTGGGCCTGATGAAGGCGCAGCGCCTAAAGAACGTCGTGATCGTGCCGACGGGCGCCAAGGGCGGCTTCGTGCTAAAACAGGCGCCCGCCGGCCGGGACGCGCTGATGGCGGAGGGCGTGGCCTGCTACCGCCTGCTGATCAACGGCATGTTGGACTTGGCGGACAACCTGGACGGGGAGCGCGTCGTGACGCCCCCCGGCATTGTCCGGCGGGACGGGGACGACCCCTACATGGTGGCCGCCGCGGACAAGGGCACCGCGACGTTCAGCGACATCGCCAACGGCATCGCGGTGGAGCGCGGGTTCTGGCTCGGCGACGCCTTCGCGTCCGGCGGCAGCCAGGGGTATGACCACAAGGCCATGGGCATCACCGCCAAGGGCGCATGGGTCATGATCGCCCGGCACTTCGCGGAGCTGGGCCTGGATATCCAGCGGGACCCGTTCACCTGCGTGGGCGTCGGCGACATGAGCGGCGACGTGTTCGGCAACGGCCTGCTGGTCAGCCGGCAGACCCGGCTGCTGGCGGCGTTCGACCACCGGCACATCTTCCTCGACCCCGATCCGGACCCGGCTGCGTCCTACAACGAGCGCGCCCGGCTGTTCGCGTTGCCCCGCTCGTCCTGGGCGGACTACGACCCGGCGCGCATCAGCCCCGGCGGCGGCGTGTTCTCCCGCAACGAGAAGCGCATCCCGCTCTCGCCGGAAGCCGCCGCGCTGCTGGGGCTTGAGGCCGGGCCGGTGGAGCCTGCCGCAGTCATGCAAGCCATCCTGCGCGCGCCCGCGGACCTGCTGTACTTCGGCGGCATCGGCACCTACGTGAAGGCCAGCGCCGAGTCGCAGGCTGACGCCGGGGACCGCGCGAACGACGCGCTGCGCGTGAATGGCGCCACGGTGCGGGCGCGGGTGCTGGGGGAGGGCGCCAACCTCGCCATCACCCAAGCCGGCCGGATCGAGTACGCCCGGGCCGGCGCGCAGGGCGCAGGGGGACGCCTCAACACCGACGCACTGGACAACTCGGCCGGGGTGTCCACCAGCGACCACGAGGTCAACATTAAAATCCTGCTGTCGGACGCCGAGCGCGACGGCGTGCTGACCCGGCGCCAGCGGGACGACTTGCTCGTGGCCATGACCAACGAGGTAAGCGCCCTGGTGCTGCGGGACAACGCCCAGCAGTCGCTTGCGGTGTCCTTGGAAATGCGCGACGGCGTCAACGACCTCGCCGCCCACGCGGCCCTGATGTTGCGGCTGGAAACGGAAGGGGTGCTGGACCGCAGCGTCGCCGGCCTGCCGGATGCGGCGGCGCTGCAGGCCCGCCTGGCGGCTGGGGAGGCGCTGCTGCGGCCGGAGATCGCGGCCCTGCTACCGGTCGCCAAGCTGTGGCTGACCGAAGCGATGGAGGCCAGCGGCCTCGCGGACGACCCCGCGTTCGAGCCGTTTTTGCTGGCCTACTTTCCGGCCGAGCTGCGCACCGGGCTGGCGCCCTATGTCCTGCGCCACCGCCTGCGGCGGGAGCTGATTGCCACCACCCTGGTCAACACCGTCGCCAACCGCCTCGGCCCGGCGGCGCTCATGCGGCTCGCCACTGAGGCGCCGCCGGTGGACGTGGTGCGCGCCGCCTGGCTTGCGAGCGCGGCGTCCGAGTTGGAGGCGCTGTGCGACGCGGCCGACGCCGCCCCTGCCGCGGCCGGGGTGCGGCTGGACGCGCTGCTGGCGCTGCGCCGGTTGCAGGAGGCGACGGCGCGGGATCTGCTGGGGTCTGTGGAGCTGCGCCAACCGCTGGCGGAGGCGGTCGCGGCGCTCCGGCCCGGGATCAGTGAGCTGTCTGCGGCGGCTGCGCTCAACGCCGCATCCGAGCCGGCGGCCGTGTCGTTGCGGGACGCCGGGCTGCCCGAAGACCTTGCCGCGCTGGTCGCCGCCGCCCCGGCGCTGGCAGCGGCGCCCGCCATCGTGCGGCTTGCGGCGGCGGCTGGCGTTCAACCGGCCGAGGCGGCGGCGGCCTGGCAGCGGGTCGGCCACAGCCTGGGGATCGAGGGCCTGCGCGCCGCCGCCGGAGCGTTGCCGGTGCGGGGAGCGTTCGGCAGCCGGGCCAAGTCGGCCTTGCTCGCGGACCTGCTCGCGGCGCAGGCGCGCCTGGCGCACCTGGCGCTGGACGGGGCGGACCCCACCGCTTCGCCGGGTGCAGCGGCCGTCGTCGCGCTGGCGCGGGAGAGCGCAGCGCTGCCTGACCTGGCAGGGCTTACGGTGGCGACGCGGGCGTTGGTGGCGTTGGCGGGGTGATGGTTCTCTGCCCTTCAGCTAGCCAGGGGAGGCTCTCGGATCGGGGGACGCGATCTACCTGTCAGCGGCGGAACATTGTTGGAGTCCTGTGGGCCTGGCCATTGTAGATTGTGCCTATCGCTTCGAGCGCCTGAAGGGCGCTGTGCAGGGAGGAAGGCGCCTCATGCTCCAGATACCCCCAATGCCCGCACTACCCCTGCTGTCCGGGCCGAGATCGCCCGCTCCTCCAAGCCCTCGGGCGTGCTGGCCCGCCGCTTCGGGGCGAGCAGCGAGACCATCCGCAATGGCGAGGTCCTGAAGATTGCCTGGAAAGGCACCCGGCCAGGTCGTGAAGGAGCGGCTCCGAGCCTGACGAAAGCTCGCCCGCGCCAAGCCGAACCAGCCCAGGGACGCGCCGGACCAGACGATATCGACGCGGCTTGCCTCATCGCTGCACGCGCCAAGAGCGCCTCACAATTAGACAGTTAGGAAAGCAGGCTTTCGTTTGAAAAGTGAGTACCCAGTCAAAATACCCCCACTTCCAACATTGTCAAGTTGGGACTTACCACGTACGCAAGCAAAGATCATCCATAATACTGGAAGTCGTCAGTGACGTTGAATGGGTTCTGATGCGAGTCTCCCATGTAATCAGTCTCTGGTAGGAACGGCGAGGACGCTCTCACAAGGCCCGTCGTTGATGCATTTACGCGCGTCGTCTGATCACTCAGCGCGTCACCAGCCGATGCGTGATCTGCCGGTTGAGGATGCATGTAGTTGTGTCCATCCGCACCGTTGGCGTTCTCATACCAAGACTCATTAATCAGAACTCATGGGCCCAGTCGCGCAATCCGAGTGACA
>CAXTCN010000069.1:0-24715 GCA_964242575.1 uncultured Acetobacteraceae bacterium | reverse complement strand
GCTGATCGAGCTTGCGCGCCCACAGCCCACCGAGCAGGCCAAGCAGCGCCAGCAGCAGACAGGCCGCGACCGCGTGGAAGACGACGAAGCCTGGATGGGCGAGGTCGAGCGTGACGAACGGCAGCATGACGAGGGCGACGAGAACGCCGACCAGCAGGCCGCGCGTCAGCCCGCCCAGGGCGAAGCCGGCAACGAACTCGCCTGGCGAGAGCGGGGCGAGGAGGAGGTCGGTGATGTTGCCCTGGACCTTGGCGATCACCAGCGACGACGAGGTGTTGGCAAAGGCGTTCTGCGCCATGGTCATCACGACCAGGCCCGCAGCGAGGAACTCCATGTAGGGCACGCCGCCCACCAGCCGCGGCTGGTCACGCCCTGCCATGACGACGCCGAGCACGACGAGGAACAGAAGCGTGGTCACTGCCGGCCCGACGACGGTCTGCGCCACCACTGCCAGGAAGCGTCGCACCTCCCGGCGGTAGAGTGTCCAGCAGCCGATCCAGCTGCGGGTCATAGGCGGCTGGGTGGCTGGTCTCAGGTTCCCTTGCTGCAACGGGGTCAAGCCGCAGGCCTGCCTTCGTCAGGCAGCGACCTCGACGGTGCTGACAATCGCAACAGCATCGCTCTCAACCCACATGAGCTCGTGTTCCTGGAACGCAGGCGCCGGCCACCCCGGAACATCATGTCTTCCGGATGCCGGCATAGCGGATCGGTCGTCCTGCCGGCGCCACCTCGAAGCCCAACACGCCCGGACGCAGCACGGCTGTGTCGGTCTGCTGCAGCATGATGGCGAACGGACTGCGCTCCATGTGCTCCCGCTGCAGCTGCTCATACAGTCGTAGGCGCCGTGACGCGTCGCCCTCTGCCACGGCCGCCTGCGCCTGTGCCGTCAGCTCGCGGTCCTGCCAGGCCGAGCGCCAGGCCAGGGTGCGGTTGCGCGACTCAGGCCCGTTGTCGGTGTTGACGCAGAACGGGCCAGCATTGGCATTCGGATCGAAGTAGTCCGAACCCCAGGTGAGCAGCGCAAGCTGGTGCTGGCGTGCCCGCGTCTTGGTGATCACCTGGCGGCTCTCACCTGCAACCAGGCGCACGCGGATGCCGATCTGGCCGAGATCAGCCTGCACGGCCTGGGCGATGTCGCTGTGCGGCGCCGCCGACTGATGGTCCATCGCCACCTCGAACCCGTCGGCCAGCCCAGCTTCGGCCATCAGTGCCTTGGCCCGGGGCAGGTCCTTGTGGAACGGCGTCTCCTCCAGCGCTGCCGGAAAGCCTCGCGGCAGGAATGCCTGGTGCACGCGGTAGGTGGTCGGCACGAGGTTACGCTGGATCGCCTCGTAGTCCAGCGCCCACTTGATCGCCTGGCGCACCCCTGGACGGGCCAGCTCGGCGGTCTGCTGGTTCATGCCAACATACATCAGCATGCCCCGCCCCTGCGACGACACCGTGTAGCCTACGGCATCGCGGACTGACCTGAGCTGGTCGGACGTCAGGTTGCGCGCGATGTCGGCATCTCCGCCCCGTAGAAGAAGCAGTTGCGCCGCCGGGTCGGCCACATGGCGGATGATCATGCGCTGCACAGCGCTGGTAGCTGTGGGGCTCGCCCCCAGCGTCACGCTCTCGCTCGGACGCCAGCTGCGCAGCACCCATGGACCGGAGCCGGCGCTGTTCGTCTTCAGCCAAGCATTGCCGAGGTCGCTCCCTTGCTGCTGGGCGAGCACGGCCTTTTTCTCGACCACGCTGCCGACCGCGGCCGACAGGCAGTAGAACAGGTAGCTGGGCGCCCTGCGCTCCGTGACGCGCAACACGAGCGTGCGGTCGTCCTGCGCGCGGATGCGCTCGGCCACGTTGTCCCTGGTGAAGCCGAACTGGCCGATGATGGACGCCGGCGACTTGTCCAGCATGATCGCGCGCTGCAACGAGAACGCGGCGTCCTCCGCGGATACTGGGGTGCCTGAGGCAAAACGGGCATCCGGGCGAAGGCGGAAGGTGTAGGTGAGCCCGTCCTCTGCAACCTCCCAGGCTTCGGCCAGATCGCCACGCAGCACGGTGGGGTCGGCGCGGTCGGGCGTGACAAGCACCTGGTAGCAGTTCGCGACGACCTCGACGCCGGACGGCTCGTAGCTCTCATGCGGATCGAGCGAGGTGATGTCGTCGATCTGCCGGACCATGACGGCGACGTCGGATGGTGTGGCTGCCCGAGCAGCGCGTGAGTTGGCGTGCGACAGGGCGGATACGCTGGCGGTGGTCCCGATCAGGGCACGGCGGGTCAGCATGGGTTGATCTTTCTTGCTAGGGTTCGGTGGCCGCATCTGGTTCGTGTCACGCTTGAGCCCGGTAGCCCTGGTGCTTGAAGCTGAGATGCCGCACGGCCTCAGGTGCCGCGGACAGCTTTCGCACATCGGCCCAGGTCTGCTTGAAGTTCGGGATGACCAGCTCGTTGGTTCCCGGACCCACCACCTTGCCGACAGGGCCTGCCGGGTGGGCGAACATCAGGAAGGTCTCGTTCCGGCGCGTCTGCTGCTCCGGCCACACCACCGCCTGGGTGGCGCCATTGCTGTTGTGCACCTCAACCAGGTCGCCAGCCTGAAGCCCAAGCTCCACCACGTCGTCGGGATGCATGAGCAGCGGCGGGAACGGGAAGCGGTCGGAGATGAGGGCGTTATGCTGGTCCAGGAAGGCACCCTGCCAAACGTGGTTGGCGCGGCCGTTGTTGATCAGGAAGCGGTGCCGCTGCTTTTCTTCCCGCTTGCCCTCCGCCTGCAGGCCGCGCCAGGCTGCCGCCTTGAACTCGGCCCGGCCGTCAGGACGCTCGAACTTGCCGTCCGTGTAGAGCCGCTTCGTGCCGATGATGATGCCGTTCTCGAAGCCGCATGCCGGATCCTGGAAGCCGTTGGTGCCCATGGCGCGCAGCCGGTCGTAGGTGACATGGCCACCACCGGCAGCATGGATGTGGTAACCGTCCAGGAAGGCATCCTCCTCGCTTTTCCAGTCATAGCCACGAAACCGGTCGGCCACGTCCGGTTTGCCGGCGGCACGCCAGGACGCTTCCAAGGCTTGCGCCAGGCGGGCGACGATCATGCAATCAGGCAGGGCCTGCCCCGGCGGGTCCATGTAGCGCTCGGTCAAACGCATCCGGCGCTCGCCGTTCATCGAGGTGAGGTTCATCTCGCCCGACGTGGCGGCCGACAGCACGACGTGGGCGCAGGCGCCGATCGCCGACGGCACGATGTCCACGTCCACGCTGAACAGGCCGCCCTGGCGGATCGCACCCAGGATGGCCTCGACCATCGCGGCACGGTCCCCGGCTGGCACGCTGTCCATCGCCGTCTTCACCAGATCGGTGCGGCGCTTGTAGACACGCTTGTACTCGGCCGCGTCGAGCGTGGTCTTGAACGCGTCGCAGCCCCAGACATGGTGCACGCCGCCCCCGCCGGCGATGAGCAGTCGGTCGATGTTGGCCGCCGGGCGTCCGACATGGGCGTCCGACGGGCGCACGTAACCCTCCAGGTGGCCGCCCAGACGCACGCAGCCGCCGCCGGGCCGCCCGATGTTGCCGGTGGCGAGGCCGAGGTTCACGAGGGCCTGGTTGGTGCGGTAGTTGTCGTTGCCCCAGATCAGACCCTTCTCGTAGGCGAGCATGGTCCGCCTCCGATGGCCCGCCTTGGGCTCGGCGATCCAGGACGCGGCCTTGCGGATGCTTTCGGGCGGCAAGCCGGTGATCTCGGCCGCCTGCTCGATCGAGGTGCGGTTTGCGGCGACGGCCTCGCTGAACCCGGTGGTGGACGCGTCGATGAATGCCTGGTCCACCCAGCCGCGGTCGGCGACCTCGGTCAGCAGCGCGTTGAACAGCACCAGGTCGGTGCCGGAGTTGATCTGCAGGTGCAGCACGTTGTCCGCGCCTGCCTCCGCCTCGCTGGCATCCACGGTCACGGTTCGGCGCGGGTCCACCATGATGAGGCGTGCGGGTGCGTGCGGCTCCCCGGGCAGTTGCGCACGCTTGGCGTCCAGGGTGGCGCCGCGCAGGTTGGGCACCCAGTGGTTCAGGAAGTAGTTGGTCTGGGTCTCCAGGCTGTTGGCGCCGACGATGAACAAGGTGTCCGCGAGTTCCGCGTCCTCGTAGCAGTTGTTCAGCTCGCCCACGCCCATGTCGCGGGTGCCATGCACCTCGCTGTTGTAGGCTGGCCGGTTGTGGATGCGGATGTTCCGCACCTTCATGCTCTCGAAATACAGCTTGCCGGTGGCCCAGACGTTCTCGTAGCCGCCCCCCGCACCGCCATGGTCGTAGGCCGACACGACCAGGCTGTCCTCGCCCTGCTCGTCCACGACCCGGCGTGTCACCTCCGCGACCAAGCCGAGTGCATCATCCCAGCTGGTGGGGAGGAGCGCGCCGTAGCGCCAGACCTGTGGCTCGGTCAGCCGCGCCCGTGAGGTGCCCGTAACGACGGATGGCAGCATCTCAGCCATGCGGGCACCGCGGATCGATCCAAGGCCCGAGTTGACGACACAGTCGTGGTCGGGCTTCAGCACGATGTGCACGTCGCGCCCATTCTGGCGCACCACGTTGTACATCGACGGCGCATACCAGGTGGGGCTTTCCGCCGCCTGCTGCTGCCGCAGGTCCGCACCGAACACGTTGTCGGTCGGGGCAGGTCCGCCCTGACGGTTCACGTCCCAGGTGTACGCCTTGTATCCGCAGCCGACGATGCAGAAGTGGCAGACGGCGTTGGTGACGCGGGCGTCCCGGGGCGGGATCGGCAACCGGTCGATCTGGCGCTTGTAGGCCATGCGTATTCCTCCGTTCAGGCCAGCACGTTGCTGGTGCGGCCGTAGATCAGCTCGTCCACACCCTCGGCCAGGATGTCCCCATCAGCCGTAATGCGAAGCTTGAACTGGGGCAGGTTCTGGGTGGCGTGCCCCCAAACCAGGATCCCCCCGCGCTCGCAGTCGTAGCGGCTGTAGTGACCGGGGCAGCTCAGAGTGCGGTCGTCGGGGCGAAAGAACAGCCTGTGCCCCTTGTGCGGACACTGCGTGGAGAAGGCAACGATATCGCTGCCCGGTCCAGCGCCACCTTCGACAGCGCTGCCTAGCTTCACCAGCACACCCGGACTGTTGTCGTCCGGGTAGGTGATGTTCTTGGGCTGATCGATTTCTAGCTCAGCCAAGTTGGCCAGGCGCGTGCTGGGGTAGGTGACCCGAGCAAGGGCAGGGGCCGCTTTCGCCGGAGCATTGGCAAGGACAGTTACTGCTGTGTTTTCCACTGTAGATGCGGCGGCACAGGTAAAGAGTGCTCTATGAGGCGCATCAACAAGCCCGTTTTTGTCATCCAAAAGCTTTCTCCTTTGTGTGCGTCAGGCCGGAACCCGTTTTTCGCGCACCGTTGGAAGCGCGAGCGACGTCGCCCAGCAGACGATCAGCAGTGCTGTCGCGCCGAACAGGCAGGCAGCCAAGCCACCGAGTTGATAGAGAAGACCGGACAGCATGATCCCGAGCAGCCGGCCGGTCGCGTTCGCGGCGTAGTAGAAGCCGACGTCCTCGGCCGCCTTCTCTGATCCTGCATAGGCCAGGATCAGGTATGAGTGCAGCGACGAGCTGACCGCGAAAGCGAAGCCGAACAGCATCAGACCGGCGGCCACCACAAGATCGGGCCGGGCCAGCGGCATAACAACCAGCAGGAAACCGAGCAGCCCCGGCACCGCTGCCAATGCGAGCGCCCAGACCCGCGCCGCCGGCACCTCGCGCGACAGGCCATCTGGGCTGCGACGCACCAGCGCCGGTGTCACGGCCTGGACCAGGCCATAACCTATGGTCCAGACCGCGAGGAACGCACCCACCCCGGCGAACGTCCAGCCGTTGGCGTAAAGGAACACCGGCAGTCCGACCACGAACCATACATCGCGGGCACCGAACAAGGTGATCCGTGCCGCCGCAAGCAGGTTGACGCCGCGCGACTTGCCAAGGAATTCCCGTGCCGAGCGGGACGGCTTTGCCTTGCCGAGCAAGGGAGGCAAGGCCAGCAGCACGCCGATGAGCACAATGCCGAGACCCAAAGCCATGATCCACAACGCCGGGCGGAAACCGACCAGCCCGAGCAGGCTGCCACCCAGGAAGAAGCCGGCGCCCTTGATGGCGTTCTTGGACCCGGTGAACCAGGCGACCCAGCGAAACAGGGTGCCGGACGCGGTTGCGGCCGTGAGCTTGATCGCCGACTTCGAAGCGGTCTTGGTCAGATCCTTGGCCACGCCGGACACACCTTGTGCGGCCACCACCCAGGCCACCGACACGACTGGCCCCCATCCAGGGTCCAAGGCTGACAGCATGAGCAGCCCGGCAATCTGCGTTGCCACGCCGATGGCCAGCATACGGGTGATACCAAAGCGCGTTGCGAGCCAGCCGCCCCCGAGGTTGGCCACGATGCCGGCGAACTCGTAGAGCAGGAATAGCAGTGCCAGCGTGAACGGCGAGTAACCCAGCTGGTAGAAATGCAGCAGCACGAGCGTTCGTAGGGCACCGTCGGTGAGGGTGAACCCCCAATACGCAGCGGTGACGACCGCATAGTCCCGCGCGGCGCTCACCCCAGGCGCTCCCCGACGATCGTGGCGAGGTCAACCATGCGGCAGGCGTAGCCCATCTCATTATCATACCAGGCATACAGCTTGAGGGCGGTGCCGTCCGTGACCATAGTCGATCCCGCGTCAAGAATGGCGCTGCGGCTGTCCGATGCGTAGTCCACCGAGACCAGGGGCCGTTCCTCGTAGCCCAAGATCCCGGCGAGCGGTCCCGACGCCGCTGCGTGGAACAGCGCATTCACCTCCTTTACATCGGTGCTGTGCGCCAGTTCGAACACTGCGTCGGTCAGGGAGGCATTCAGGACTGGGACCCGAACGGCATGTCCGTCCAGCCGCCCCTTTAGCTCCGGGTAGATCAACCCGATTGCCGTGGCACTGCCGGTCGTGGTCGGCGCGAGCGACAGGAGCGAACTGCGCGCGCGGCGCAGGTCGGCGTGCGGGCTGTCAACGACCACGTTGGTGTTGGTTGGGTTGTGCAGCGTCGTGATTTGGCCATGGCGGATGCCGATTGCCTCGTGCACGACTTTGACCAGCTGAGCCAGGCAGTTCGTGGTGCAGGATGCGGCGGTCAGCAACCGCTGCGCTTTGGGGTCCACCAGGTTGTCATTGACGCCGACCACCACGTTGAGGGCTCCCTCCTTCACGGGTGCGGCGACGATGACGGCCCGGACACCACGCTTGAAGTAGCCCTCAAGCTGCGTCGGCGTCCGGAACTTGCCGGTGCATTCCAGCACCACGTCGCATCCCAGGTCGCCCCATGGCACGGCGGCAAGATCCGTCTCGGCTGAGAAGCTCATCCGAACATTGCCGATGTTGATGGCCGCTTGGTCCTCGGCTGAGATCGGCGTTCTCCACCGCCCGTGCAGAGAGTCGAACTCGAGCAGGTGCGCGGCAGTCCCACTACCGCCCCTGTTTTCGTTCACGTGCACGATGTCGAGCCGATTGTCCCGGCGCGGGTCGTCGTCCGGCCTGATGACCCCGCCCATAGCCGCTCGCACTGCAAGTCGCCCGATGCGACCCAGGCCATTGATGCCAACGCGCATAGCCCGTTACTCCGCAGCTTGAGGTAGTGCCATGCCAATGCCGTTGAGCTGTGTGGTGAGTGCGGTGCGGTCCAGAGTAGCCAAAGGCAGGCTCATGAACACGCTGATGCGCCGCAAAAGGGCGCCATACAGCTCATTCAGAAGAACCTGCTGTTCTATGGCCCGCCCCGTAAACAATGCAGGATCGGGCAACGGCCATGCGGCGGTGACTGGACCCGGTCCAAGCTCGCCGCAGAACCCGTTCACCGGCGTCTCGCAAACCTGGATCACGAACTGCATCCGTGGCGCATCCGGTTGGCGAAACTCCGCGCAGTCTTTGCTTCTCAGGGCGGTGATGTCGTGCCCAAGGGTTTGCAACGTCGCCAACACCTCGGGGACTGGTCCTGTCAACGAATGCGACGGGCCACCGGAGAAGGCTTTGAAGCGTCCCTTGCCGACTTTGTTCAGGATTGCTTCAGCCATGATGGACCGAGCAGAGTTCCGAACACACAAGAACAGGACGTTGTAGGGGACAACGGGTTTTGCCGGTCCACACGAGCGGGGACCACAGCTGCTGGCCTGCACCTGCAACGGATTGATCGTGCCGCAGCGATCCGGGTCGTTATCGCAACAGGTCTCGGTCATGAACGCGAACAGCTGGCGCAGCGCTTCGATGTGAACGGCGTAGCGGATTGTCCGCCCCACCCTTGGTGCACGCATCAGCCCGATGCCTTCTAGAGCGCGAAGGTGGGGTGACAGGGTCGAAGATGGAACTCCCAACAGGCTTGCAATCTCACCAGCTGGCATACCGGACGAGCCGGTTACCATGACAAGGCGTAGGAGGCGGAGCCTGGAGTCCTTGCCAAGGACGCTGAGGGCCAAGGCTGCCGCAAATGTATCCATGTTCCCACAATGCGCAAACTCACAACTATGCCAACCCCCAAACTGTGAACATCTGATGACTAAACATCACATTTCCCGTGGATGTTTGTTTTTAGGACATTGCTCGTTTCTAAAGACATTTTGAGCTAGATCATTGACTCGGCAGAAAGTTTTCTCTTCTGACTTGCGCCGGAAAACCAGATCGTGGTTAACATGCGCGTAATTTAAAGAACGCGCAGACCTGAAACACATGGCCAATGTCACTTTCGTTCGGTAGGGATGATGTGCGATGAGGGTAGCTGAAGGCCTAAAGCGTGAGGCGGCATCACGGCCTTGCACTGTGCGGGCTTACGACAAGCCGGGTGCATTGAGCTGGAGGGGGCGGAGTGGACAACACTCAGATTGCGGTGGCGCCAGGTTTGCAGGAAGCCGATCTTATCGGCTTACAGGAGAGCGATAT
The DNA here is from genome assembly GCA_964242575.1 of uncultured Acetobacteraceae bacterium. Taxonomy (GTDB): domain Bacteria; phylum Pseudomonadota; class Alphaproteobacteria; order Acetobacterales; family Acetobacteraceae; genus JANPPS01. The sequence continues at coordinate 15,788 of CAXTCN010000069.1, read as the reverse complement.
CAGGCGCGGTCTGGAGCAAGGCGGTTTTATCAGAAACCTGATCGTCGTGACGCGCCCCGGCAGATCGAGGAACTCGCCCGAGCATGTGATCTGGCTTCATCCAAGCTGGCTGAAAGGCTTCTATCCGTTCTGCACGCATCGCAACCGCAGCATGCGGGCCTACAAGGATCTCGATCTGCTCTTCTCGCATTGCAGAGATAGCTGGAACTACCGTGGTGGCATCACAGTCCGTTTGCATGACGATCCGAAAATACGGGAGTTCCAAGACGCTGCTGCACAGCGAGCAACTCGACGAGTTGCCGAGTTGCTCGGTAACGAGGCCCTGCTCGACTAATGTTTGGGTAACTGGTCAGCACGTTGCCACTCTGCATTATATGGCCAGCCGCAGTTTTAAACGCGCATCCAGCCGTCGCAGTGAACATTCTGTCGAGTATGCAAATACGCGACGAATGCAACATCTACATGCTTCTACAGTAGGCCCTTCAAAGGGAGCTCTCGATGACTAAAGCGGTTGAGGAAGCGCGACCAACAACGGTCAGCGTTGATCTGTATGACGGCATAAATGACGTGCCGTCCAGCATGACCGAGCCTTGCACTGGCTTGTTGTCAGCGTTGTCCGAGCTGGCGACACGCAAACACGCCCTTGATGCCGAGCAACTCGAAACTGCGTCTCCGGCGCACCTAGCGGCGGCCCTCGATGCGGTTTGGGAGATCCGTCGACACTGCGATCTTTTGGCGCTTGCTGTCCAAAAGGCCCAACCCGAAACAGGGAATGACGTTGCAATCAAACGCGACGTGTTGATCTTCTACTCCACTCGCGTCAATCCGGACGATGCAACGTTGCCCCTGCTGTCAGAACTCGTGCTCGGCACCGTTCAAGCCTTATACCCAGCTGTGCTGCACCAGGGAACCGGCTTGCTGCAGGGACATGGCTAACTAAGAAGTCGAGCTTCCACACCTGCGCGCGGAGCTGCGCCTGTTCGCGCCGCTCTGCCCTATCGTCCTTCGGTGCTCATCCTGGAGGTCAATATGCGAGCTCTACTGTTCTGTTCCGCTGTCACCCTTGTTCCCTGCCTGGCGCTCGCCGATCCGCAGTGCGTTCTCCCGTCGCCGCTCGCCGCCATGCCGGCGCGTGTGGACCCACCGGCAGCAGACCCGGCCAGGCTTGCCGCTCCGTTGCCAACTCCGATGTTGGCTGCCGAGCCCGGCGGTAGCTCACCACGTCCGTCATACCCTGGCACCGGCGTAGCCGCTCTTGATCACGTTCTGGCCGCCGGCGCCCAGCTTACGGAGGCTGGCGCCAGCCATGGGCTACGGACTGTCATGGCAAGGTCTGACAACCAGTTCAGGCGGATATACGTCGCGCCAGGAGGGGCGGCGATTGTCGTCGGTCTCATGTCTGAGCTGTCCACGGCAGAACTACTCGCCATGGCGCCCAGACTGACCACGGAGATGGGAAACCATCATGGGTTGCGGGGCATATTCGTCCGCAACGGCGACAACTTCCAGGTGTTCTATGCCACCCCGAACGGAGATCGGGTGATCCCGGGCGTCATGTTCGACGCCCAGGGCAAGAACCTGACCCGCGACCAAGTGGCCGGCATACCAGGGGCGATCCCCACCGTGGTGATTGGTGACGCACCACCCGGATCTGCACCGGCGGCGCAGGCACCTGCAGGATCGCTGCTGGGCACAGTCGAGAAGACGACATTCGGCACCGTTGGTTCGGCGTCAGCGCCGCGCATCTGGGTGTTCGTCGATCCTCGCTGCACATGGTCGGTGCGGGCGATGGACCAGCTCCGGCCGTTCGTCGCCGACGGCCGTGTATCCCTTGCCGTCGTCCCCGTCGCCGTCCTCGACCGCGACGGCCAGGGTCCCAGCACCGTCGCGGCAAAAGCAATGCTGAGTCTGTCGCAAGAGGCCATGGTCGTGGCATGGGGCGGCAACACGCTTGGCACCGAGGCCGAGCTTGCCGCCGACGGCCGGCTTGCCGGCAACATGCTGGCGGCCAGGACGATCGGCCTGCGTGGCACGCCCACCCTGATTTGGCGCAAGGCCGATGGAACGGAGGGCCGCGCCGACGGGTTGCCGAAGGACCTGGACAGCCTCGTCGCCTCGGTCAGGAGGTAGGTGATGGACCTGTTCCCGAAGGATGACCGTTCCGATCGCCCCAACACAGGAGCCGATCGGTCAGCCGACAGCGGTGGCAAACCGGCCGAGACGGAACAGCCTCGGTCCAAGCGGGGCTTTCTGTGGCGAGGCACCAAGCTGGCGTTCGGTGGACCGGTGAGGGCGCTCTCCCTGGATCAAATTGCACAGAGCGGTCGCTTTATCGGCAGCCTCGTATCGGATCTCAAGCGTGGTCCAGCGCCCGCGCCTGCCGTACCGCGGCAGCCGGATGGCAAACTGGATCGGCCGGCGACAGCGTACGCCTACGGGCTGTCGGAGGTAGAGCTGGACGAGCGCCTAGCCCTGCGTCGCCGACAGACCGCCAGGATGGCGTATCTTGCTTTCGGGCTCGCTTGGTTCTTCCTAAGTGCGTGGCTGATCCGGCTCTTGAGCCTCAATGGAACAGGTCAGCGCATGCTGACAGCGGTGCAGTTCGCCCCGTTCTGCCTCGTGTTCTTCCTGGCGGCGTTCCGCCAGGCTCATGTCAACTGGCAGCTGCGGACCGGGGTGCTGGGCTCGGCCGGAGACTACCTCCGCTCGGCCGAGCCATTCTTCCCGCGCCGGTAGCTTAGAAGGTGCCGGGCGGCGCGGAAGCGCGACCGCCCAGAGCACCGGTTGCCCATGGGGCGCGCTCATACGGAGGGCGCCCCAGCTCCACGTCGGGATCCACAGGCTTCACGATGGTGCCGTTGCGGTTCCACACTGGTGGTGTCCAGGTCGCGTTTGCCTCGCCATGGGCGGCATACGGGTTGTAGTAGGGATGCTTCACAGGTCGGGCTGATGGGGCACTGTAGTCCCGGGCCGACTTGAGGTTGCCGCTCCCGCAAGCTGTCAAGACTGTCGCGACTGCTCCAAGAACGCAGATGTGAGATGGACGCATGGTGGACTCCCCAGTTTGTGGAGCAACCATGGCCGGACCTGGCGCGAACAGTTTGCCCAAGCGTTCATTCGCTGCTGGGGCCACCCAGTGCGGCGTTCTCCAGTTCGAGGCGACGGATCTCACTGTGAGCCCAATTCCTGATCTTACAAAAATCCTCCCACCGCTCCTGCATTTCCACCTGCAGATCATTGATCTGCTGCTGCATTGCCTGGTTCTGATGCCACAACTGTTGGTTCTGATGCCAAAGCGCCTGATTGTTGGCGAGTAATCCACCGACATCTACTGGCACTTCGCCCCGAAGGCGGGACGCCAAAGTCGAAAGCACCCTTCCTCGGCTTTGGCTTGACCGCTCGGACTGGCGTCCAAGTTCATGCAGCGCCCAGCTACTCAGTCCGCTGCTATACCCTTGCTCATCGTCCACTTCATGCCTCCCCGCGTGGCTGCTGCGGAGGCGGCATATCGGTCGCGGCCCGCAGCGTTGAGTCCGGTCCATCTGCCTTGTTGCCGGGCTGGTCGCCGCGGCCCGGTGCAGTCAAGGAACGCTGGTCACCATAACCCAACTTCTTTTCTTGGCCACCCGACCCGCTAGACGCCGCATCGAAACCCTGCCCAATCCTGTCGAGTGCCTTAGCCGTTCCCACCATCGCCGCATCGCGGCCGAACTGCTCCATGTCTACCCGGTTGGCCGAGGTGAAGCCGATCAGCTTGGGCAGGTGGTGCGGGATGAGCGTGATCATGCGAAAGCTGAGCAGTGCGACCACGATGTGCACCAGCACGAAGATGCACAACAGCACCGCGACACCGATGACGTTTGTGACCAGCCAGCCGTTCGCCAGCACGAACCCGGCCGCGATGCCAAAACCCTGACGGATGAGCCAGGAGCTTGATGCAAAGATGTGATAGCCCAGGAACAGCCCGAGGATCATGAGTGTCGGGCGGGCGATCACGTTGAACAGCAGGGAATACCCTTCCTGCGCCCTGCCATGCACACCGTCCCCGTTGAAGGTCAGGTGCGCCAGCATCCACAGCGGCACGGCGATCACGGCCTCGCAGACCAGCACCAGCCAGCCGATCACGCCGGCGAGGAACATGAGCCACGGGATCATCGGCAGCACGAACGCGATCAGCAGCCCTGGCACGAGGATGGCCATCAAGCCGGCGAAGATCGGCGTCGCCAGGAAGTTGACGATGAAGCCGCCAACCACCACGCCACCGGCTGCGACGAGGTTGCCACTTAGCAAGCTCCAGACCGCCGTCGCTGCAGTTCCCGTCGTCGAGTTCAGAAGCCCAGCCAAGCCAAGCGCCGTCAGAGCTACGGCCGACATTTTGTGGCCGAGCTGCATGAGAGCACTGAACGGGTCCTCCCACATGCTGCCGGTGGGCGACATGCCTTCCACGAACAGGTTCAGCAACCGGTCGTTCAGCCGCAAGCTGCGAAACAGCTGCTCCATCGCGCTGGACCCGTCCTCTCCGGGCGTGGCTCCCTGGAACAGGTCGGCGTTGCCTCCGGGCACGTCTAGCCCATCGGTCGTGTTGGCGTAGGTTTTCAGCTTCGTCATGAACGCCGTGGCCGACGTCATAAGCGGGGCCAGGTCGCGCGAAAGCGAACGCCCAAGCCCTTCGTAGCTGGGCGTGTTCACCGTGGGGGTGGCGCTGACCAGTGACATGGTCTGGCCGTTGAGGCGGGCAAACTCCAGGTAGTAGGCACCAGCCTGGGTCCAACCCAGCGATGCGAGCTGCGCCTGGTTCTGGACCAGTCCGACGCTGCCGTTCCTGGCTTCCGATGCATCCTGCAATGCCGCACGCAGTTCATTGGTCTTGCTGGTGGCTGCCGCTGTCAGCTGCTTCGTGTAGGTGTTCGTCGCCGTGGTCAGCACGCCGAGCAGGGGCGTCAACTCGGCCACCTTCTTGGTCTGCCAGAACCGCTGCGCGACCGTTTGGACTGCCGGGCGGATGTCGGAGCTGAGCACGTTGGTCAGTATGGACCTTTGCACCGCGGTCATGTCCACGCTGACGCCGGCGATGTTGGTGCTGGCCTGCTTGGGATTGCGCAGCGTGACGGTGCCGCAGGCAGGCGAGGCCGTCTCATTGCCGGCAGAGAGCGAGTAGGACCAGGTGACTGAACCACCGCCGAGTGCATCCGGTACCTGAATAGGCGCTGGGATGGGGGCCAGGTTCGGCTGCCCAGATGCGGCATTCACCATGGCCCTGCACAGCTCGGCCTGGATCAGGTTGGACACAACTGTTTTAGTCCCGGGGATGATCGGCTCGGCGATCAGCATGCCATCCGGTCCGACCGCCTTGACGCCGATGGCGTATACCGTCTTCGCCATGCCTGCGCCCCAAAGCGCGGTGTGAACGACAAGCCTCTGGCCGGCGCTGAACCCGTTGCCGAGCGGGAACATCATCACGGCCGCAAAGCCCATGCGGACCAGGAACATGGCGCTCATGCCGCGGTCCAGCACGCGCCCGCTCTCGGCGCCGCGGACAATCTGCATGATCAGGCCGTAGCACACCCAGGCCATGGCGATCGCCGCCACGAAGCCGGTCAGCATGCCGACAAGGGTGCCGATGACGGTCGAGGCAGCGCCAATCGAACCGCTGCCAGCCGGAGCCGGACTAACAGGGAAGACACTCAGGATCACTCTGGCTGACCAATCATCGCCCGGGTCGAGAGCAGCCCAACTCAGGTTGTACCCGGTTCCCTGCGCGTAGGCGGGCACGGTGAGCGTCACCGTGACCAGGAGCAGGAGGAGGCAGGCGAGTGGCAGGCGGTGCATGGCATCCTCGCGGGTTTAGGTCCCGCAAGAATGCAGTGCCCCGGCGCGAATGGAGCGGTCGTCGCACCGGTGTCCTTCTACATCGAGGCTGACGGTCCGGACGGGCGGTGCTCGGGTCCCGGCGTGCGCCTGAAGGCCGCCTTGATTGCCTCCATGGCCTTGCTGGCGAGGTCTGCGGCCTTCTCGCCCAGCTCCTCCATCTGGCTCTTGCCATCCTTGCGGCCGGGTGCTCCTGACGCGGCCTTGCCGATCTCGGCATCGAGCTTGCCGAAGCGGGCGGTGATCGCATCCGCGGTTCCTAGTCCGGCTGCGATGCCGTCAGCAGCGGTGCGGTCGCGGCCATACTGTCCGACCGCCGTTGCCGCACGATCGACGGCGCCCGCCAAGCCCTTCTCGCGGGCCATGTCGGCGTTGAACGAACGCCGCAGGTCCGCATACTGACCTCCCTCGCGCATGCCAGCGACGACGCCGGCCATGCCATCTGGGTCCGCCTTGGATGCAGCGCTGATCTTGGCCATGATCCCGGCACCCGGGCCGTTGGCAAACGCCTGCAGGGCCTTGGCCGCCATCTCGCCCGACCGCTCGGCCGCTGTGTAGGCGGCCTCATCGCGGTTGGATTGCGCGGTTTCCATGTACTTCGCGAGGCGGCCAGCCAAGGGGGTGAGGTTCTGGTCCCAAGGCGCTGCTGCTGTCGGCTCAGGTTTCCTGAGAGCGGCCATGATGGCGAACGTGGCACCTGCCCCACGCACTGGCTGGCCTTGATCCAAAGCTACCGCCTGCGTTGCAGCTTGTAGGTCGGCACGTGGCTGAATGACATGTTTAATCTCTGGCTCGACCTGCTTTCTCGTTGATAACGTTTCTGAGTTGGCCTGAGCCCCAGGGTGAGTTGCTGATCCGTTGGCCGTTGCAGGTCCTCTCGCCTCGTCGCTTGCCTGCCGAGTTGCGGCGTTTTCTGGTCCTGATCGCGTTGCACCCTCAACAGGAGCTCGTGTGCTCAGTCGAACCCGGTGTTCGAGCACATCCACCTTGCTCTGCAGCTCGGTGGAGTTCTGGTCGTACCCTCGCGTGATCTCGGACGCTGCCTTGCGTATATCCCTAACCAGGCTGCGATCGTCGATCGTGGGCGTGCTGCGTACCAACTCCTGCATGCGCTCGTTGCGCAGCCCCGGGCTCGTCGCGGCAAGGCGGGTCATCTCCTCCCGCAAGCCCCCTTGCATGCCAGCGATGGGACCGACAAGCTTCTCGACATCCTGCGTCGCATAGGCGACGCGCGTTCTGAACCCCGGGTCTTCGAGGCGGCCGGGTATGCCAGCCCGCTCAGAGATGCTCTTGATCACGGATGCCAAGGCGGGATCGACCCGCGCCACCAGCAACTGCGTCCGTTCGAGCTTGTCGATCAACTCGCGTAGCGGCTCCCTGACCTTCGCGTCCACCGTCTTGCTCGCGTCGGCAGCTGCTGCCGCTTCTAAACCCTTCTGAGCAGCTGGTGGGATCGTGGATGAGTTGATCGGTTCCGATTTGCGAGGCTCGGCCCCTGCAATGCTTCCATCGGCCATGTTCTATCTCCTGCTGGTGATCAGTTCGAAGCCATGCTCGGCGTTGGCATCTGGACGGCCTCGTTGAAGTTCCGCTCCTCCGTCTGCGCGACCTGGGTCGCGGCCAGCGAGGCCTGGTAGAGACCCAGGCGGTAGGTCTGCATGGCGAGGTAGTTGCCGAGTGCCGTCTGCACGGCGATCTCGCGCTGCACCGAAGCAGGCGGCATCGCCTGCAACGACGCATGCCAACCAGCGTCGCTCATGCGCCGGTTCACCTCCAGGCTCACCGCGGTGAGCCATGAGCCGCTGGTCTGCGCGGGCAAGCCCTCGGCGCGTAGCTGCTGCTGCTGCTGGGCGGTCAGCGGCACGGACGGCGTCTGCACGGCGATGGCATAGCTCAGCACGCTACCGGCCAACGACATGCGCGAGTTGTAGCTGCGTCGTCGCGCCCAGGCGTCCTGGCCGGTGAGGGACGAGATCTGGTCCGCGCGCAGGGCTGCCGGAACAATCGGCTGCAGCAGGTTGGTCCGGAAGTCATTGGCAGCGTTCACGCCCTCCTGACCGGAGTAGGTGCCTGTGCCGAACAGGTTGGTCGCCTGCTGGTCTGCGTTGGGGATCGTGGACTTTGTACAGAGGCCTGCCTGCGCTTCCACCTCTGAGCAGTAGCGGTTCATGTGCAGCCGGTTGACCGCCTGCACAGCCTGCGCCTGACCATAGTAGGCCGGCGTTCCAGGAACTGCCTCGCCGCGTCGGTCCGCAACCAGCTGGATCGCCCGCGCCACGTTGTGGGAGGAGATTGAGGCTATGATCGGCGCCTGGCTGTTGTCGGCCGCGTTGCAGAACTGCGGGTTGGCGGTGTGCTCGTCGCGGATCTGCACGTTGCGGAGGTCGCGGCTCAGCCGTGCCTGCACCATGTTGTTGGCATCCGCGATGCCCTGCTGGGCGCCAACCGCCGCCTTGGCGTAGTTGGCATTCTGGGTGAAGCCGTCCCGCAGCATGTTGTTGACCGAGGTCTGCATACCCGTGACGGCACCAGTGATCTGGCCTCCGATGCTGCTGATCATGCCGGTGACCGCGTTCTGCAGCGTGGTAATCAGGACCCCGGTCGTGAAATCGACAGTTTCCATCTGTGCCCGTGCAGGAACGATGGTGAACAGCGCTCCGCCGAGCAGGACGATGGCGGTGGTCCTCAATAGATCATTGCGCATGACATCCTCCTCAGTAGGCGCCGGCGTTGGCCGGCACGCTGTAGCCGGTTGGCGCCATGCTCGATCCGTTGACGAGCACCCCGCCGCCGTGTGCGTTGCCACCCAAGCCGACGGACCCCCAGGTCGGGCCGCCGCCGCCGAAGGAAAGCTGGGGGCAGAAGTTGCCGCCGCCGAAGCCGCCGAAACCCAGGTCGAAGCCGGTGACGGTCAGGCCGCACTGCACCGAGCCGATCATGCTTTGCCAGGTGGAGGTGACGGCCGCGCAGATCTTGCCCTCGATCGCCGCCACGAGGTTGGCCGGGTTGAGCAGGTTGGTGACGACGTTCAGGCCGATGCCGTTGAAGAAGTTTCCCAGGCACGACAGCGACGTCACGCTTTGCGGGGCGCTGATGTTCTGGTCATCGGACTGGATGCGCGCAGCGATGCCGCTGGCCGCAGCTTGGGTAATCAGGGCGCAGTTCGCGCTTCCAGTATCGATTGCCGCCAGTGCCGGCGACACGGCAAGGGATGCTGCAAGCGCGAGGACGATAGGTTGGCGCGTCATGTCGGCTCCTTGGTGAGGGATTGGCAAGCCTTGCGCAGGCTGTGCACGCGGTCGGGATGGAAGATGGCGGCAAGCAGCTCCTGGCGGTGCATCGCCCGCACCGTGGCGCGCAAGGTTTGCGCGGAACCGGGCCGTCTGTCGGTGAGCAGGGCATCGAGCACGGCCCGCTGGTCTGGCAAGTTGACCGTGCTCAACTCGTCCAGGATCGGCAACGCCCGTTCTGGCTCGATCTCGGCGAGAACCGCGTGCATGTCGGCCCGGACTGGCTCCTTGCGCAGCAACGCCGACAGCAGCGCAGCTTCTTGAAGCTGAGCCCTGGCCAGGAGCTCCCTCAACGTGATCAGGGAGGTGTTCAAGGCGCTTGCGTCCTGCGCAGGCCTGACGCAAGCGGGGGTGGGCGGTTCAAGGGCATCCCGTTTCAGCTCTGGCATCGGCGCTCTCCGAAGGTCGAAGGGCAGCATCGCGCCATGCGGCGCGAACAGCGCGGCCTAGGCGCGGATGATCGACACAGCCATCCAGCGCACGGCGACCCGCAGGCCGAGTGGGCGCACCGCGGCCTGCAGCGCCGCGGTCCACGGGCGTCCGCCTTTCCAGTTCACGAGCACGGCCTGGTCCACTTCCGGCCCGAATGTCACCTTGACCTTCGGAGGCACGATTTGTCGCACCGCGAACGCAAGCGGCACGTCGTCGCCGAACCCATGTGCGACAGGAATGACCGGCACGGCCACAGGCTGCGTCGCCCTTTGCTGCGTCACGGCTGGGGCCGGGATACCCGACCCCAGAACAATCGGTCTCGATCCACCTCGCCTTGCTGCTGCGGCGTCCGGCCATGTGGAGGTAATTTGGAAATCAGCCCGGGCGTGCGGCGGCAGCGCCAACGATCCAAGCAGGATAAAAGCAGATGGGAATTTCACTTCGAGCCTCCGATGCAAGGAAACCCTACTGCGCGAAGGCGCGAACGGAGATTGCGACACTGGCCGCGCCAAGTCATAAGCTGAAACGGGTTTGTAGGTTCGGGGCGTCGTGAAGCGTGAGAGCTCCACTGATGGTGGAGCTTTGGTGTGGCTGTCAGGAGTTGGCGATAATGGCGAAAGAACCTAGCGACATAGAAAAAACAGAAAAGCCGGAACGCGAGCGCGATCCGTTTTTGGATGCCGTCGGACATAAAATCAAAGTGGCTCGCGCTCAAGCGGGTCTTACCCAGAAGCAACTCGGGGCTGCAATCGGCTCAACACAAGGCTGGGTGTTTCTGGTGGAGGATGGGCAGAATAACATACCTATACATACTCTAAGAAAATTAGCCGAAGCCCTGAATACCGATCCACGCAATCTGCTTCCGGGTGCATCGGAGACTGCGCCAACTTCCAGGAATGCAGCCCAGACAACCGAACTTATTAAGGAAGCAATATCAGACACCACGCAGTTGCTTAACAGGCTACATAAGGCGGCTGTAATCAGCGAAGGTTAGATATCAGCCCTCACCACCCGATGCGGGTAAGAAACCTGAACAATGAGCCGGTTTGGGGAGATAGCCTGGTAATTTATAGGTGACAAACCAGAAACGCTAGGTTTAATACGCCTCACAGGCTTGAATGGGGCGGCTATGGCCAGCGTTAAACAGCTTCCTGCAGTGTCATCGAGGGTCCCTCTGCCTCATGAGGGCATGCCATCGACCGGTATAGGCCATTCCGGACTGCCACTTGCCCGCATCGTCCTGCCGAGCATGGTCGCACGCGGTCACGGCCTTGAGGCGCTCTGCCTGTACCTAAGTCTCACTCGTTCGGTAATTTACGAACTTCTTGTTGACCTGAACCTTTCCACCCGCACGGCAAGCCACTCCGGAAGTGCGGTGGCCGCAATTCCTGGTCCATTCCCGACACCATCCTGTTCATCGTGCTGTGGATGGCTGGCTGGCATGCCGAGAGCCTGGGGCAGCGCTTTGGCCGCTCGCCTGGCAGTGCCTGGGCAAAGGCACGCCAGCTCGGCCTGCCACGCCGCGACCGGAAATCGCTCTTTCGTCCAGCCCACCCTGGTGAAACTCTACCGGCTGGCGTTGTACAAGGCCCTCACGCGAACCCGGGACCGACCTCGAAAGCCCAACGCGACTGCGTTGATACCGATGCGATCAAGCCCACCTTGGGCCATCTGTCCCAGACGACTCCGGTTCTCGCTCGCGACGTGTCCACCCCCGCCGCCGCTGTCACCCTGCGCTACCCTGCGCCAGGCACCGACGATCTGTTCGGGCCGACGCCGGTTGGAACGCCGCCCCGCCGAAAGATCAAGCGGCAAGAGGTTCCCTGGACGCGCGAGCGCGACATGGAACTCGCCGAGCGCTGGTGGGCGCGCCAACACTTCAAGTCGATCGCACGCGACATGGGCATTACGCCCTCGGCAGTGCAAAGCAGGCGTTTTCGGTTAGAGCTGCCTTCGCACCGCGAGATCGATCCATATTTTATTGCCTGCGAGGCGCTGGTGGACCACTTCGACCCGAGCGCAGCCCGCAAACACCGGCTTTCATCCGGCTACAAGGAGCGGAAGTGCAGTCAGTCGCTCGAAGACGGGCGGGAGTTCTGGTTCTGGAGCAAGCACAACCGCACAAGCAACGAATACAATAGACTAAGTCGTAAGCGGGATGCGCGTCCCCCGCGGTCTTCGTCCGCATCTCGCCATTCACCCTCCCTGTGTTTCGCATCGGACCCTTGGTGAGCGCGTCAGCGTCATCGTCTCAGAGCCACAGAACAGCACGTCCGTTCGCGCCGCCCCCGCCGATGCTCCCGTTGCCAGTCCAGGAGTTGCAGCATGCAGAACCAAGCCAACGCCGTGTCGCGCAGGCTGTCCGATCCCGACTTCCAGGCGTCGCTCGTCAAGCGGTGCATCGCCCTGACCATGTGCTTCGTCGCACTCGAATGCGTCCGCCTGGCCCATGACATCTACATCTGGGTAAACCCACCCAAGCCGTCGTTCTTCCGCATCGACGGCCGCACCCCGCCGCAGCCCTTGGTGGCGTTGAGCAGCCCCATCGTGGACGACACCGAGCTGCTGCAATGGACCGTGAAGTCCGTGCTGGCCCCCTACTCGGTCAACTACCACGACTACCCGGAGCAGCTGAACACCGCCGGCCGGCGGTTCACGGCGACCGGCTGGAACAGCTTTGCCGAGGAGTTCAAGAAGACCGGCAACCTGGAGACCATGAAGCGCGGCCGGCTGCTCTGCTACGCCCAGGCGCAACGCGCGGCCCTGATCCGAGAAACCAAGGTGATCCGCGGCCGGCTCGCCTACGACATCCAGTTCCCGATCGTGCAGACCTGCCAGAACACGCAGCAGGAAGCCACGACCCGGCTGATGATGACCGCGCTCGTGGTCCGCACGGACATCCAGGACCACGCGGACGGCCTCGCCATCGAGCAGCTCGTCGCCGACGCGCAGTAGCCCTTTGCCCCAGGAGCCACCATGCCCCGCCGTTCCGCCCTCGCCCTCGCTTGCCTGGCTATGCCGTCGCTGGCGTGGGCGCAATCGCCCATGCAGATCCCCGAGCCGCCCGGCACCACCCCACCAATCCCCGAGGCTGCCCGGCGTGCTGCGCGGGAGGCCATACCGCTGACACCCGAGCTGATCCAGGAGCTGGCCAAGCGGTTCCAAGAGAACCGGCGCACGGAGGAAGAAAGCACGACGCAGATCGCCTCGCCGGTCAGCCGCGCGGTCAGGGTGACGTACGCGCCGGGTCAGACGACCAGCATCGTGCAGACCGTGCGAGGCTACCCGAGCCAGGTCAGCTTCTTCGACGCCACCGGCCAGCCCTGGCCCATCGTGTGGGACACCAACTCCAACGCGGCTGGCGGGGGTGGAGGCGGCGGGAACAGCTCCGGCAACTGCAATACCAGCAGCGGCGCCAGCGCGGGCACTGGTTCCGGTGGGCCGGCGGTGGAAGCGGTCGGCTTCCATGTCTGCGTGCCCGTGAAGGGCAGCAACGTGCTGCAGGTAACGCCCATGTCGCTGTCGCCCCGCGGTGGCTTGCTGGTCAGCCTGCAAGGAGCACCCAAGGCACTGACCTTCCTCGTGGTCGCCGGTCGTGACCGCTACGACGCCGATGTGAGCGTGCACGTGGACCGCCGCGGCCCCAACGCCCGCGTGCAGATGGACACCCGGCCGGGCGCTCCGATCACCGGTGCGCCGTATCTCACCGCCATGCTGTCCGGCATCGCACCGGCGGACGCCAAGCCGCTGCAGGTCGAAGGCGTGTCGCCGGACGACGTGCGGGCCTGGCGGCTCGGCCCTGAGACCTACCTGCGCACCCGGCACACGCTGATGTCGCCACCCTGGAGCGCGTCTCAAAGCGGGGAGGGCGACATGCGCATCTACGCCCTGCCGTTCACGCCCGTGGTGCTGCTTTCCGTCAACGGCCGCACCGTCTCGGCCCAGCTCAAGGACTAGCCGCATGCCGATCCCCATGCCCCGGCTGGCCTTCCGCAGGCCCTCGTTCTCCCGCTTCAATGGCGTGGGATCGGCCGGACCGCGCCGTCTGCTCGTCATCGGCGGCAGCGCCGTCGCGATCGGCGTCGTGCTGGTGGCGGCGACCTTCGTCACCAGCACCCCGCCGGTGATCTCGCAAGCGGGCCGGCTGCCCGCGGTGGACCCATTGCCGGGCGGCCTGAACAGCAACCCGCACCAGGAAGCGCTGGCGCTGCGCAACAACCAGCAGGCCGCCGCCACGGAGCAGGCGGCAGGACGATCCTTCACGCCGCAGATCGCGGCCAGCCAGTCCTATGTGCAGAAGGTTGCTGCGCGGCCGTTGCTGACCTCCCCGCCTCGGCCGGCACCGCCCGAACCAACCCCGCCAGCTCCTACAGCCGCAGTCACTACGCCGCCCCCACCCAGCCTGACAACGCCGGCTTCCGAGGCTCGCGTCATTCCTGTGCAGGCGACCACGCAAGGGAGTGGGCAAACCCAAGGGCGCGTTGACCCCGAGGAAGCGCGCTACAGAGTTGCGATAGATCGCATGATGGGGGGCTGGGGCACACGCGCGCCGCGGACGGACGTCATCATGCCGCCGGAGGTGGAACCGCCACAAACGAACGAACCCTCGCGCAGCGGCCCCGGGCGCAGCAGCGGCGATGCGCAGTCAGCTACGCCGATTGCGTCCCGCTCTGGCCGCCAGGAGCGGGACCGCGTGCTCATACCGGCCGGGCGCGGCGTCTATGCCCACACCATCCTGGCCGCGAGTTCGGACTCATCCAGCCCCGTGGTGCTGCAAGCCGACAGCGGGCCGATCGCGGGCGACCGCTTGATCGGCGGCTTCACGCGCGAGGACGAACGGTTGGTGATCCGTGGCAGCCGCATCATCCACAACGGCCAGGAGATCAACGCCGACTGGATCGCCGTGGCACCGGCCACCATGGAGGCCGGCGTCGCCTCCAGCGTGGACCAGCACTACCTCAGCCGGTTTCTGTTGCCGGCGGCGGCGGCGTTCGTGCAGGGGCTGGGCCAGGCCCTCTCGTTCAGCAACTCCTCCATCACGCAAAGCCCGTTCGGCGGCACCACGGCACTCTCGCGCCTGAACCCAACCCAGCAGCTCGGGGTCGGCGCGGGCGTCGCCGCCGGGCGGCTCGGCCAGACGCTGGACCAGGCGGCGCCGCGCGGCCCGACCGTCAAGGTCGATGTGAACGCCTCGCTGGGCGTCATGTTCCTGAGCAACGTCACGCTGCCGGACTAGGCCACCATGACAGTGGAGCCGTTCGCGCCGCGGCGGGCGATCCTACGCGGCGAGCAACCCGCACAGGATTTCCGCGATGGACAGCAACATCAACAGCCTCCCGCCTGATCCCCACGCCGACATGGCAGGCCGCCCCCGGGCCGCCCTGCCGGGCGAGGAAGCGCCCATGTCGCACGGCCCGACTGCCGCGCCGACCGCTGGCCCGGCCAGTGCGCCAGAAACCCCTGCCACCCCGAAGAAGCGTGGGCGGACGGTGTTGCTGGCATCTGCTGCGGTGCTCGTGACCGCCGTAGCTGGCGGCGCTTTCCTGCTGTCTCCCTTAAACACCGTGTATCCCCTGGACACGGCCCGGCTCCAGGTGCAGGCCAGGGAGCTGGCCGCGTCCGCCGGCATACCCCTGCCGCCCATTGTCGCGCCTGCCGCAAAGCTGGCCGCAGCCCCCCGCCCTGAACCCCGACCGGTGTACCGTGACGAACTCCCTCGGGCCTCGCCCGAGGCGCAGGCCAACGAGATCCTGGGCTTCCGTAGCAACAGCGCGCAATCGCCCGTCACTGACCAACTTGCGCCAAGGACAGGCCGTCCGGGGCAGGCCCGGGCCGTTCCCGTGTCTCCGCCGGTTGCTGACACCTCCTTGCATCCGGTCGAGGGTGTCGAGGTCGGGGCTGACCCGGTGCTGGTTCGTCCAGCTCAGCGCGCCGCACCGGTCGCGCAACCCGTCGCTCCTGCCCCTCCGCCTGCACCAGCGTCGCCCGCCCTTATCCTCGACGGTGCGGCTGGCACCGAGGTCGGTTCCCCGCCTGCCGGAAGCCTTCCTGCTACACTTTCCGCAGGCAACGCTCCTCCTGCTCCTCCGTCCACCCTGGCGTCTATCCCCGCCCCGCCGGCATCAGCGCCGGGCGCGCCTGTGACAGCGCCTCCCGACCCGGTCGCGATGGCTGTGGCATTCCGGCCTGCCCCAATGG
>CAXTCN010000068.1:0-24740 GCA_964242575.1 uncultured Acetobacteraceae bacterium | reverse complement strand
GGGACGCACAAGCGCGTCAGCCCAGCCGCAAATGCCATCCTCAAACAGGGTCTTACAAAACTATCTTTAACACGCAGACGGGTGGCGCGAGAGCGTTCAACTCAACGCTTACTCAACGCATGATCGACGTATGGGTAGAAGAAAAAAGAGAACTTGAGTAAGAGGAGTGGTTACCCCTGGGGTGTCTTGGTCCATGGTGATCGCATGTTAGCTGCGGGTGTTTTCAAGTTGCTTGGGCGTTCCGCTGCTGACTGCCCAATCGAAGAGTTTCGTATTGCCATTCCTGAGCTTGGAATACCGGAAAAATGCGAAGCCATTCATGCGGCCATGGTTGATGCACTAGAAAACCAGTATCCCGGCAAGTTCTTGGCGGTCCTTTTTAAAAGTCCGTCCATGTCGAAAGACGTATTTGATCGAAGTGTTGCAGCCCTCCAAGCAAGAACTATCATACATGCTATTGTGCTCCCAGAAGTGCATTAACCAGAGGCATCATGAGGTCACCCCCGAGCATCCTAAGCGCCACATCAGATTTTGAGACTGGCGGTTGACTGTCCGCTTATGCTCCGTTTAGCGGACACCACCAACCCTGGCCGTCGCTCAAGGCTTGAGACGTTCAGAGGGCCAATTTGCAGAGCTTCGCGGTCATTGGGCCCTGTATGCGGTGTGGTGGTAAAGGCCACGAAGAAGTGTCGATCATTGCAACGCGGATTGCGGGCTGGTCGTCTGGGGTAGGGATACGACCACCAGCACAACAAGCCGCATCACCTCACCAGAGGACCGAACACATGACGCACGAATACATCCTTTGGATTGCCACCGCCGCCTATGGAGTGCACATGATCGAAGAGACCATCTACGATTGGCATGGCTGGGTTCGGCGGATACTCAAGTTAGACGCCGAGTGGAGCGAGTTCTACATGGTCAACGCCATCGTCATCGTGTTGGGCGTCAGTTGCGCGATGGTGGGATGGCGGCTGCCTGCGGCGGCACTGATTTTTCCGGCCTTCATGCTGGTCAACGCCGTCCTGTTCCATATCGCTCCGGTCATCGTCACGCGGGTCTTCTCGCCGGGCTTGTTCACAGCCGTTATCTTGTTCTTGCCCGTCGGCTGTTGGGCTTATTGGGGCGCGTGGCGCGACGGCGTGCTCACCGTGGGCGCGGTCATCATCTCCGGCGCAGTGGGCTTCTTGCTGATGATGTTTCCCATTGTCCTGCAAAAGACGAAAAGGATGCCGATTTTCCGCCAGGACAGCGGGCCGGCCTAAACTCGATTGAGGCGCCCTGTCCGGCACGGCGCTGGCGGTCGCCCTTCCACCAGTGTGACAGCTTATGCCACCTCGTTAAGCAACCCATGACAGCATGGTACGGCCCACGCCCGGCGCAGTGTCCGTCAGGGTTGGTCAGACGGACAGAGTTGTCGTCAAAGCCATCTCGCGATGGAAGTCTGCCACCCGCCCGAGCAGCCACTCAAAGCGCCATTGACACTACTCCCCCAGCAAATGCAGCACGACCTCTCGCCGGTGCGGACGCCGGCGGTGCTCGAACACATACAGCCCCTGCCACGTGCCGAGCACCGGACGCCGGCCGGCCACCGGGATCGTGAGCTGCGTGCCGGTCAGCATGGCGCGCAGGTGGGCCGGCATGTCGTCCGGCCCCTCGTCGTTGTGGGCGTAACGCTGCGGGTCCTCGGGCACGAGCGCCTCGAAGTAGCGCGCGATATCCTGCCGCACGGTCGGGTCGGCGTTCTCCTGCACGGTGAGCGACGCCGAGGTGTGGCGGCACCACACGGTCAAAAGGCCGGTCCCGATGCCCTGGCCGGCAACCCAGGCCAGAACCGGCCGGGTGATGTCGGTGAGGCCCTTGCCGTGGGTCTCGACGTCGAACTGATGCAGCGCCTGTCGCAGCAAGGCTAGACCGCCTCCTTTTCGTTGCGGGCCGAAGTGGCGGCGCGGCACCATAGGCCCAAACAGCCCCGGCGGACAACATGCGGCGGAGCTATGACCTGGGTCACAGCGCGTGCGCCCTGTTCAGCGCCCACTGTGGCCCGGACGAAGCACTCGCCGCGGAACGATGGGAGGGGCAACGATGCTCACCCGGCTCCTACGCGAGCCTCCTCGGCTTTGCGCTCAGGTGAAACCTGAGTACGCTGGTCCAGCAGCGCCAATGCTTGGGCGAGGTCAGCAATCAAGTCGTCGGCATGTTCGATACCGATGCTGATCCGGATCAGGCCGTCGGTCACGCCGGTGGCCAGGCGGACGTCCAACGGCACGCCCGAATGCGTCGTCGAGGCGGGATGGCTGACCAGGGACTCCGTCCCGCCCAGGCTGACCGCCAGCTTGAACACCTGCAACGCGTTCAACACGCGGAACGCCTCTGCCTGGCCTCCCCTGATCGTCACGCTGAAGGTTGACCCGGCGCCGCTGCATTGGCGCGCATAGACGGCGTTCGCCGCGGCATCGGGGCTGTCGGGGCCAAGGAAGAACACCCGCTCGACCCGTGCGTGCTGGGCCAGGAAGCCGGCCACGAGCGCCGCGTTGCGCGCGGCGGCTTCCATGCGCAGCGACAGCGTCTCCAGCGAGCGTCCGATCATCCAGCACGTGTGCGGGTCAAGCTGCGTGCCGATTGCGCTGCGCAGCGCCTGCACGGGGCGCATCGCGTCACGCGAGCCGAGCGCCGCCCCGGCCACAAGGTCGCTGTGGCCGCCGACGTACTTGGTCAGCGAGTAAACCACGACATCGACGCCGTGGCGCAGCGGCGCCTGGAAAATCGGCCCCAGCATCGTGTTGTCGCACACGACGAGCGGCCGGTGTCCCTGCGCCGCCTCGATGCGGTCCCTGGTAGCGCAGACCTGTTGCAGGTCCACCATGCTGTTCATCGGGTTGGATGGCGTCTCGACGAAAATCACGCTTACCCGGCCGTGCCCGAGCGCCCGGTCCGCCGCGGCTTCGATGCTGCTGGCATTCAGTCCGTCGGTGAAGCCCTCGGCGTGGATGCTCCAGTTGGCCAGGGTGCGCGTGAACAGGGTTTCCGTGCCGCCGTACAGGGGTTGGCTGTGCAGGATTGCGTCGCCGGGCTTGGAATGCGCGAGGATGGTGGTCGCGATCGCCGCCATGCCGGACCCGAAAACCAAGGCGCGTTCAGCGTTCTCGTAGATGGCAAGCCGATCCTCGATGATCTCGGAGTTTGGGTGGTTGAACCTTGAGTAAACCAAGCCGGCCCCGCCTGCGGGCGCAGGCTTGCGGCCCGCCACCACGTCGAAATAGTCGCGGCCCTCCTCGGCCGAGCGGAAGACGAACGTGGATGTCAGGAAGATCGGCGGCTTGACGGCGCCTTCCGACAGGCCGGGGTCGTAGCCGTACCCCAGCATCATCGTCTCGGGATGCAGGCGGTGGTTGCCGATCCGGGTGTGCCGGCTTCGATCTTCGCTCATCCCACTCTCCTCAACATAGCTTGCCAGAACCGCAGTGGCCGCTATGAGATTAGCTGCTTAAGCCCGGGCGCCATAGGTCAGAACCCCGTTCGGAAGCGGCCACGGCACACTGCGGGCGGCACCAAAGAAACGACGAACGCCGCTCAGCACCCAGGGCAAACCGAACATGCTGCGTTGCAGCATAAAGGCTGACTTCCTCTCAGTGGAGGTAGGCAAGGAAGCGCGGCGGGAAGTACACTACCTGCCCGCCACGCCACCTACTATGCGACTCCGGACCTACGCCGCCTTCGACTGCGGGTTGATGACCTGCTCCGCCAAGTCGGTGTACTTCTGGTCCCGCTGCTTGCACTCGTCAGTTATCTGCTTCAGCACGCCAGCCGCGTCATTCATCCCAAGCGTCTTGGCCAGGGCGGCAAGGCTGCCGAACGCTGCGATGTAGTAGTGCAGCGCGATTTGCCCCGACGCCACGATGCCTGCGTCGCGCGTGGTGTCGTCCTTTGCGGCCTCCCGGATTTGCTTGGCTCCGGCCTGGATGCCCTCGATGATCGCGTTCTGCTGGCCGCTCGCCTGCGCGCCAGCCTTTTGCAGCAGATCGTTCAAGCGCTCGGACTGCTGCTGCAACAGGTCGGTGTCCTGCTGCACCATTTGCTTCAACTCGGGCGAGGTGATTGCGCCGAGTGTTTCGTTCGCCGCCTCCCGGCCCTTCTGGCCCGCAACGTGCAAGGCTTGCAGCCCCTGCACGTAGAAGTCTTTCAGGTTGTCGTTCGCCATGGTCGTCTCCCTAAGCTCGCCGGCGCTTCCCATGTCGCGCGGGCACTAGGGATACTGGTTTGCGCCCTTCCGGTTCCGTCAACTTTACTTTAACAACCCTGACGCCGGCACAATCAACGTGAAACATGCGCCGGCACGCCCTTCTGCCACCAGCCGCCCCCAACCTGGCCAGCCAGCATGTTGACCAGTCGCAGGCCGAGGCCCGAGGACGCTGGCTTGCCGTCAAAATCCGGCGGCAGGCCCTTGCCGTCGTCGGCGACGCTGAGGCGGTAACTTCCGTCATGCTAGCGGACGCCCGTCACCTGCACGGTGCCTGGCTGGTCCGGCAGGAAAGCGTGCCGCAGGGCGTTGGTGACCAGTTCCGTCGCCGCGAGGCCGAGTTGCTGCGCCGTCGAGGGGGTCACTGCAAGCGGCTCCACCTCCACGCGCAGCACGCGGTGCTTGCCGTCCGCGCCCATGTCGGCGGGAGCGCACGATGCTCTCAGTCGGCCGGATGCCTGGACGGACGGCCAATACGATGGGATTATCGCCCAGCCAGCCCTATGGCAACACGAGCCTTGAGCCGGCCGGGCCGCCTGCGCCTCAAGTGCCGCAGAATGTTTGATACACCCGCTGCTCCGGCGCGGGCGGCATGGCATACCGCTCGTACTCCGGCTGGTCCTCGTATGGCTTCGACAGGACTTCAAGCAGCTCCTCGAACGGGCCGAAATCCTGCCGCTCCACACCAGCGTCCAGCGCGGCCTCCACAATGTGGTTGCGCGGAATGAAGGCCGGGTTCACCGCGCGCATCGCGGCGCGGCGCGCGTCCGGCGCAGCAGGCTCGTCCGCCAGGCGCTGGCGCCAGCGTGCGGCCCAGTCGTCATAGGCGCCGCCGTCCGTGAACAGCGCGCGCACGGCGGCGTCGCCCTCTGGCCCGGCGGCAGCGTCGCACAGGTGGCGGAAGGTCAGCGTAAAGTCGGCGCTGTTGTCCGCCATACGCTTCAGCAGGTCCTCAACCAGCGCGGCGTCGCCCTCACGCTCGGTGGCAAGGCCGACCTTGCGGCGCAAGCCGTCGAAGTAGGCCGCCTCGAAGCGCGGGGCGAACGCCGCCAGTGCCTCATGCGCCGCCGCCACCGCCGCGTCCTCGTCGTCGGCCAGCAACGGCAACAGCGTCTCGGCCAGCCGCGCGAGGTTCCAGTGCGCGATGCGCGGCTGGTTGCCATAGGCGTAACGGCCAGCCTGATCGATGGAGCTGAACACCGTGCCCGGGTCGTAGGCGTCCATGAAGGCGCAGGGGCCGTAGTCGATGGTCTCGCCGGACACGGCGGTGTTGTCGGTGTTCATCACGCCGTGGATGAATCCGATCAGCAGCCATTGGGCCACAAGCTCCGCTTGGCGCGCCACCACCCGGTCCAACAGCGTGCGATACGGGTGCTCGGCGCCGGCAGCGTCGGGATAGTGGCGCGCGATGGCGTAGTCCGCCAGCAGCCGCACCGCCTCCGTGTCGCCCCGTGCCGCGAAGTACTGGAAGGTGCCCACGCGGATATGGCTCGCGGCGACGCGCGTCAGCACGGCGCCGGGCAGCATCGTGCCGCGCAGCACCGGCTGTCCGGTCGTGACCGCGGCGAGCGCCCGGGTCGTGGGCACGCCCAGTGCCGACATGGCCTCGCTCACGATGTACTCGCGCAGCACCGGGCCAAGCCCGGCCCGCCCGTCGCCACGGCGGGAGAACAGCGTCGGGCCGGAGCCTTTAAGCTGGATGTCGCGCCGCACGCCGTCCCGCCCCACCACTTCGCCGAGCAGGACCGCGCGCCCGTCCCCAAGCTGCGGCACGAAGTTGCCGAACTGGTGCCCGGCATAGGCGAGCGCGATCAACTCCGCCCCCTCCGGCACGCGGTTGCCGGCCAGGACCTCTACCCCTTCGGGACTGGCCAGCTCCTGCGGGTCAAGCCCGAGGAACTCGGCCAGCACGGCATTCACGCGCACGAGGCGCGGCGCGGCCACTGGCGCCGGGTCGTGCCGCGCGTAAAAACGCTCCGGCAGACGCTCGTAGGTGTTGTCGAACGGGAAATGGACGGCGTGCGCTGCCATCTGGGTGGCCGTTGCGGTATCTGGGATTTGCGATGCGGACATGATTTGCCCAAGGTCGGTGCGCGCCGGCTGCGAGACAAGGCCCCGTGTGCTGCTCAAGCTCCGAGTGAAACGCCTGGCCGACATGCAACCGGCTCAATAAGCCCAACGTTGCGCCACTATCAGGAGAGTGCCGCCATGACCGACGCGCCGAGCGTGAAGCCGTACAAGGGACCCGCCGGCGGTTGGGGGTCCGTGCGCTCGTTGGGCGCGATCCTGTCCAAGGAGGGCATCCCGGTGAGCGGCGCGCTGGTGCTGACGCAGCAGAACAAGCCCAAGGGCTTCACCTGCGTAAGCTGCGCCTGGATCAAGCCGGCCGAGCCGCACGTGTTCGAGTACTGCGAGAACGGTGCCAAGGCCACCGCGTGGGAGATCACCACCAAGCGCGTTGGCCCGGACTTTTTCGCCAAGCACACCGTGACCGAGCTGGAAGCCTGGTCCGACCACGACTTGGAGGCAATCGGCCGGCTGACCCACCCGATGCGCTATGACCCGGCCACCGACAAGTACGAGGAGGTCGGCTGGCAGGAGGCGTTCGACGACATCGGCCAACGGCTGCGCGCCATGGACCCGAAGGACGTGGTGCTCTACGCCTCTGGCCGCGCGTCGCTTGAAACGACGTACATGTATGCTTTGTTCGCGCGGATGCTGGGCAGCAACAACCTGCCGGACAGCTCCAACATGTGCCACGAGCCGACGTCGGTGGCGCTGCCCCAGAGCATCGGCGCGCCGAAGGGCACCGTGACGCTGGAGGACTTCGACAACGCCGACCTGCTGATTTTCTGCGGCCAGAACCCCGGCACCAACAGCCCCCGCATGTTGAACGAGCTGCAGAAGGCGCATAAGCGCGGCGTGCCGATCATCACGTTCAACCCGCTGCGCGAGCGGGCGCTGGAGCGGTTCCGCAGCCCGCAGCACATCACTGAGATGCTGACCTCGACCGACACGCCGATCAGCAGCCAGTACCACCAGGTCCGCATCGGCGGCGACATCGCGGCGCTGACCGGGGTGTGCAAGCACATGTTGGCGCTGGACGACGCGGCCCAGGCGGACGGCGGCCCGCGCGTGCTCGACACCGCGTTCATCGACCAGCACACCCACGGTTTCGACGCCTTCGCCGCCGCCGTGGGCGCGTATCCCTGGGAGGCGTTGGAGCACCAGTCCGGCCTCAGCCGCGGCGCGATGGAGGCGGTCGGCACCGTGTTCGCCCGCAGCAACGCCGTCATTGGCATCTACGGCATGGGCCTCACGCAGCACCGCACCGGGGTCGAGAATGTGCAGATGTTCGTGAACCTGCTGCTGCTGCGCGGCAACATCGGCAAGCTCGGCGCAGGCATCTGCCCGGTGCGCGGCCACAGCAACGTGCAGGGCCAGCGCACCGTGGGCATGACCGAGAAGCCGGAGCTGGCGCCACTCGACAAGCTCAAGGAGCTATACGGCTTCGAGCCGCCGCGCGAGAAGGGCTTGGACACCGTGGGCGCGTGCAAACGGGTGCTGAAGGACGAAGTCACCGCGTTTATCGAGCTGGGCGGCAACTTCATCCGCGCCGTGCCGGAGACCGTCGCCATGGAGCGGCATTGGCGCGACATCCCGCTTACGGTCATGATTTCCACCAAGCTCAACCGCAACCACGTGATCCATGGCCGGACCGCCTACATCCTGCCGTGCCGTGGCCGCATCGAGATCGACGTGCAGGCGAGCGGCCCGCAGATCGTCACCACCGAGGACACCAGCGCCTGCGTGCAAAGCTCCCGCGGGATGCGCGAGCCGGCCAGCGAGCACCTGATGAGCGAGCCCGCGATCATTGCCGGCATCGCGCAGGCGACGCTGGCGCCCAACCCGGCCGTGCCGTGGGCGGAGTGGACCGGCGACTACAGCCTGGTGCGCGACGCCATTGAGCGCACCTACCCCAAGCTGTTCGGCGACTTCAACCGCCGCATGGAGGAGCCGGGCGGCTTCCATTTGCCGATCACCGCGCGCAAGCGGGAGTGGAACACGCCGACCGGCCGGGCCAACTTCATCGTGCCGCGCAGCCTGAACGAGGACATCGCGGTGCCGGACGAGCGGCGGGACGTGCTGCAACTCATGACGATCCGCAGCAACGACCAGTTCAACACCACCATCTACGGCTACCACGACCGGTTCCGCGGCGTGCGCGGCACCCGCATGACGCTGTTCATGCACGTGAACGACATCGAGCGGCTGAGCTTGGCGGAGGGCGACATCGTGGCGCTCACGACCGAGGTGGACGACGGCGTGGTGCGCTGCGTCGAGGGCTTCATCGTGACGCCCTACAACATTCCCGAGGGCTGCATGAGCGCCTACTACCCGGAGGGCAACCCGCTGATCCCGGTGTGGCACCACGCCGAGGGCGCGGACACCCCGGCGGCGAAGTCGATCCCGGTCAGCGTGCGTAAGATGGACCTGCCGCCTCAGCATCTTGCCGCGGATTAGGCAGTGAGTGGATCGACAAGCCACTCACTGGTGCCGCCCCGAGCAGGGACAGCGCCGCCCGCATGTCGCGCTCGCCGGCCTGCCAGTGTTCCACCAGCGTCGGCTCCGTGTAGCTGAGCGCCTTCTGCACCCCGGCCACGCCAACCCCTGCACGGTAGCCGAGGTGAAGCACAGCCACGTCGGGTGGGCGTCCATCGGTCCGCAGCCGCGCAGCGTCCGGTGCGCCGGTCCCGGGTGGCAGCTTGCCAATGAGGTCCGCGACGGCCGTGCGCAGACGGTGCTCGCGCCGGTGTGCCTCCAGGACCTGGCGCGTCTGGTTGCCGAACACGATGTCTCCCGCGCGTGCCGCGGCGGCGGCCAGGGAGCGCGGGTGCGTCCCCTCCAGTCCAAACAGGTCGCTGGCGAACACCGTGAGGTCGCCAGCGTCCGGGTCGTGCAGCACGACGTCGAGCGGCGTGTTGCCGGTCAGCCCGCCGTCGCCGAGCAGCCGTCCATCGAGCTTGACCGGGGCGAACAGCGGCAACAGCGCGCTGGACGCGACCACGTGCTCCGGCCCGATGCGGTCGCCCCGCGCCGTGTCGAACACGACGCGCTCGCCGGTAACGACATCGGTCGCCGTGAGGCTGACGCGGACGTCGCCGCCGTTCAGCCGCCCGAAGTCAACGAGGCGGGCCAGGTGGTCATGCAGCGGCGTCAAGTCATACAGGCCGGGGGTGGGGTCATCGGCCATGGGGAGGCGCGGGCGGAACAAGCCGGGACAGCCGAGGACGCCGGTGCGGGTGGCGCTCGCCCAGCTCAGGGCCTGCTGCCACGGCGCTGCCGCAAATTGCCCGGCCCAAAACTGTCCAGCCCAGGTTGGCATGGCCGGCGCTGGGTCGCCCACCGTGTCCCAGAACCGGCGCAGTTGCGCGACCCGGTCCCCGGGCCGGCTGCCCGCGAGGATGGCGGCGGTGACTGCGCCAATCGAGCAGCCGGCGAACCAGTGCGGCGCCGGGCCACCCGCGGCATCTAGCGCGGCACAGACGCCGGCATGGTAGGCGCCGATGGCGAGGCCTCCCGAGAGCACCAGCGCCGTGGTGCGGCTAGCGTAGGGGGTCGGCGGTATGTCGGCCTTCAAGGGAAGCTTCCTTTTGGTTCGGCGTGCCTGCCGGGGTCCACGCCGGCATGTGATCGACCCGTCGCGTGCTTATTCCACCTCGGCGGGCGTTGTCCTATAGATCAACATACCAATGGCTCATCAAAGCCCTGTGTCCGGCGGTGGTCGCCGGCGCGGCTGGCCCCATAACCTTGATACTTCCAGAACGAGACGCTGCGGCCGCAGCGCTGAAAGGTCTTTCATGTCCCCCACCACGCAGCAACTGAAGGCCGACATCAACGCCGGCAAAACCGGCGACAAGGTCGTGGAGGGTTTCGACCCCGGCCTGTCCACGCTGGGCACGGACGACGAGGCTGCCGGCTCGCCTAACACGCCGGAGCAGGTGGCGCTGGCCCAGGCGCTGGAGAAGCGCAACGCGCCCAAGGCGCCCGCCGAGCAGTCGGCGAACGTGTCCAAGCCCGGCCTGCCCGCGGTGTGGATCATTGGCGGGGTATTCGCGGTGTTCCTGGTCCTGGCGGTCGTGGCCGTGCTGAGCCTGCGCGGCTGAGCGGCCGGGGCGGAGCAGGCTGATGGCGGACAAGGTTCCTGAGGTCCCGGGCGGGCCGCACTCGCGCATGGTCGCCATGCCGCGCGACACGAACGCGAGCGGCGCCATTTTCGGCGGCTGGACCCTGTCGCAGATGGACCTGGCAGGCGGCAGCTTCGCCGCGCAACGGGCAAAGGGGCGCGTAGCCACCATCAGCATCGAGGCCATGCGCTTCTTGCGCCCAGTCGAGGTCGGGGATGAGGTGAGCTGCTACTGTTCGTTGGAGCACAAGGGCGAAACCTCGCTTGCGGTCAAGATCGAGGCGTGGTCGCGCGACCGCACCGGCAGCGACCCCGAGAAGGTCACCGAGGGGGTGTTCACCTACGTCGCCCTCGGTGAGGACGGCAAGCCGCGGACGCTGGAGGGCGGCAAGCCCTAAGCCGGCGCGGCCTGGTGCGCGTCCAGCATATGCGCGCCAATCGCCCTGGCGTCCGCCCCAGCCGCAGGCGTCTCGTGCACGATGCGGCCACGGCGCATGACCACCACGCGGTCGGCAAGCTCCAGGATTTCGTCCAAGTCCTCGCTCACCAACAGGATGGCGCAGCCGGCGTTGCGGGCGGCCATCAGGCGGGTCCGCACCTCCGCCACCGCTTTCACGTCCAGGCCGAAGCAGGGGTTGGCGACGATCAGCACCGCCACGTCGCCGTCTAGCTCGCGCGCCAGCACGCAGCGCTGCACGTTGCCGCCGGACAGCACGCGGATGGGCGCATCGGCCGAGGCGGCGCGCACGCCGTATCCCGCGATCAACCGCGCGGCCCGGCGGCGCATGGCGCCCGCATCCAGCCAGCGCCGCAATCCGTCCCCCTCCATGCGGTCGAACTGCCGCAGGTTCAGGTTGTCCACCACCGACATGCCCGGCACGCAGCCGTTGCGCAGCGGCTCCTCGGGGATGACCCTGACCTGCAACGCCTGCGACTGCCGCCGGGTGGCCGTATAGGGCGCCCCGTTCACAGCGACGCCGACGCCGGGCCGCTGGCCGCCCAGCACCTCCAGCAACTCCTGCTGGCCGTTGCCCGCCACGCCTGCCACGCCCACGATCTCATGCGCCCGCACCTCCAGGCCCTCGACATCCAGGCCCGGGCGGCCGGCGTCGCCGGGGGTGCGCAGGCCACCGACCGACAGGCGCACCGCAGCCCCGGCGACGCCGCGCCGTTCTGGCCGCGCGGGCGCGTGCGGCTCGCCGATCATCATGGCGGTGAGGTCGGCGCCGCTCAGCCCGGACGTGACGCCCGACCCGGCCAGCCGACCCCGCCGCAGCACTGTCACCTCGTCGGTGAAGCGCATCACGTCCGGCAGCTTGTGGGTGATGATGACCACGGTGGCGGCGCCGCCATGCGCCAGGCCCTGCATCAGCCCCAGCATCTCCTCTGCCTCGTGCGGCGTCAGCACGGAGGTCGGCTCATCTAAAACCAGCAGGCGGCGCTGCAAATAGAGCTGCTTCAGGATTTCGGTCTTCTGCCGCTCGCCCGCCGAGAGCGTGCCCACGACAGCGTCCAGCCGGACCGGGAACGGCATCCGGGCCATGAACGCCTCCAGCGCGGCCCGCTCCCGCGCCCAGTCGATCACCGCCGGCACCTGGCCGCGGGCGATCACCAGGTTCTCCGCCACCGTCATGGACGGCACCAGGGTGAAGTGCTGGTAAACCATGCCGAGGCCCAGCGCGTCCGCGTCGGACGGGCGCTCGATGGTGGCTTCCCGCCCGTCCACCAGGAACGCGCCCGCGTCGGCGCGGTAGTAGCCCATCAGGCACTTGACCAGCGTGGACTTGCCGGCCCCGTTCTCGCCCAGTAGCCCGTGCACCGTGGCCGGGCGGACCTTCATGGTGACGTCGGACAGCGCGGCGAACGCGCCGAAGCGCTTGCCGATGGCCACCGCCTCGATGCCCACCGCTGGCATGTGCAATCACTCCGCCGCCTTCAGCAGCCTCCGCGGCGGCAGGCCGCAACCGGTGCCGTCGGTGACCCGCACCTCCGCCTCCCACGGCACCCGGTAACGCCCGGCCATGAGGTCGTGCATGTAGGTGTACGGGCAGTCCGTCGCCCCGCCCGCCACCGCCGAGTAACCACGATGGCCGAACTGGTAGATGTTGTTCTCGACGCCCCAGTTGGCCCGGGCCTCGCGCACCAAGTCCGGGCGCACCTCGGCGGTGATGATCTCGTCGGCCCGGCCGCTGGCGCCGTGGGCGATGATGGCGCCGTCGAAGTTGCAGACCATCGCCTCGCCCATCGAGTCGAACGTGCCGTCGCTGCCGCACATGCACACGCTGGCGGTGACCATGAGGTTGCAGAACGCGTTGCTCTGGTTGGTGAAGCGCCAGGCATCGCGGATCGGCGCGGTGTACCCGGCGGTGCGCAGCATGACCTCTGCGCCTCGGTACGCCGCCTCACGCGACATCTCGGGGAACATGCCGTCGTGGCAGATAATCAGCGCGAGCTTCACGCCGCGCGGACCCTCGATGACCGGGATGCCGAGGTCGCCAGGCTCCCACGGCTCGACCGGGACCCAGGGGTGCATCTTGCGGTAGTACAGCCGGATTTCCCCGGTGTCGGAGACAATAAGGCCGCTGTTCCAAGGCATGCCGCCGGGGTTGCGCTCCATGATGGAGAAACAGCCCCATACCGCGTTGTCCACGCAAGCTTGCCGCATCGCCGCGACCTCCGGGCCGTCGAGGTCGCACGTCACCTCGTCCCGCACGTCCATCGACAGGCCGTGCAGCGCGTACTCCGGGAACACCACGAGGTCGAGCGACGCCATGTTGCGCCGTGCTTTCGCCACCATGGCGACGATGCGCTCGGTTTGCCGGGCGATGTCGGCGCGGGTCTCGATGGTGGGCAGCGCAAGCTGCACCAGGCCCAGCACCATGCCGTTCGGCGATGGGTTCAGTCCGCCCAATCCGTTCATGTCGTTTCCTCCCTAGCGTGCAATGGACAGCTCACCCGGCATCCCGCGCACCGCCCGGCCGGGGCGCACGGTCGCGACCAGCACCACCAACGTCAGCACGAACGGGGCGGCATAGAACAGGTAGTAATAGCTCGTGATACCCACCGTCTGCAGCGATGGGCCGAGCGCCCCGGCCGCGCCGAACAGCATGGCCGCGCCGAGGCACCCGACGGGGTCCCAGCGCGCGAACACCACGAGCGCCACCGCCATCAGGCCCTGCCCGGACGACAGGCTCTCGTTCCAGCTTCCGGGGTAAACCAGGCTCAGGAACGCGCCGCCGACGCCGGCCAGCGCGCTGCCGGCCATGGTCGCCAGCAGGCGGGTGCGGTTGATGTCGAGGCCGAGCGCCCGCGCCGCGTCCGCGCTGTCGCCCACGATGCGCAGCCGCAGGCCAAGCCGGGTGGCGCGGAACATCCACGCCATGCCGAACGCGACGGCCACGCCCAGCAGGAACAGCGGGCTGATGGTGAGGGCGCTTTGGACTTGCGGCACGGAGGACCATGCGCCGAACGGGATGCCCGGCAGCCCCGGCGCGCTCGGCTGCACGAACGGCTTGCCGAAAAAGAACGCGACGCCGTTGCCGGCCAGCAGGATGGCGATGCCCATGGCGACGTCGTTCACCCGGGTCAGCGCGCACAGCAACCCATGCAGGCCGCCCAGCATCGCCCCGGCGCCCGCCGCCGCCAGCACGCCGAGCCATGGACTGCCGGTCAGGTACGACGTGGCGTAGGCGACCATGGCGCCCAGCACTAGCACGCCCTCGTTGCCCAGGTTGATGCGCCCGGCCCGCTCGGTCAGGCACTCGCCCAGGCTCACGAACAGGAATGGCGTGGACACCCGCAAAGCCCCGGCCAGCATGGCGACCAGCACCGTTTCGATACCGCTCATAAGCCGCTCATGCGCCGGCCCGGGGTTGGAACCAGCGCATACGGCCATACAGCGTCTCGCTGGCCAGGATGGCGACAAAGATCGTGCCCTGCAGCACCAGGACCGTCGCATCCGGCAGGCCCATGCGCCGTTGCAGCAGCCCGCTTGCTGCGCCGATGCCGCCCAGCAGCACGGCCATGGGCAGGATGGCGAGCGCGTTGTGCCGGGCCAGGAAGGCGATCAGGATGCCGGAGTAGCCATATCCCGCAATCAGCGACGCATTAGCCCGGCCGTGCACCGCCGCCACCTCGATGGCGCCGGCCAAGCCCGCCAATGCCCCGCCCAACGCGCACGCGCCCACCATGAGCCACGCCACCGGCAGCCCCTGCAACTGCGCCGCGCGGACGTTGCCGCCGGTCACGCGCGCCGCAAAGCCGGTGGTGGTGCGCGTGACCAGCA
This sequence comes from uncultured Acetobacteraceae bacterium, assembly GCA_964242575.1. GTDB lineage: Bacteria > Pseudomonadota > Alphaproteobacteria > Acetobacterales > Acetobacteraceae > JANPPS01. Next base: position 10,028 of record CAXTCN010000068.1, on the reverse strand, counting down.
GCCAGCACAGCACGCAAGCGACCGTCCCCACCAGGATGCCGGGATGCACGTCCAGCCCCGGCAACGTGGGCAAGACGGCGGCGGGCGGGATGGGGTAGGTCGAGGGCTTGTTGAGGCTGGCCGGGTCGCGCAACGGACCCTCGACCAACTGGTTGAACAGGGCGATGGCGATGTAGGCCATGACCAGGCTCGTGACGGTTTCGTTGATGCCGCGCCGCGCGCGCAACACCCCCACCAGCCCGATCCATGCCGCCCCGGCGCCAGCGGCCGCGAGCGCCATGATAAGCTGGATGGCCGGCCCCGGCGCGCCGCCCAACTGCAACCCGGCGTAGGCGGCGGCAAGGCCGCCCAGCACCAACGCGCCCTCGCCGCCAATGACGACTAGGCCGAGCTGGGCGGGCAGGGCGACGCACAGCGCCGTCAGCAGCAGCGGCGCGGCACGGCTGAGGGTGTTGCGCCAAGAAAACCAACTGCCGAACGCCCCGGTCCAGACCAGTTGGAAGAACTGCGCCGGGGAACGGCCCGCGGCAAGCAGGAACAAGCAAAACAGCCCCGTCGCCGCCAAGATGGCGAACAGCGGCACCAACCCGGCCTCCAGCGCCCGCCGCAGCCGGTAGGTGCGGTCGGCGGCGGCCCGGGGCGCCGCGGCCACGTCCGTGCCAACGGCGCCGACCGCGGTCAGGCGAGCGAACCCCTCACGCCCTCAACCAGCCAGTTGGTCGACTCCAGCTCAATCGCGGTCTCCGGATACGCGGACCCGGCGGCGATGACCTGCTTGCCCGTGTTGTCCTTCAACGGTCCCTTGAACACCGCGAACCCGCCCTTCAGGATTTCGGCCTTCACCGCGTCGGCCTGCTGGCGCGCGGCTGCGGTCACGGCGGGTCCGTAGGGCGACATTTTAATGAACCCGTCCGCCAGGCCGCCGCGGGTGAAGTTCGGCAACGGCTCGCCGGCCTGCATTTTGGAGGCATACATCTTGTACACCTCGGCCCAGTTCCACTCTGCGCCGGTCAGGTAGCCCTTCGGCGCCAGGGCAGACTGGTTGGCGTGGTAGCCGCAGGTGTATGCGCCGCGGCCCTCGGCGGTCTGCACCACCACCTTCGGCCCATCGACGTGGCATGTGATGACATCGGCCCCGCCATCGATCAGCGCGTTGGTGGCCTCCGCCTCCTTCACCGGCATGGACCAGTCCCCGGTGAACACCACGGCCGTGGTGATGGACGGGTCCACCGAGCGCGCGCCCATCGCGAAGCTGTTGACGTTGATCAGCACCTGCGGGATCGGCTTGGCCGCCACGAAGCCGAGCTTCTTGGACTTGCTCGCGTGCGCGGCCACGATGCCGTTGAGATACTGGCCCATGCCGATGTAGCCGAAATACGACCCGGCGTTCATGGGATGCTTGGCCTTGTCCCACAACCCGCCGCAGTGCCGCAGTTGCACGCCAGGCTCCTGCGCCGCCACCCGCAGCACATACGGGTCGAAGTAGCCGAAGCTGGTGGGGAACAGCAGCGACACGTTGTCGAGCTTTATCATGCTCTGCATGGACTTCACGACGTCGTCCGTCTCGGCGACGCGCTCCTCCTCCAGCACCGTGACGCCGGGCATGGATTTGAGGGCGGCGGCGCCCTCGGCGTGGGCCTGGTTGTAACCGTAGTCGTCGCGCGGGCCGACGTAGATGAAACCGACCGTAAGCGGCTTTGGCGCTGCACGGGCGGGCATGACCCGGCCAGCCGCAAAAAGGGCGGCTCCGGTGCCAAGCCCGCCAATCACGCGCCGGCGGGGTAGGATGTGGGCGTCGGTCATTGGGCAGCCTCCATGTCAGAGGCGGCAATGCAGCCCACGTGCCAGCGGGCGTGCCCTGTCTATGCCGCCGCCATGGCCCGGCAAGCCTCAACTCTGCGCAGGCGCGTGCCGCCCTGCAACAAGAATGAGCATTGCGCCACGCTCACTCAGCCGTCTCAGGCGCCGGACGGAGCCAGCCTTGCGCGACGGCGTCCGCGAACACCGCCTGCGCCGCGTCCCACAGCACCGGCGCGCCGTCCGCGATGCGCTGGGTGAGCCGGCGCTCACGGGTTTCGTCCACCGCGTAATCCGTCCAAGTGCCGCCGCCAACGGCATGGTTCAGCAGGATGGGCTGCAACCGGTCGAGCGCCTTGGCGAACTTCGCGTCCGGCGTCGCCGCGGCCTCGAACTCCTCCCAAAGCCCGCGCAACTCCAACGCCTGGTCGGGCGGCAACAGGCCGAAGACGATGTCGGCGGCGAGTCGTTCGCGCTCATCCTGCGTGGCCGCGCCAACCGCGTCGAACAGCGGCGTGTCCCCGCACTCGATTTCCACCAGGTCGTGCAGCACCAACATGCGGACCACGCGCCAGGTATCCACCTCGCCCACCGCCCACTCCCGCAGCACAACGGCGAACAAGGCCAGGTGCCACGAGTGCTCGGCGGTGTTCTCGTGCCGGGAGCCGTCGGCGATGCGGCTGCCGCGCACCACCGATTTCAGGCGGTCCGCCTCCAGCAGGAACCCAAGCTGCTGTATCAACCGCCCGTCCAGGCCAGCCCGCCACGCGTCCGATATCATTGATGATCCTCCATCACGGCCCGGACCCAGGCTATGCAGGCCAGGCACGGACTGTCAGCGCATAAAGTATGCGCGTCCGGGTCAGGCGGGACGCAAGCTCGTGCACAGCCGCACGGGTGTGCCATCCATTAGGTACAGCCGTTCCCACAGCATCAACCCGGCCCTGATAGCCAGTCCCGCGTCGCCGTTGCCAGTGCGGACCTCGACAGGGTGCGGCGTCGCGTCCTGCCACCAGCCACCCGCGTGCAACCCCGCTTCGGCGGCCTGGATGCCTTCGGTTGCGTAGCGCCACAACGGAGAGCCAATTAGGCTGGCTGCTGCTTGGCCCCACTCACGCTCACGCTGCCGGGATGCGGCAAGCAGGCGGTGGTCAGCATCGGTGACCAAGTGGACCGGAAGGGGAGACGTGTCGACCAAGCGCCGCAACGGCGCGTCGGCCCGCCTGCCGCTTTGCGCAAGCTGGGCCAGGAGCTTAGCAGCCTGTTCGGGATGAAGTTCAAGCTCGCCACGCTCCCACCGTGAGACGGTTGCCTGCGTCACGCCAGCCCACTCCGCCACGACACCCTGCTTCAGCCCAAGCAAGCGGCGGAGCCGGCGCAAGCGCGGTCCGAGGTGCGGCAGCGGTGCGGCTGTCGTCACGCCGCCTTCCGTACGTTCCAGAACATCGAGAACCCGTTCAGCACTTGGCTGAGGCTGGTGCGGTATGCCGTAGCCTGGAAGTACTGCCCAAGCGGCACGTAGGGCACGGTCTCAAACGCCGCGCGTTGCAGCTCAATCGCGAGGCGCTTCTGCGTGTCGAGGTCGGGGGCGGCGAACCAGGCGTCCCGCAACTGCTCGATCCGCGGGTCGTCCGGCCAGCCGAACCAGGCGTTGGCGCCATTGGCGCGCAGCATCAGGTTGGCGGCCGGGCTCGCCTGGTCCACCCCGGCGCCGAAGGTGAAGAACGCGCTCCAGCCGCCCTGGTCCACCGGATCCTTCTTGGCGCGCCGGGTCAGCAGAGTGCCCCAGTCGGTCGCCTGGTAGTCGACGTTCATGCCGATCCGTTTCAGCATGTCGGCGCCGACGTCGGCCATCGCCTTCAAGTTCGGGAAGTCGGTCGGCACGATCAGCGCCACCCGCTCGTTGCCGTAACCCGCCTCCTTGAGCGCGCGCCGGGTGCGGTCGTAGTCGCGCGGGCCGGTCAGCGCCTCCATCCCGGCGTCGTTCGCGAGCGGCGTGCCCGGCGTGAACATGCCGGCGCCGTCCCGCCACAGCGACCGGTCCTCGCCCATGAACGCCGTCAGGAAGTCCGCCTGGCTGACCGCGCCCAGCACCGCGCGGCGGACGGCCGGGTTGTTGAACGGCGGCTGCAGATGGTTCATCCGCATCAGGGCAATCTGCCCGGCCGGGTCCTGGATTTCGACCTTGATCGCGGTGTTGCGCCGCAACAGCGGCAGCAGGTCGGCGCTGGCGTAGTCCCACCAGTCAGTCTCGCCCTGTTGCAGCGCCGCCGCCGCAGTGGCCGGGTCCGGCACGGTGGTCCACTCGACCCGGTCGAGGTGCACGATCTTTGAGCCGGAGGTGCGGTCCGGCGTGCCGCTGGGCGCCGGCACGTAGGCCTCGAACCGTTCATAGGCCACGCGGGCCCCCGCTATGCGCTCGTCCGCCTTGAAGCGGAACGGGCCGCTGCCGACCATCTCGGTGACCTGCGTGGCCGGGTCAGTGAGCGCCAAGCGCTCCGGCATCATGGCCGGCATGTAGACGCCCGGCTTCGCCAACGCGTCCGGCAGCAGCGGGAACGGGCGCTTCAGCCGGAACACGATCCGGCGGTCGTCCGGCGCTGAAATCTCGTCGGCTGCGGCCAGCAACGCCTGGCCGAAGGTGTCCTTCGCGCCCCAACGGCGGATGCTCGCCACGCAATCCCGCGCCAGCACCGGCGTGCCGTCATGCCATACCAGGCCGTCCCGCAACGTGAGCGTCCACAGGCGTCCGTCGGCGTCCATCGTGTGGCCCGCCACCATCTGCGGCGTGGCGCGGTAATGGCTGTCCATTCCGTATAGCGTGTCGAACACCATGAAGCCGTGGTTGCGGGTGACGTAGGCGGTGTTCCAATGCGGGTCGAGCGTCGAGAGGTCCGCGTGCGGGATGAACCGCAGCACCCGGCTGGCCTGGGCGCGGCCCACCGCCGGCATCGACAGGCCTGCCGCCGCGGAGGCGAGGAAGGTTCTACGCTGCATAGAGTGCTCCTGGGTGACGCGAGATTACGCGGTCGCTTTCCGGGGACCTGCTTACAATGACGGCCCACGTCCAGCTCAGATTTTCGTCGCGGGCCGGTAGTGGGTCAGCATGAAGCCTTTTGCGGATGGCTCTTACTGGGTTTCGGGTTGGTGAAGCCAGGACGAGACCCTGCCGATCAAGGCCGGCCTGCCGTTCGCCCAAGCCGCCGAGTAGCGCGTCGTGAGCCTTCTTCGTGAAAGGGGTCTCGCACGAACCATCCGCACCGGTCCACCAAGCTTGCGCCATCACGGGGCATTGATCTACAGCCTTGCACCACGCACAATGCTGCCCCACGCAGGGCGCATTCTCGCGCCTGCTTCTATGAGGACCATCAGGAATGAACCGAACGACAGCATTGGGCAGCGCGATGCTGCTTGCCGGCACGCTGGCCGTGACCATGGCCAGCGTGCCGGCTGCGGCGCAGGGCACCGGCTCGGCGACCATGGACGGAATCCGGTCCAAGGGCACGCTGGTGTGCGGCGTGTCGACCGGGGTGGCCGGGTTCTCGCTGGCGGACAGCAAGGGCATTACCCAAGGCATCGACGCCGACACCTGCCGGGCCGTGGCCGCGGCGGTGCTGGGCGACGCCAACAAGGTGCGCTTCGTGCCGACCACGACCACCAACCGCTTCACCGCGCTGCAGTCCGGCGAGATCGACCTGCTGGTCCGTTCCACCACCTGGACCCTGGGGCGCGAGGCCAACCTTGGCCTGATGTTCGCCGGCGTGAATTTCTATGATGGCACCGGCTTCATGGTGAAAACCGCCGCCGGCGTGAAGTCCGCCAAGGACCTGGACGGCGCGACCATCTGCGTCCAGCCCGGCACCAGCACCGAGTTGGCAATCGCCGACTATTTCCGGGAGAACAAGCTGAAGTTCACCCCGGTGCTGATCCAGGATTTGGCCGAAATCCAGAACACCTACCTCGCCGGCCGCTGCGACAGCTACTCGACCGACGCCTCCGGCCTGGCGTCGTTCCGCTTTCAGCAGGGACCCAAGGCGTCCGAGCACGTGCTGCTGCCGGAGATCATTTCCAAGGAGCCGCTTGGCATGATGGTGCGCAAGGGCGATGACAAGTTTTACGACGTCGTGCGCTGGACCTTGTTCGCCATGGTCCAGGCGGAAGAAAGCGGCGTCACCAGCAAGAACGTGGACGAGATGACGAAGTCCACCAACCCGGACGTCCGCCGCCTGCTGGGCGCCGACGGCGACTTGGGCAAGGCGCTGGGCGTGGACAACAAGTGGGTCGTGAACGTCGTGAAGCAGGTGGGCAACTACGGCGAGATGTTCGACCGCACCGTTGGGCCGCTCGGCATCCCGCGCGGGATCAACAACCTATGGAACAAGGGCGGGCTGCACTACCCGCCGCCGATCCGCTGACCTTCGCCGGGCCACCTGCCTAGCGAATGGGCCGTTCCTGTCCAGGGGCGGCCCATCCTGTCACGGAAATTGCATAGATTTGTTGCTCTGGTCTCGGAGTTGGTTCCAGACTGCCGCCACAGCCTAAGTTGCCCATTAGGAACACGCCGATGTCCGGAGCCACGCTTGATCCCCGCACGAGCCGGGCAGCGCCAAAGAAGCCGCTCACCCTGAGCTGGTCCGATCCGCGGGTGCGCAATATCGTGTGGCAGGTGGTGATCCTCGGCGCCGTCGCGGCGATCATTTGGTACTTGGTGGACAACACGCAGCGGAACCTGAACGCGCGGCGGATCGCCACCGGGTTCGAGTTCCTGGGCCGCACCGCCGGCATCCCAATCGGCGAACACCTGATCCCCTACGACCCGTCCATCCACACCTATGGTCGTGCGCTCCTGATCGGGCTGTTGAACACGCTGAAGGTCGCGGTCGTGGGCGTGGTGCTCGCCACCATCCTGGGCACGCTGGTGGGCGTGGCGCGGCTGTCCAAGAACTGGCTGATCGCCCGCGTCTCGGCTGTTTGCGTCGAGGTGGTGCGCGACATCCCGCTGTTGCTGCAACTGCTGTTCTGGTACACGGCGCTGCAGGCGCTGCCGATCCCGCGGCAGAGCTGGAACCCGCTGCCGGGCGTGTTCCTGTCCAACCGCGGCATCAAGGTTCCGCTCGTGCAGTGGGACACGCCGTTCTGGTGGGCGCTGCTGGCACTGGCGCTAGGCATTGTCGGCACCATCGCCTGGGACCGCGCCGCCACCCGCAAACAGGAGGCGACCGGGCTTCGCCCCCGGGTCTGGCCGGTCGGCGTCGGCCTGATCGTGCTGTTCCCCGTGGCAGTCTGGGCGGTGCTGGGCGCTCCGTTCCAAGTGGAGTGGCCGGAGCTGCGCGGCTTCAACTTCGTGGGCGGCGCCACGCTCAGCCCGGAGTACGGCGCGCTGACCCTGGGTCTCGTGATCTACACCTCCGCCTACATCGCCGAGATCGTCCGCTCCGGCATCCTCGCCGTGCCGACCGGCCAGTGGGAGGCGGCCGGCGCGGTCGGCCTCCGGCCCGGCGTTGTGCTGCGCAAGATCGTGCTGCCGCAAGCCATGCGGGTCATCATCCCGCCGATGACCAGCCAGTACCTGAACCTCACCAAGAACAGCTCGCTCGCGGTCGCAATCGGCTACCAGGACATCGTGTCAATCGCCAGCACTACGCTGAACCAGACCGGCCAGGCCATCGAAGGCATCGCCGCGATCATGCTGGTTTACCTGGTCATCAGCCTGTCCATCAGCTTTTTCATGAATTGGTACAACGCGCGCATCGCGCTCGTGGAGCGCTAAGCCATGTCGGAAACCACCGCCCGCCTGTCGGAGGCCGCCGGGGAGCCAGTCCCAGCGATTGCCGGCGTCGCAGCCGCCCCAGCCCCAGCTCCGGCCGTGGCACGCAACCGTCCGGCCGCTGCTGCCTTCGCGCCGGTCGCCTGGGCGCGGGCCAACCTGTTCAGCGGCTGGTTCTCGACCGCCGTCACCCTGGCGTTGATCTACTTCATCGCGCGCTGGGCCATCGGCTTTTTCGAGTGGGGCATCCTCAACGCGGTCTGGACCGTCCCCACCACGCCGACCGGCCCGGACCCGACCGCCTGCCGCGATGCCAAGGGCATCGGCGCGTGCTGGGCGATGATCGGCGACAAGTACCGCTTCATCCTGTTCGGCCGCTACCCCTACGAGGAGCAATGGCGCCCGGCCATCGTCGTCGCGCTGTTCATCGGCCTGTATGCCATCTCCGCCATGCGCCGGTTCTGGCGCAAGGAGCTGCTGCTCATCTGGATCGTGGCGCTGACCGCCATCGGCGTGCTGATGTGGGGCGGGGTGGGGGGCCTTGAGTATGTGCCGCAGGACAGTTGGGGCGGCCTGCCGATCACGCTGATCCTTTCGACCTTTGGCCTCGCCTTCGCCTTTCCGCTCGCGGTGGTGGTGGCGCTCGGCCGCCGCTCCACGGAGCTTCCGGCGGTCAGGATGCTGTGCGTGCTGTATGTCGAGCTGATCCGCGGCGTGCCGCTGATCACCCTGTTGTTCATGGCCAGCGTCATGTTCCCGTTGTTCATGCCGGAAGGCTTCAACCTGGACAAGCTGCTGCGCGCCCAGGTCGCGATCATCCTGTTCGCCGGCGCCTACCTGGCCGAGGTGGTGCGCGGTGGGCTGCAGGCGCTGCCCAAGGGCCAGTACGAGGCCGCCGACGCGCTGGGCCTGTCCTATTGGAAGAAGACCGGCCTCATCATCCTGCCGCAGGCGCTGCGCCTGGTGATCCCGCCCTTGGTCAACACCTTCATCGGCTTCTTCAAGGACACCTCACTCGTCCTCATCATCGGCATCTTCGACCTGCTGCTCGCCGGCAAGGTGGCGATCACCGACCCGATCTGGCAAGCCTACAGCACCGAGCTTTACCTCGTGCTCGCCGCGATCTACTTCGCCTTCTGCTACGTCATGTCCCGCTACAGCCGTGGGCTGGAGCAGGAATTCCGCCGGACCGCCCGGCGCTGAGCCGCCTGCGCTGCAACAGGGCGCCGCCGCGGAGCGGTGCCGGAGATAGGGAACCCCCATGAGCCAAGCCGTATCCATCGCCCCGCTGCGCTCTTCCGAACCCCTCATCGAGACGACCGCCCAGCCGGCGATCCTGCTGGACCGCGTGAACAAATGGTACGGCGCCATGCACGTGCTGCGCGACGTGAGCCTCAGCGTCGGCCAAAAGGAGCGCGTGGTGGTGTGCGGCCCGTCCGGCTCCGGCAAGTCGACCATGATCCGCTGCATCAACCGCCTGGAGTCCCACCAGGAAGGCCGCATCGTCGTGGACGGCACCGAGCTGACCGACGACACCCGCGCGCTGGACACCATCCGCCGCGAGGTCGGCATGGTGTTCCAATCGTTCAACCTGTTCCCGCATCTGACCATCCTGGAGAACTGCACCCTGGCGCCGATCTGGGTGCGCAAGATGCCCAAGGCGCAGGCGGAGGAGCTGGCGATGAGCTACCTGACCCGGGTGAAAATCCCGGAGCAGGCCAAGAAGTACCCGGGCCAGCTTTCGGGCGGCCAGCAGCAGCGGGTGGCAATTGCCCGGGCGCTGTGCATGAAGCCAAAAATCATGCTGTTCGACGAGCCGACCTCGGCGCTCGATCCGGAAATGATCAAAGAGGTCCTGGACACCATGATCGGCCTGGCGCAGGACGGCATGACCATGGTGTGCGTGACGCACGAGATGGGCTTCGCGCGCCAGGTCGCGGACCGCGTGGTGTTCATGGACCGCGGCGAGATCGTGGAGCAGGGACCGCCCACCACGCTGTTCGAGAACCCGCAGACCGACCGGCTCAAGCTGTTCCTGAGCCAAATCCTGCGCGGACACTGACGATCCAGCACATAATCGACCCACGGCTGGCGCGGCTGCGCTGGCTGGCCCGGCTGCTGGATGCGCAGTTCGGCTTGCCGGGCACCCGGTTCCGCTTCGGCCTGGACAGCATTTTCGGCCTGGCGCCAGTGGCGGGGGACGCCGCGATGGCGGCGGTGTCGCTGTATATCGTGTGGGAGGCGCGCCGCATGGGAGCGCCGCCGGCGCTGGTGACCCGCATGTTGGGCAACGTGGCGCTGGACGCCGCCGGGGGCGCGATCCCGGTGCTGGGCGACCTGTTCGACGCCACGTTCAAGGCGAACCTGCGCAACCTCGCCCTGCTGGAGGACTGGCTGGCGGGGCGGTAGCTGTCTGGTTGTGAGGCCTCCTTGGCGGCTTCAACGATGGAGCGTGCTTTGATGA
>CAXTCN010000067.1:0-24933 GCA_964242575.1 uncultured Acetobacteraceae bacterium | reverse complement strand
CCAAGCCGCCGCACAACGATCACATCTGAAACCTGCTGGGCAACTGTAATGCTAGTGTGATGTCAGCTATTCAAGCTCGTCTTTCAAAGCTACGAGCTACGGTCCACCCACCGCCACGGGCACGCCGAGATACTGGTCCATGACCTCCTGCGGCGCCCCGTCCGCCATCACCCGGCCCTCGTTCAGCCAGATCACCCGCGTGCTCCAATCCAGCACCACCGGCGCGGAGTGGGACGACAGCACCAGGATTTCGGCGCCGCGCACCATGTCCTCAAGCCGCGCCCTGGCCTTCTCCATGAACGCCGCGTCGCCGGCCAGGAACCACTCGTCCATCAGCAGCACCTGCGGCCGGATGGCGGTCGCCAAGGCGAAACCCAGCCGCACCACCATGCCGGAGCTGTAGAACCGCAGCGGCAGCTCCAAGAACTCCGCCAGCTCCGCGAAGTCCTGCACGTCATCCTCCAACTGGCGGATTGCGGCGCTGGACAGGCCGTTGTACAGGCCGCGCAGCGCGATGTTCTCCCGTCCGGTCAGCTCGAAGTTCATGCCGAGGTTGGGGTCCAGCAGCGCGCCGATGCTGCCGGACACGTGTATCTTCCCGACAACCGGCTCGTAGATGCCGGCCAGCGTGCGCAGCAGCGTCGTCTTGCCCGCGCCATTGCCGCCCACCAGCCCCAGCCGGTCGCCGCTGCGCAGCGTGAGCGACACGTCGCGCAACGCCTCCACCACGATGCGGTGCCGGGTGTCCTCGCGCAGCCGGCCGGAGGCGGCGGCGAACATGGTGCGTTTCAGGCTGCGGCTGTTCCCATGGTAGATCGGGAAGCTCACGTGCACGCCGCTAAGCTCGATGCTGGCCACCGCCTAGACCCAGAAGCTCAGGCGGCCTCGCACCCGGGCGAACAACGCCCAGGTGACGGCCAGCAGCGCCAGGCTGTACCCTAAAGCTGGACCCCAGATCGTTCCGTCCGCGACCGTGCCCAGCAGCGGGGCGCGCACGACTTCCAACAACACATAGAAGGGGTTGAACGGCAGCCACGCCGCGCCGGACCCGGTCAGCAACTCGGGCTTCCAGATGATTGGGCTGATGAAAAACGCGATCTGCAGCAAGCTGCCGACGATGGGCGGGATATCGCGGAACCGCGCGCAGACGGTGCCCAGCAGCAGGCAGCAGGCGATGCCGTCCACGACCCAGAGCAGCACGCCCGGCAGCGCCAGCAAGGCGGTCGCGCCGGGCCAGACGCCGAACACGGCATAGACGACCACGATCACCACGACATTGTGCCCGAGCACCAGCACGTTGCGCACAATCACCCGGAGGGCATACAGGGTGAACGGCATGCGGATCGAGCGGATCATGCCCTCGGCCGACTGGAAGCAGGCGCAGGCCTCGGTGATGAGGCTCGACAGGAACGCCCACAGCACCAACGACAACGCGAGGTAGGGCAGGTAGTCGTGCAGCTCCATCTTGAACAGCGTGGAGTACAGCACGCCGAGCGCGCCCACCATGACGGCGGTGGACAGCGTGAGCCAGAACGGACCCAGCAGGGAGCCACGGTAGCGCAGCCGGATGTCCAGCCAGCCGAGCGTGCAGGCCAGGCGCCAGAGTGCGAATCCACCCTTGATGTCCAGCAGCGCCAGGCGCTGCCGGGCTCCTGTGGACGGGTCGGACAACAGCACCAGTTCGGCGCGGCTGCGGGGTTCCAGGGCTGCGCTCATAGGGGCCGCGCGATAGCCGATTCAGGCGGTCACTGCAACCATACGGCGACGGCGCCTGTCGCTTTCAAGTCACAATGCCAAGTTAAATAACGGCTTGCACCATGAACTTCAGAAGTTGCCTTGCTCCCGAAGTTGTGTTTGGTTAACGATTGTGAGCGGATGCAAGTCCGCCCTCTCTTGCGACGGCCCGGTGCCGTCGTGCCCTCCGGCCGCCTAAGCGGTCGCGCCACGACGGAGGCTGTCAGTCATGAGGACGCGTTTCATCGGTTCCAAGGCACAGGTGCTCGGCAGCGTTGCGGTGATGGCTTTGCTGTCCGCCTGCGCCAGCAAGCCGCAGCTCAGCGCGCAGCAGGAGTCGTCCCGCTACCTGTCCCGAGCAAACCGCACCTACACGCCGCCCGGCTCAGCCAGCGACCCGTGGGGGCCGTATGTCAAGGAAGCCGCCGCTAAGTTCGACGTGCCCGACCGCTGGATTCGCGAGGTGATGCGGCAGGAATCCGGCGGCCGGCTGTACGGCCGCAACGGGGACCTGGTGACCTCCAGCGCCGGCGCCATGGGGCTGATGCAGGTCATGCCCGCCACCTATGCCGAACTGCGCGCCCGCTATCCGGAGCTCGGCGACGACGCGTTCGACCCGCGCAACAACATCCTCGCTGGCACCGCTTACATCCGCGAAATGTATGACATTTATGGCTCACCCGGGTTCCTGGCGGCCTACAACGCCGGGCCGGGGCGGCTTGACGACCATCTGACGCGCAACCGCAGCCTGCCGCAGGAGACCCGGCGCTATGTGGCGAGCGTCGGCCCCAAGATCGCGGGCTATGCGCCGAACAACCGCTCGGCCGGCGAGCAATACGCCATGAACGCGCTGCCGATACGCATCCCGGAAGGGCCGCGTTACCCCACGGCCCAGTTCCGCAATCCCGACCCGTCGCCAGCGGTCGCGATCACGCTTGACCCAGTGCCGTACGCGCCAGCGCAACCAGTGCAACTCGCGCAGGCGCCCGCGACGCCAATCCGCCTGTCGCCGCAGCCCGAGGCCGTGCAACTGGCGGAACTGTCCGACCAACTCAGCGACCGTATCCGGCTGGTGCCGCTTGCCGAAGCCGTGGAGCTGCCCGAGCCTCCGGCGGCGACGCGTCCGCGTCAGTTCGCGGCGTTCGCGCCAGTCGTGCCGCCGCGCGCCCAGCCGGCACGCGCGCAGGCCATGGCGGCTTTGACGCCGCCCAGCCCAGCGCGGCGGCCCGGCTTCGCCCTGGTGTCCTCGGCGAACGCCGCTCCAGCCGTGGCGCAACGGGGCGGGTCCACGGTTGGCAAGTGGGCCGTTCAGGTCGGCGCGTTCAACAACCCGGGCCTGGCCAGCTCCGCCACGACGGCGGCGCGGGGCCAGGCGCGCGACGCCCTGGCCGGCGCGCGTCCGCTGGTCGCCAGCGTGCGGCAGGGCAGCGGCACGCTGTACCGCGCCCGTTTGACGGGCCTGTCCCGGGACGCGGCCGCCCAAGCCTGCGAGAAGCTGGTGCGCGCCCGGACCAACTGCATGCTGGTCTCGCCCGACGCCCAATCCTAACTTGCTGGGGCACCGTGGCGGGGGGCATGGTGCCCCGCCATGACCTCCCGTTTCTCCAGCCTCGACAGCCTGCTGCGGCCGCGCAGCGTGGCGGTGCTCGGCGCATCCACCGACCCCACCCGGATTGGCGGCCGGCCCATCCAGTATATGCTGGCGCAAGGCTTCCAGGGCGACATCCTTCCGGTCAATCCGCACCGTGCGGAAGTGCAGGGGTTGCGCGCTTACGCCTCCGTCGCGGATTTGCCGATGGTGCCGGACACCGCCGTCGTCGCGGTTCCGGCAAGCCTCGCGGTGCAGGCCATCGAGGATTTGGGCGCGCTTGGCGTGCGTTCGGCCATCGTGTTCACGGCCGGGTTCGCCGAGATGAACGAGGCCGGCGCCGCGGAACAGACCTTGATGCTGGACGCAGCGCGGCGGCACGGCATGCGCGTGGTGGGGCCGAACTGCCTCGGCCTGTTCAACGCGCGGATCGGCTTCTACCCCATCTTCTCCACTTCGTTCGAGAACGGCTGGCCGCACCCCGGCCGGATCGGCATTGCCAGCCAAAGCGGCGCGTACGGCACCCACGTGTTCGCCACCGCCCGCAACCGCAACATCGGCACGCCGGTCTGCGTCACCACCGGCAACGAGGGCGACGTCACGGTCGGCGACGTGATCGGCTGGCTGGCGGAGGACCCGGACACCGACGTCATCGCCGCCTATGCCGAGGGCATCCGCGAGGCCGAGAGCTTCCTTGCAGCCCTGACGGCGGCCCGGGCCGCGCGCAAGCCGGTGGTCATGATGAAGGTCGGAACCAGCGCGCTCGGCGCCCATGCCGCACGGTCTCACACCGCCAGCATCGCCGGGGACGACGCGGTGACGGACGCCGTGCTGGCGGAGTTCGGCGTGGTGCGCGCCCGCACGACCGAGGAGATGCTCGACATCGCCTCGACCGCGACCCGGCGCATTTACCCCGTCCGCAACACGTTGGGCGTCATCACCATCAGCGGCGGCGCTGGCGTGCTGATCTCGGACGCCGCCGAGACGCTCGGTTTGCCAATGCCGGAAATGCCGGCCGACGCCCAGGCCCGGCTCAAGGCGCTGTTGCCGTTCGCCGCGCCGCGCAACCCGGTCGACTGCACCGCGCAGGCGTTCAACGACATGTCGTTGATCGGCCGCTTCACCGACAGCATGGTGGAAGACGGCGGCTACACGAGCGTGCTGGCGTTCTTCACCCAGGTCGGCGGCGCCGCGAGCGTCGCGCCGCGCCTGCGCGAACAGTTGGTGGCGACCAAGGCGAAGCATCCGGACCGGCTGTATGTGCTGTCGGTCATCGGCCCGCCCGAACGCATCCGCGAGTACGAGGCGGACGGCTTCGTGGTGTTCGAGGACCCGACCCGCGCAACGGTCGCGATCCACGCGATGGGCCGCTTCGGCGAGGCGTTCGCCAAGCTGCCCGGCCTGCCGCCGCCGGTGGTGCCCCCAATCGAGCTGCCGCTGACCAGCCCGTCCGAGGCCGCGGCCAAGCGCATCCTGGGTGCGGCCGGCATTCCCGCCGGGCCAGAGGCCGCCTGTGCCACCGCCGATGAAGCCGTAGCCGCGGCCGAGCGGTTCGGCTACCCGGTCGTGCTGAAAATCCTGTCGCCGGACATCGTGCATAAGTCTGACATCGGCGGCGTGCTGCTGGGCGTGCGCGGCGCGGACGCAGTGCGCGCCGGCTTCGCCCAACTGCTGGACCGTGCTGCGGCGGCGCTGCCGGAGGCGCGGCTTGAGGGCGTGCTGGTCGCCAAGCAGTTGCGCGGCGGGGTCGAGTGCATCCTCGGCGCCTACCATGACCCGGTGTTCGGTCCGGTGGCGCTGTTCGGCCTGGGCGGCGTGTTCGTGGAGGTGCTGCGTGATGTGGTGCTGCACCGCTGCCCGTTCGGGGTGGACGTGGCGGAGCGCATGATCCGCTCCATCCGCGCCGCGCCGGTCCTGCTGGGCGCGCGCGGCCGTCCGCCGGCCGACATCGCGGCGCTGGCGCTCATGCTGTCCCGGCTGTCGGTGTTCGCGCACCAGTCCGGCCCGCGGCTGCGCTCGATTGACCTCAACCCGGTGTTCGCGATGCCGGAGCACGAGGGCGCCTATGCCGCGGACGCCGTGGTTGAGGTAGGCCCGTGCTGACCCAATCGCGTGACGGCGCAGTCGCAATCCTGACGCTCGACTACCCGGCCCGCCGCAACGCGCTCGCCATGCCCATGCGGCAGGCCCTGGTGGACGCGCTGGAAACCATTGAGGCGGACCGGCAGCTTCGCGCCATTGTGCTTACCGGCGCCGGCGGCACGTTCTGCGCCGGCGGCGACATCAGCGGCATGGATGCGGCCGACCTTGCGGCGGGGCGCGAGAGGTTCCGGGTGACGCACCGGCTGGTGCGGTTGCTGGTCAAGGGCAGCAAGCCGGTGGTTGCTGCGGTCGAGGGCTGGTGCGTCGGCGCCGGGCTGTCGCTGGCAATGTGCTGCGACACGGTGGTGGCAGCGGCCGACGCACGGTTCGCGGCCGGGTTCGGCAAGGTGGGGCTGGTCGCGGACCTCGGGCTGCTGCACACGCTGCCGGCGCGGATCGGGCAGGGCCGGGCGCGGCAGGTGTTCCTATACAGCGAGACCATCGGCGCGGAGCAGGCCGAGCGGATCGGCTTAGCGGACCACCTGACGCTGCCAGGTGCCGCGCTCGACATGGCGCTGGCCCGGGCGCGGCACTTCACCGATACAGCGCCGCTGCCTGTTGCTTTGACCCGGCAGTATCTCGCGCACGGGTTGGACGCCGCGTTGGACTGGGAGCGCGACACGCAGTCGGCGCTGTTTCAGACAGCGGACCACGCCGAGGGCAAGGCCGCGTTCCTCAGTAAGCGCGCACCCGTCTTCCGCGGGGTCTAGGTGCCAGCCGCACCGAAGCAGCGATTGGACGGCCTCGCCGTCTCGGTGGCGCTGCTGCTGTGCCTGGTCTGGGGCGTGCAGCAGGTCGCGAGCAAGGTCGCGATCACCCAGGGCATCCCGCCGTTCTTCCAAGCCGTGCTGCGCTCGGCGGTGGCCGGGTCGCTGCTGCTGGGCTGGGTCGGAGCCAGGTCGGGCTGGCGGGGCCTGGCGGGCCTCATGGCGCGGGATGGGTCGTGGGGCGCCGGCATGGTCACGGCCGGGTTGTTCGCGGTCGAGTTCATGCTGCTGTTCTCCGGCGTGCAGCTCACCTCGGCCTCCCGCGCCGTCGTGCTGCTGTTCACCGGCCCGTTCTTCACCGCTATCGGCACCCACCTGTTCGTGCCCGGGGAACGCCTGCGGCCGGTGCATCTCGCAGGCCTCGTCATCGCGTTCGCAGGCGTAGCGGTAACACTTGTGGACCGGATAGAGGGTGGCTCCCTTCTCGGGGACGCTATGGTGCTGGGCGCAGCGGCGATGTGGGGACTGACAACCGTCGTCGTAAAGGCAAGCCTGGCCCTGCAAGCGATCTCTCCGGAGCGCGTCCTGGCGTACCAGCTTTGGGGCTCGCTGCCCGCGCTGGTCTTGGCAGCCGGGATTGCGGGGCAACTCGGGATGCCGCAGGCCACGCCGCTGGCGTGGGCCGGGTTGGGCTACCAATGCGTGGTGGTCTGCTTCGCCAGCTATCTCACCTGGTTCTGGCTTGTTTCACGCTATCCCGCCGGCAGATTGGCGGCCTTTACCTTTCTGACCCCGCTGCTGGGCGTAGTGGCGGCCTGGCTGCTGCTCGATGAGCCGGTGTCGTTCACCCTGCTGCTGGGCCTGGCCTGCGTCGGCGTCGGGCTGTGGCTGGTGAACCGGGCCTGATCAGCGCGACAGGTTGGGCGTTTCCGAGGCCCGGCCCGGCGCCGTATCGCCAGACGACGGGTTGGATTGGCTGCCGCCAAGGCCGGACGGCGACGCGCTGAATGGGGTCGAGGTGTCCGGACCGGCGTCCGAACTCCGCGACGAGCCGCTGCCGGCCCGGTCTGCCGGAGTGACTGCGCCGGGCGAATCGCCTGGCACCGGCGCTGGGGTCCACACCTTGTCGGACTGGGCCGACGCTGCGCCGGCAAGGCTGAGAGTGAACAGCGTAATCAAAAATCGCATAGTGAAGAATTCCCTTTCAACAGCAACGTTCCGGCAGGGCGCTGGTTTGCCTGCGAGCCGGGCAAGCGTGACACTAGCCTATGCCGCCCTGGATAACGATCACGCTCGCTGCCGCCTTGTTCCAGACCTGGCGCACGGCGCTGCAACAGCGGCTGCGCGGCCGGTTCTCGGTGGGAACGGCCGGATTCGTGCGTTACGTGTATGCCGTTCCGGTCGGCGCAGCGCTGCTCGCGGCCTATGGGGCCTGGACCGGCGCCACGCTGCCATGGCCGACCGCCGGGTTCATGCTGGGCTGCGTCGCCGGGGGGCTGGCGCAAATCCTGGGCACGTCGCTGCTTATCATGGCGTTCGGCCACCGCAATTTCGCCGTGGGCACCGCCTACTCCAAGACGGACGCCATACAGGCGGCGCTGGTGTCCTGGCTGGTGCTGGGCGAGGTGCTGACGCCGCTCGCCTGGGCCGGGATCGGGGTCGGCGTCGTGGGCGTGGTCGTGCTGTCCCTGGCCGGGCGGGGGCTGGACCCGCGCACCCTGCTGCGCGCGACGGTGCAGCCGGCGGCGTTGTGCGGCCTGGGCGCGGGCGCCGGGTTCGCGCTGTCCGGCGTCGGCATCAAGGCGGCGGTCCTGGCGCTCGGGGCGTCGGACCCGATTCTTGGCGCGCTGTGCGCCCTCGTGGTCACCAATATTTTGCAGACCGTGATGCAGGGCGGCTGGATGGCGTGGCGGGAGCCGGCCGGGCTGCGCGCCGCGTTCACCGGATGGCGCAGCGCCATGTGGGTGGGGGTGCTGTCCGCCTGCGGCTCGGCCTGCTGGTTCACGGCCTTTGCGTTGGCGCCGGTCGCGCTGGTGCGGACGCTGGCGCAGGCCGAGCTGGTATTCACGCTGCTGTTCAGCCGGTTCTACCTGCATGAAACGCTGCGCCGGGCGGACCTCATGGGCCTGGCGTTGATCGTCGTGGGCGTCTTGCTGGTCTTGCGGTTTCACTAGTGGCGGGGGGATACTGGGCGAATGAGTGAAACCACCTTGGACGTAAAGGGCATGTCCTGCCCGCTGCCCGTATTGCGCGCCAACAAGGCGCTGCGGTCCCTGGCCGCCGGCGACCGGCTGCGCGTGCTCGCGACCGACCGCGCCGCCGTCGCCGACTTCCAGGCGTTCTGCCGGGAGACCGGCCACGCGCTGATTGCCCAGGGCGAGGACTCCGGCGTGTTCAGCTTCACGATTCGCAAACGCGATGACCCGGCGGGAGAGGCGCAATGACGGTCGCGCTGTTCACCCACCCGGCCTGCCTGGAGCACGACACCGGCGCATTCCATCCAGAGCGTGCGGACCGCCTGCGCGCCGTGCTGCAGGCGTTGGAGCACCCGGACTTCGTGCCCCTGCTGCGTGAGCTGGCGCCGGAGGCGACGGAGGAGCAGCTTGCGTTGGCCCACCCGCCGGAGTTCGTGCGCGCCATCCTTGCGATCCGCCCGGAACCCGGCGACAGCGTGCACCTGGACGGCGACACCCTGATGAGCGCCGGCAGCGCCGATGCCGTGCGCCGGACCGTAGGCGCCTCCATCGCCGCAGTGGACGCGGTGATGGAGGGCTGGGCGCAGGCAGCGTTCGCCGCCGTGCGTCCGCCGGGCCACCACGCGGAGCGCCGCCGGGCCATGGGGTTCTGCCTGTTCAACGGCGCAGCCATCGCGGCGCTGCACGCCCGGGCACGCTGGGGCCTGAAGCGCATCGCGGTCGTGGACTTCGACGTGCACCACGGCAACGGCACGCAGGACATCTTCCAGGCGGACCCGGACCTGTTCTACCTCAGCTCGCACCAGTCGCCCTGCTATCCCGGCACCGGGGCGGCGACGGAGCGCGGGGTGGCGGACAACATCCTGAACCTGCCGCTGCCGCCCGGCACCACCAGCGTCGAGTTCCGCCGCGCGTGGGAGCGGGTCGGCGTGCCGGCGCTTGACGCATGGGCGCCGGAGCTGCTGATCGTGTCGGCCGGGTTCGACGCGCACAAGGCGGACCCGCTGGCGGACCTTCGGCTCGAAACGGAGGATTTCGGCTGGATCACCGACCAACTGCTGGCGTTGGCGGACCGGCGTTGCGGCGGGCGTCTGGTGTCGGTGCTGGAGGGCGGTTATGACCTCACGGCACTGGCCGCCAGCGCCGCCTTGCACGTCCGCCGGCTGATGCGCCAGTAACCGCACTGTAAATTTAAGGAGGACCGCATGGCGGACGACATCGCCGGCCTGTCTTTCGAGGACGCGCTGGCCGAGTTGGAACGGATCGTGCGCGGGCTTGAGGGCGGGCAGCAGAAGCTGGAGGACGCCATTACCCACTATGAGCGCGGCGCGGCGTTGCGCCGGCACTGCGAGGCGAAGCTCGCGTTGGCGGAGGCGCGCGTGCAGGCCATCGTCGAGCGCGCCGACGGCACGGTCGCGCTGAAGGCAATGGAGTGATGCACACGGCGCTGGCTCCTGCCGCCATCGATGTCGCGGGCGCGTTGGCCGAGCAGGCGCGGGTGGTCGAAGGCGCGCTGGACCGTCTGTTGCCGTTGCCGGACGGCAAGGAACGCCGGCTGATCGAGGCCATGCGCTACGCGACGCTCGGCGGCGGCAAGCGGATGCGGGCGTTCCTGGTGCTGGAGCTGGCCGGGCTGTTCGACACGCAGCAGGCCGGTGCGGAACGGGTGGCCGCCTCGGTCGAGATGCTGCACGCCTACTCGCTGGTGCACGACGACCTGCCGGCGATGGACGACGACGACCTGCGCCGCGGCCAGCCCAGCACGCATCGCAAGTTCGACGAGGCCACCGCCATCCTGGCCGGGGACGCGCTGCAGGCGCGCGCATTCGAGGTGCTGGCCGATCCGGCCACCCATCCGGACCCGCTGGTGCGTTGCGAGCTGGTGTTGGCGCTGGGCCTTGCGGCTGGGGCGGCGGGCATGGCGGGCGGGCAGATGATTGACATGGCAACCGAGGGCGAGGCGCTCACGGACGCCGAGGTGATGCGGCTGCAGGCGCTGAAAACCGGACGGCTGATCCAATACAGCGCCGAGGCCGCTGCTATCTTGGGCGGCGCCAGCCCAGCAGTACGTGCACAGGTCGCGGCATTCGGCCGAGACGTGGGCGCTGCGTTCCAAATTGCCGACGACGTGCTGGACGCGGTCGGCACCACGGAGGGCATCGGCAAGACCGCCGGCAAAGACCAGGCTGCCGGCAAGGCGACGCTCGTGGCGCTGCTGGGCGTGGACCGGGCGCGGGCGCGGGCGGAGGCGCTGGCGGAACAGGCGGCGCAGCACCTCGACGGCTTCGGCCCGGCCGCCGACCGGCTGCGCGCGCTGGCCGCCTATGTCGTGGACCGCAGGCATTAGCCCAGCGTGGCCCGGTGCCGTGCCGACCAGATGCTGGTGGACCGCGGCTTGGTCGAAAGCCGCACCCGCGCCCAGGCGCTGATCCTCGGCGGCAAGGTCTGGAGCGGCGACCGCCGGGTGGACAAGGCTGGGGACCAATTGCCGGCGGACGCGCCGCTTGAGGTGCGCGGGCAGGACCACCCTTGGGCATCCCGCGGCGGCCTAAAGCTCGACTATGCGCTGGCGCATTTCGGGTTGAGCCCGGCGGGACTCGTGTGTCTGGACGTCGGCGCTTCGACTGGCGGGTTCACCAGCGTGCTGCTGCACCACGGCGCAGCACGGGTGCACGCGGTGGACGTGGGCCATGGCCAGCTCGCCTGGGCGCTGCGCAACGACGCGCGGGTCATGGTGCACGAGCGCACCAACGCGCGCTACCTCACGGCCGAACAGGTCCCGGACCCGGTGGCCGCCCTGGTGTGCGACGCAAGCTTCATCGGCCTGTCCACCCTGCTGCCGGCGCCGCTCGCGCTGTGCATGCCCGGCGCATGGGCGGTCGCGTTGATTAAGCCGCAGTTCGAGGCTGGGCCGGGCCAGGTCGGCAGCAAGGGCGTGGTGCGGGACGCGAACGTGCACCGCGCCGTGTGCGCGCGGGTGCAGGCGTGGTGGAGCGGGTTGCCAGGCTGGGAAGTGCTGGGCGTGGCCGAAAGCCCGGTCACCGGGCCGGAGGGGAACCGTGAGTTCTTGATTGCCGCGCGGCTGGCGCCGTCGCTTCGTCCACCCAAGAGTTGAACAGCCGAACGCCGGCGCGCTCGAAATCCGCGGTGTTGCGCGTGACCACGCCAAGCTGGTGCACCAGCGCGGTCGCGGCCAACAGGGCGTCTGGTTGCGCGTATGTGTAGTTGGACCGCTTCCCCTCGGCCGCCAACCAGCGCCAAGTCAGCAGCACGGCCTCGTCAACCTCCAGCACGCGCGTGCCGAACCAGGTCTTGACGCCGTCCGCCAACCAGGCCTCCAGCTCGGCGCGGAACGCCGGGTCGGTGACTTGCTCGATGCCGAAGCGGATTTCCGCCAGGGTCAGGCGGCTGATGAAGCAGGCCACCGGCGGCACGGCGACGGCCTAGGCCTGGACTTTCGGATCGCACCGCCGGCCCTTGCGCAGTTCCGAGAGCACGTTGGTGTCCACAAGCCAGCCACGCTGGGACATGGCAGTCACACCTTAGAGCCACCCCTTTCAGGGTGTTTGCGTGCGTTCCAGCTTTGGTGGATGGACACGGGGTCGGTTGGGGCTGGTTCGGTTTGGTCTGCGGTCCTGGAGCGGTTTGAGCGGCACGCGCCGGCGGGCGTGATGGCGCGTGCTGCGTTGGAGCACGCGCTGCCGGCGGGCTGGGTGGACGAGGTGTTCGAGGCGCACCGCGAGCGGCAGTATGCGCGCGCTGCTGTTTTCGACCGTGGTTGGAGTTGATGACGCTGGTGTCTTTGGGGCTGCGCCCGTCCCTGCACGCCGCGGCCCGGCAGATGCCGAGCCTGCCTGTGTCGCTGGCCTCCTTGTATGACAAGGTGAACCACACCGAGCCTGCCATCCTGCCTGGCTAGCGGCTGCGGGTGCTGGACGGCAACCACCTGCCGGGCAGCGAGAAGCGGTTGGGGCCACTGCGGCAGCGCCGGGGTGCGGCGCTGCCCGGGCAGTCCTTGGTGGTGCATGACCCGGACCTTAGCCTGGTTGTGGACCTGGTGGCCTGCGAAGACGCGCACGCGAGCGAGCGCGCCGCGGTGGCGGCGTTGCTGGATGGCGCAGGCCCAGGCGACCTGTGGATCGCCGACCGGCATTTCTGCACTGGCGCGATCCTGGGAAGTTGGCAGGAGACCGGAGCCGGCTTCGTCGTGCGCGAGCACGCGAACCACCGCGGCTGGCGGGCCAAGGCGAGTGGCGCGCGTGCGGCCGCACCGACACCGGCCAGCTTCGCGAGCAGGCGGTCACGGCCAAGGGCCAGGTTGCCGAGTTGCACCGCACGCGCTGGCACGTCGAACGCAGCCGTTCGCCGGAGATTGAGGGCATGTTCGGGCGGCTGGAAAGCGTGCTGCACAGCGAGGTTGCCAGCCTTGGCCACCCCCGCGCGGCGCTGCTGGGCTTTGCCGCCGCCGTGCTGGCCTACAACGTCCTTGCCCTGCTCGCCCGCTACGTGGAACAGGCGCACAAGCAGCAGGAGCCGCCCCTGGAGGTGTCCACCTACCACTTGGCCGTGCAGATCAGGGGCAGCTACGAGGGCCTGATGATCGCCGTGCCGCCCGAGTGCTGGCCGCCGTGGCACGGCGCTGACCCCGGCCACCTGGCCAAACGGCTGCTCCGCCTCGCCCGCAACATCAACCCGCGCCAGGTCGCCACCAGCAAGCGCAAACCCAAGCTCACCAAGCCCAAAGGCTACATCGATGGCAAAACCGCACGATCACACGTCGCAGCCGCCCGCGTCCTCGCACAGGCCAAAACAAGACCCTGAAAGGGGTGGTCCTGAGACCTCGCCGGGCTGGGCGCGAATGGCTACGGCTCGGCTACACCTTGGCCACAGGTTGTCTACGTCTTGGCTACAGGAGGGCTACGCCAGAAGCTCGTTACACCATTGCATCCCTGCTGGATGCGGTTGCAGGAGGCACGGGAAGCCGCGCGCCGTTCGCGCCCGGCCGGGCGAGGTTGCCGGGGCGGCACAGAGGAGCAGCGCCCCCATGCGGACCCCCGACTTCGAGCGCCGGGTGACGGAAACCCTGGAGCAACACGGCATCCTTCTGGTTGCGATCGCCAAGGTCCTGCACGACCAGGAGGTGCAGGCGACGATCACCAACGAGCGGTTGGAACGGATCATCGAACTGCTCACCCTGGAGGAGGGCGAACAGCGGAGCGGTCCCAGCCTGGCTGAGGTGCTGCTGGAACTGGCCGCCAAGATCGACCGGCAGAACGCGCTGGTGAAGGATCTGGCCGAGACGACGGTGCAGGGACTGACCGAGCTGCCGCAGGCCTTGGTGGAGGCGATCCTGGACGCCGAGGCCGACGTCGCAGCGGGAAGGGGTGCAGGAGCCAGGGAGCTGGCAGCGTGATGAGCCTGCGCAAGATCAGCGCCAAAGCGGACGGCAAGCTGATCCGGGCCTACCTGACCGAGCACACCGCGCTCGACGCGCCGATGCCCGAGGAGCACCAGGGCAGGGTGCTGGCGAACTACTACGGCCGCGACGCCCGGGCCACCTGGCGGGCGGACATGGCGCCGGAGGCGGCGGCGGCACTCGGGATCGACACGACCGCCGGGCCAACGGAGCAGGTGTTGGACCGGCTGTTCGAGGCCAAGCGAGCGGACACGGGCGACCCGCAGGTCCACGTCCACAACCCCATGTTCAACCTCGTCGTGACCGGGGGCGGGCACGTCGGCTCGCTGGACACGGCCGAGATGCACGGCCGGGTCAAGGAGTTCGGGGCCTACTTCCAGGGCTTCCTGGCCAACGAGCTGAACGCGCTCGGCATCAAGACCGAGTACGACAAGGGCGAGCAGGCCATCGCGATCTCCTGCATCCCGGAGAGGGTGCGCGAGGCGTTCAGCAAGGGCCACAAGGCCACGGTCGCCAAGGCCAAGCGCTACGCCCGCGAGCAGGGCCTGGACTGGGAGGCGCTCGGGGTCGAGCGCAAGCTGGAGATCCTCGGCAACACGGCCCAGAACACCAAGCTGTCCAAGGACGATGGCCCCCGCGACGAACGCTCCTGGCGCGACCAGGCGGACGCGCTCGGCTGGCGCCACGAGACCGCGATCACCGGCGAGCGGCGCGACGTGCTGGACCGGGAGGAACAGATCGCTCGGGCGGCGGCGTTCGCGACCCGGCACATCGAGGAGGAGTTCAGAACCGCCGCGGTGCTGGACCTGAACGTGATCCGGATGTAGGCCGCGCGCGGCGGCATCGGGGTGGGCATCCGGGACGAGCGGGACATCGACGCGGTGGTGCGCCGGGTCGAGGCCGACGGCATCACTGTCAACGGCGAGCGTGCCTCGCTCATCGTCGGCATGGCGGGGCAGAAGCAGCGCGTCACGAACACCGTGCAGGTGGCGCTGGAGCGGGAGCTGTCCGCCCTCGTGCACCGGGCCTCCCGCACGGCGGCCGGCGCCGTCCCGGCCCGGATGTTCGAGCAGGCCGTGCGCGACAGCGGGGTAGATTACGGGCGCGAGTTCGGCGGCGAGCAGCTCGAAGCGGCGCGGCGCCTCGCCTGCGGCGGCGGGCTGGTGTTCCTGGAGGGCGTCGCCGGCGTCGGCAAGACCAAGGCCGTGCTGCCCCCGGCGGTGCTGGCCTAGAAGGCCGAGGGCCGGCGCGTGATCGGCATCTCCCAGGCCTGGCGCCAGGCCGACGAGCTGAAGGCAGGCGAGTTGGGCCAGGCCGGCGTGCACGAGACCGCCGCCATCACGCCGTTCCTGGACGGCGTGCGCGACGGCTCCATCAAGGTGGACGCCAACACCGTGCTGGTGATCGACGAAGCGGCGCAGCTCGGGCCGCGGCAGTTCCTGGAGGTGATGCGGTTGTGGCGCCAGACCGGCTGCACCGTCCGCGGCATGGGCGACGGCGAGCAGTGCCAGTCCATCGAGGCCAGTTCGGCCGTCGAGATCATGGTGCGCAACATGCCGCCAGAAGCGCTGCCCAAGCTGCTGCACACGGTGCGGCAGAAGACCGAGCGGGCGCGGGAGATCGCCGGCCTGTTCCGCGGGACGGGGTTGTCAGGGGCGCCGCTCGAAGCCCAGCAGAAGCACCGCCTCGACGAGGTGACGCGGGCGCTGGACATGAAGCGCGAGGACGGCCACGCCCGGCTGATCGAGGGCGACTACGACCAGGTCGTGGACCGCATCGCGGCCTTCTACCTAGAGCGCCGGGACGCCCTGCGCGCGGCGGGGAGCGCGAAGGGCATCACCGTTTCGGCGCTGACCAACGCGGACGCGGCCGAGATCAGCAAGGCGGTCCGAACCCGGCTGAAGGGGCGCGGGGAGATCGGCGCCGCCGAGGTGGCATACGCCGCGACCAACAACTGCGGCGAGCAATATGACCTCGCCGTGGCGGTGGGCGACCGCTTCCGCCTCTACAAGAAGACCGCGGCCCGGATCGACGGCGAGCGCGGGTTCATCGGCGCCAACGGCGACGTCGTGACCGTGCGCGGCTGGTGGGAGAAGGGACTGGTCCTGGAGGATGCCAGGGGGCGGGTGGGGCACGTCGAGTGGCGCCGGCTCACGGACCCCGGGACGAAGCGGCTGCTGCTGGGCCATGGCCACTGCCTGACGGTGGACGCGGCGCAGGGCATCACCCCGGCCGAGCACATCAACGCCTTGCCCCGGGGCTCGGCCGGCATCACGGCGTTCAAGGGCTACGTGGCGGAGAGCCGGCACGAGCGGATCGGCTGGACGTTCATCAGCCGCGCCGCCGAAACGCAAGCCGAGCTGGCGAGCCGGCCCATCGGCGACCCGACGGAGGTGACGGACGCCGATCTGTGGCAGCGCACCGCCAAGAACTTCGCTGAGAAGCCCTACAAGGCCCTGGCGCTCGACCTGGTGGAGCGGAGCGCGAGGGGGCGGGACGAGGCGACGGCGAGCTACATCCGCAGCGACATGCGGCTGAAGCGGGCCGTTGGGACCTCGCCGGACTTCGAGCAGGGCGTGCGTGCCCGCATCCAGGAGCGTGCGGTGGAGCGCGCGGTGAGGAAGCAAGTTGCGGACCTGGCCCGGTTGGTGTCACGGCGGGAGCAGGTGCTGACGGACGCTCAGGCGGGGATGGCCGAGGCGCGGGCCGAGATGCGGCGGTGCCTGGCCGTGCATCTCAACCCGCGGCGGCGGCGGCCAAGTCTGGAGCCGGTGGTTCCGGCACCCGGGCCGGTCGCGGCGGTGCGGCCGGCAATGAGGGCGTAGGAGGGCGGACAGAGGTGTGCTGTGGTCCCGCGCACCGGCATACCGAAGCTGTCAGCGGCGGCGTGCCTGCCCCGGACTGTCTTGCTCGGGCAGCCTGTTCATCGCTGTCAGCGCCGTGCCGGCGAACTCGCATTGGTAGGTGTCGGTGTGTGGCCGAGAATGTCGGAGCCCGCGACCAAGACGGTTATCCTGGTCCCATACGGGCCGGGTTGGCCTGCGTATTGCTGCCAGGAGTTGTTGCTGGATGGCGTCGCACGCGAGCCGATGATGTTCTCATCCTGATAGGTGCTGTCCTGTAGCACGAGCGTCCGGCACGTTTGCAGCAGGACTGCACCGCCGTAGCGACGGCTGCGCGGCTGAGGTCTGTGCGGCTGGCGGCGGAGCGCACGACGCGAGGGTCAGGGACAGGCCCAGGGCCGCAAGCGCACTACCTGCTTAATAGGTTCTCACTCTGTGTCGCTCCGTCATCGAGGTTGCGGGAAACAAGGTTGTTCGTCATCGCCGCCCGCTGCAACCGGCTACATCGCCGGTTGCAGCGGGCGGTCGGCAAATCCGGCTGTGTGGCGTTGTCAGGTTGGTGAGGTCGGGTCGGAGATGGCAGCCTATATAGCATGACGATCCCAATGAACCCCTACCGTGGTTTCCGCTTCCCGGCCGAGGTCATCGAGCACGCGGTATGGCATTGTCAGGTTGCTGTGAGCGTGTCTGACCGAAGCAACACAGCGAGCTGAACGTCATGCAGTGGTCGCAACTCCGGCGACCTCGCGCCAGGTTCGGAACGCGACGTCCCGTGCAGCGCGGTGTTCCTCGGCGCTCAGGCGGTGACGGCGGAGCTGGAGATGGTTGTGGATGCGGCTGTGGTGGCGAGGAAGCGCTGGGCTTGCCGGGCTGACTTGAACCGCCGCATGTGCCGCTCGCGTCTTCGGGTGGGCTGATGCGAGACCTCGGCGCGGTTGTTGAGGCAGCGGCTCTGCCGGTGCTCGACGCCGGGCAGGATCTCGCGCTTCGCGGCAGCGTAGCTCCGCAGCTTGTCGGTGACGATCACGCGCGGGACGTATTGCAGGCCCTTCAGCAGCTTGCGAAAGAGCCGCTTGGCAGCTTTGGCGCTGTGCCGGCTCTGCACGAGGATGTCCAGCACGTGGCCGTGCTGGTCCACCGCGCCAGAGATAGTGCAGCTTGCCGCGGATGCGGAGGGACACCTCGTCGAGGTGCCACTTGTCCCCTGGTCGGGGCAGACCGCGTTTCAGCGCGTTGGCGAACAGCCGGCCGAAGCGCAGGCCCACGCGCGGATGCTCTCGTAGCTGACCACCACGCCGCGAGCGGCGAGGATCAGCTCGACGTCGCGCAGGCTGAGGCTGAAGCAGTGATACAGCCATACCGCGTGCTCGATGACCTCGGCTGGAAAGCGGAAACCACGGTAAGGGTTCATTGGGATCGTCATGCTATATAGGCTGCCATCTCCGACCCGACCTCGCCAACCTGACAACGCCGCCGGGCGGACTGTCCCTGCTGAGCAAGGACGAGGCCCGTGAGCAGGGTGGCCGGCTTGCTGGGGCCGTAGCGCTTGAGCAAGACGAGCGCACGCTCCGGCAGGCCTCCGGCCAGGGCGGTCAGGGCTGCGAGCAGCAGCAGTTCGGGGTCGGCCGGCCAGGCACGCAGCGCCTCCGCGGCGATGCCAGGCGCCTGTGAGAACCGCTCCGCCAGTGCGGCGCGCAAATGAGCGGTCCAGAACGCCTGGTCACGATCTCTGGCCAGGGTATCCGGCCGCGGATCGAAGCCAAGCAGGGCATCCTCAATAGCGGGGCCGCGCGGCGCAGCGCTCCGGCCGCTCAAGGCGCATCTCCGCGCTGCACCAATGCCACGCTCCGGGCAGACAGCGCCGAACAGGTAGACCGAGGTGCGGCGGTGGTCGCGCACCGCACGCGGGCGCGTGCCGCGCAGTGTCCACACGCGGGTCAGCGTGCCCTGCTGGCCGACGCGGGCCTCGTCCATGAACCAGGCCTCGACGGGCTTGCCCTTTGCTGCCGCGGCAGGCCGGCCGCTACAAGGCCCGCGAACCCGCCCTGAAAAGCGCCTGCGCCTCGGGATCGCTCTTCGGGTGCTGCGGGCGCACCGACAAGCGCCGGAACGCCAGCCTGCGCAGCAGCTTGCCCACCGTGCGCTCGTGCAGGCTGATGCCCCACTCGCGCCCGATCCGCTCCTGCAGGTCGACACAGCGCCAGCGCACAACACCGTCCCGCGTCAGGTCCGGCCCTTGCTCGACCCATCCAGCCACAACCGCCTCCTGCTCCGGCGATAGGCGCGGCTTCGGGCCGTTTTGCCGCGGCAGGTCGGCAAGGCCTGCAAGCCCGTCCGCGTTGAAGCGGTGCACCCAGTCACGCAGCGTTTGCCGGTCCATGTCCGGCGAACCTCTCGGCTCGACGCCGCAGGTCTCAGCCGCGTCCTCGCGCGACTGCCCCTCCATCACGCACGCAATCGCCAGCATCCGGCGCGCCGCCTTGACATCCCGCGTTCGCCCAGCCTCGCGTCGCAAGTCGCCCACCGACACGTCCTGCCGCGTAATCGCCACCGCCATGATCGTCTCCCACGCCAAAACAAGCGGCAGAGCGAATCACAAAAGCGGTCCAAACGGGATCACGTCCGAGGCAACGGTCAAGGCGGTTGGTGTGAAGCGTATATTGGGTAAGACGCTGGGCGTGCCGTTGTTCAAGGAGCAGGCAATGCAGGTTGCGATCCACTGCGCCGGGTTCACAACCGGCGAGGGGGACCAGATGCGGCGCTCCATGAGCACGTTCAAGCTCACGGGCAGGGTCAGCCGGTTCCGGGACAAGCTGATCGGCGGCATGGTGGCGCGCGGTTATGAGAGGATGTTTGAGAACTTCTATGTCGGTGCGATCCGGTTCAGCATGAGCCGTATTGAGGCGAGGTCGATCAGGGTCTCGGACGTTTGCACCTTGAACTCGTAGTCCTTGCTGAACCGCCTGTTCCGCCCGAGCCAGGCGAAGCTGCGCTCGACGATCCAGGTCAGCCCGGTGATCGTGAAGGCCCGCTCGCGCCGATGGACAATGTGCAGCCGCTAGCCTCGTGTCGACGCAGATCTTGCGCCAGCTTACGGCTCCTGTGGCCCGCGTCGGCCATTACCGTGCGGATGGCGGGGAACAAGGGCCGCAGCCCCCGAGCAGGCGGGCGCCCGCGCGCTGGTCGGGCATGTTTGCCGGCTCGACGCGACTGGCGAGGGGCAGGCCCAGTGTGTCCGCCAGGATGTGCCGCTTGCGACCTTTGACCAGTTTGTGGCCGTCGAAGCCCCAGGGCGGGAAGCAACGTGGCAACAGCCGCCATTGGCAACCTATGCGGAGAAGGAAAACAGCGCGTCGATCACGCAGCGCAGGCACGTCGTACGCGGGCGGCCGCCCGACTTCGCTAGCGGCAGCAACGGCGCCACGATGGCCCACTGTGCGTCGTTCAAGCCCATGTAGAAGCCGCTCGTTCCGTGCATCCCAAATCTCAACCCAAACCGGAGCTGGGCTACCACACCGATACCCGTCGAGCTTCTTAAGCATCCTCTCATGGTCAGACATCAGCCAGACCAATCAGCCCGAGACCAGCAAGCGGGCTGCCCCAGGTTTTTGACACTCCCCCGCACTCGCCTTTTCCTTCCAGCGCGGAACGCCAGCCCGCTTGCTTCCCTTCCCGTTCAATCGCCCGTGACGATTAAGGACATCCCGTGAGCAACGACAAAAATCCTCCTGCTCGAATCCTGACCCGGCGTCGCCTCGCCGCCTTGCTTGCCGCCGTTCCTGTGCTGGGTGCGCTGCCCTGGCTCGGAGGCTGCATCGGCGGGGGCATCCCCAGTTATGACGGCCCGGTGACCGACCACTTCGACGGCGCAAGGTTCTTCAATCCGGGTGGCGTCGGGCCTCGGGGCTTTCCCGACCTTGCGCGCTGGCAACTGAGTGGGCGCAGCGAAAGCTGGCCGGATGCCTACCCCAGCCCATTCCCGCAAGACCGGCCGCCGCAGCGGGTCCAGGGGAAAGCGTTGCGGGTGAGCTGCGTCGGGCATGCGACCTTCCTGCTCCAGGGCGCGGGCCTGAACATCCTGACCGATCCCGTCTGGTCGGACCGCGTCAGTCCGGTGTCCTTCGCCGGCCCGCGGCGCGTCAATCCGCCGGGCATTGCCTTTGACGACCTTCCGCCGATCGACGTGGTCTTGGTTTCGCATGGCCACTATGACCACCTCGACGTCGAGACTCTCGCGCGGCTCTGGCGACGCCACCGGCCACGCATCATCGCTCCGCTCGGCCATGACGTGGCCATCCGCGGCCACGATCCGGCCATGACGGTCACCACCGCCGATTGGAGCGGTACGGTGCCGCTCGGCAACGGCGTCGAAGCCGTGCTGGAGCAGGTCCATCACTGGTCGGCGCGCGGCGTGACGGACCGCAACCGCGCGCTCTGGTGCGGCTTCGTGCTGCGTGGCCTCGGGGACGGCGTCTTCTTCGCCGGCGACACTGGGTTCGACGACGGACGACCATTCCGCCGTGTCGCCGAGCGTCACGGGGAGCTCGGCCTCGCGATGCTGCCAATCGGCGCGTACGAGCCCCGGTGGTTCATGGTGAGCCAGCACATGAACCCGGTCGATGCAGTGCAGGGGTTCAAGCTGCTCAGGGCGCGCCAGGCGCTCGGCTACCACTGGGGCACCTTCCGGCTCACTGATGAGGGGGTTGACCGGCCGGTCGCTGACCTCGCCACGGCGCTCAGCGGAGAAGGCGTGGACCCTGCGCGCTTCGTCGCCACCCGGCCAGGGCAGGTCTGGTCGGGCGAAGCAGCGGCATGATCCAGTCTCAGCGCCTCGTCCGGCCGCACCAGGACTCGGCCAGCCGGGTACGCCCGCTGAGCTTTGCCCGCCGGACATGGGTCCGCATCGACGCCGGGCTGCGATGGCGCGTGATCTCTTTGTCGGGCAAGCCGTTGCGATAGGCCGCCACCACGATGATGGGCTTGCGAGACGAGCGTGTGAAACAGGCGTCGGATACCCTGTCCATAGATGGAGTTTTCCTTTTGCAGGGCGAACTCAGCAAACGCGTGCCTTCTGCCGCCGCCATCTTGCTTATAGTTGCGACCCGCTCCTTGTCTCGCCATGGAATGGCGGGGCTGGTCCTGCGTCCACCCGCCGGAGCCACGCCTTGCCCCATGCCCTGACCCGCCGTGCCTCGCTCGCCATGCTGGCTGCCGTGGCCACGGTCCGCGCCGCGACGGCTGCCCCGCGGGAGATCCGGGTGGACTGGGCCACCTACAACCCAGTCAGCCTCGTGCTGCGCAGCCAGGGTCTGTTGGAGGCCGAGTTCGGGCAGAACGTCGCGGTGCGCTGGGTGCAGTCGGCCGGGTCGAACAAGGCGCTGGAGTTCCTGAACGCGTCGTCGCTGGATTTCGGCTCCACCGCCGGGGCGGCGGCGCTGATCGCCCGGGCCAACGGCAACCCGGTCCGGTCGGTGTATGTGTTCTCGAAGCCAGAGTGGACTGCGCTGGTCACCAAGGGCGACAGCGCCATCCGGACTGTCGCCGACCTGCGGGGCCAGCGCATCGCCGTCACGCGCGGGACGGACCCGCACATCTTCCTGATCCGCGCTTTAGCCGAGGCCAGGCTCTCGGAGCGGGACGTGAAGCTTGTGCTGCTGCAGCACGCGGATGGGCGCACCGCGCTGGAGCGTGGCGACGTGGCGGCGTGGGCTGGCCTCGACCCGATCATGGCGGCGGCCGAGGTCGAGCACGGCGCACGGCTGTTTCACCGCAAGCCCGCGTCCAACACCTGGGGCGTGCTGAACGTGCGCGACGCGTTCGCGGCCGAGCATCCGGAGATTGTCGGGCGCGTGCTGGCGCGCTACGAGCAGGCCCGCATCTGGGCCGTGGCCAACCCGGACGCCCTGAAGGAGTTGCTGATGACCGCGACCAAGCTGCCAGAGGCGGTCGTAGCCCGGCAGTTGGAGCGCACCGGCCTCGCCAGCGGGCGCATCGGCGCCGCACAGGCCGAAACCATCATCGAGGCCGGACGCGCGTTGCAGGCGGCCGGCGTGCTGGATGTGGGCCTGGACGTGGCAGCCCTGACCGGCACGCTGATCGATACCGCGTTCGCGGACCGGCTCGCCGCGTGACCGCCAGCCCGGCCAAGCTGGTCCCGGAACGGCCCAACGCGTCCCATGCCGCGTTGCCGGCCAGGCGGGCGCCGCGGCCTATGCCAGACTGGGTGGTGGCGCTGGCGCTGCCGGTCCTGTTGGCGTTAGCGTGGGAGTGGGCGGTGCGGTCCGGGCATGTGTCCGGCCGGCTGATGCCGCCGCCGTCCCGTTTGGCGGAAGCGGCGGGGACCCTGGCCCTGAGCGGCGAGCTCGCGACCCACGCCGCTGCCACCATGATGCGGGTGGCCCTCGGCTTCCTGTTCGGCGCCGCGGTCGGAACCGCGCTCGGCACGCTCACGGGCGCGAGCACCTTGGCGCGCCGGCTGCTGGACCCGTCTGTCCAGGCGATCCGGTCGGTGCCGTCCATCGCCTGGGTGCCGCTGTTCATCCTGTGGCTCGGCATATTCGAAACGTCCAAGCTGGCGCTGGTGGCGCTGGGCGTGTTCTTCCCGGTGTATCTCGGCGTGCTGGGAGCGACCCTCGGCGTGGACCGCAAGCTGCTGGAGGTCGGGCGGGTGTTTGGCCTGTCGCCGCTGCGGCTGGCGCTGCGCATCACCCTGCCGGCCATTCTGCCGGCCTGGATCACGGCGCTGCGGTCCGGGTTGGGCCTGGGGTTCATGTTCGTGCTGGCGGCGGAGCTGCTGGGCGCGTCCGAGGGCCTGGGCTACCTGTTGCTGGACGGGCAGCAGATGGGCCGGGCCGACACCATCCTGGTGGCGATGGCTGCGTTTGCGGTGCTGGGCAAGGCCTGCGACTGGGCGCTGGTCGCGCTGTCGCGCCCGCTGGTAAGCTGGCAGGACACGGCACGGACGGCGCTATGAGCGTCCTGTCCATCGAGGGCCTGTCGAAAACCTATGCGGACGGCACCCATGCGCTGGACGGCATTACGTTCCAAGCCGGGCAGGGCGAGGTCGTGGCGTTGGTCGGCACGTCCGGATGCGGCAAGACGACGCTGTTGCGCCTGCTGGCCGGGCTGGACCAGGCGGACGCCGGCGTTATCGCCGTGAACGGCCAGCCGGTGGGACCGCGCACGCACCCGGCCATCAGCGCCGTGTTCCAGGAGCCGCGGCTGCTGCCATGGCTTACGGCATCGGCCAACATCGGCTTCGGCGGCCAGCAGTTGGACCCGGCCGAACGGACCTCGCGCAGCGCGGCGCTGTTGCAGCGTGTCGGCCTGGCGGAGTTCGGCCACCGTCTGCCCAAGGCGCTGTCCGGCGGGCAGCAGCAACGCATCGCCATCGCGCGCGCGTTGGTCGGGCATCCCGGCATCCTGTTGCTGGACGAGCCGTTCTCCGCCCTGGACCCGTTCACCCGGCGCAGCCTACATAGGCTGCTGCTGGACTTGTGGCAGGAGCTGCGGCCGACGGTGGTGATGGTCACGCATGACGTGAATGAGGCGGTGCTGCTGGCGGACCGGGTGATCGTGATGCGGCCACGGCCGGGCCGGTTATCGGCTACGGTGCCGGTTCCGTTGGCGCGCCCGCGGGACCCGGATGCGCCGGCGTTCGCTGACATGCGGCGGCGCGTCATGCACGCCATCGCCGGTGCGCAGGATCGGGCGATGGCTTCGGGCTTTGAACAGGAGTGACGGCTATGGATGCGACGGAGCTGCGGGCCATGCAGGCGCCGCTCAAGGACCGCTATCGGCAGGAGCCAGGGGCTGCGGTAGTCACGCTGCGGGCCAGCGGATCGTTGGACGGCGCCGGGATCGTGTGCAAGGTCGAAACCGGGCGTGCGCTCGCAGTGGCCGGGCTGCATCCGGCGACGGGCGGCTCCGGTTTGGAGCTGTGTTCGGGCGACATGCTGCTGGAGGCCTTGGTCGCGTGCGCGGGCGTGACGTTGAAGGCGGTGGCGACGGCGCTGGGCGTCACGTTGCGGTCCGGCCGGGTCACGGCGGAGGGGGATTTGGACTTCCGCGGCACGCTCGGGGTGGACCGGGATGCGCCGGTGGGCTTTCGCGCGGTCCGTCTTGCGTTCGACGTGGATACGGACGCTTCGGAAGAACAAGTGGCGTCGCTGCTGAAGCTGACGGAGCGGTACTGCGTGGTGCTGCAGACCATCACCCGTCCGCCGGCATTGGAGGTAACGGTTTCGCGCAACAGCTAGTGGGTCACTTGGTTTGGAGTATGCCATTTGTGACGACGGCTTGGTCAGTT